>DDZI01000034.1:2272-2844 GCA_002346305.1 Actinobacteria bacterium UBA3012 | reverse complement strand
TCAGAGATGAAAGATGATATCTACGAGATGATTGAATATTTCGTATCTCGCAAAAAGATTCTCTATGTACATTTCCGCAACGTCTCAGGCAAAGTTCCAGTCTTCTATGAAGAGTTTGTAAACACCGGATACGTCGACATGTACAAAGCAATGAAGATTTACCACAAGCACAACTTTGATGGATTCTTTATTGATGATCACGTCCCACATACTCATGGAGATACCCCTTGGGGACACCGTGGTCGTGCCTTCGCTAACGGATATATCCAAGCGATGATCGAGGCAGTTCAAAAGCAAGGTTAATTCATTTCATAAAGACGAAAGGCTGTGGCAAAGATGCGTTCAGGTCAAGGAATTTGGATCATGACCGGATTTAGTCACGGCGATAAGTTGCAATTTTCGCAACAATTTGGAATCACCGATGTGGCAATTCAATCTTATGACACATCGGGGATTCCAAGTAGCGGTGGAAAATTCGAGTTACATGATTTAGTTAAATTGCGTTTGCAGATTGAAAACTTTGGTATGAAATTAACGGCATTGGAAAATGTGCCAAGTAATTTCTATGACCA
>DDZI01000034.1:0-2088 GCA_002346305.1 Actinobacteria bacterium UBA3012 | reverse complement strand
ATCATGCTTAATGGTCCTAAGCGGGACCAACAGATCGAAAATATGATTTACACGATTCGCAATATTGCCCGTGCTGGCATCCCAATCTTTGGATACAACTGGGAGCCTTCACTTGTTTGGCGCACTAAGCCAGAATTGATTCGTGGTGGAGCTGTTGCCACAGCATTTGATGAAAATATCGCTAAGGAGTATCCACTTTCACATGATCGTGAATATAGCGAAGAAGAGATGTGGGCAAATCTTGAGTACTGGATCAAAATCATTACTCCGATTGCCGAAGAAGAAGGAGTTAGATTAGGAATTCATCCAAGTGACCCACCAGTTCCAAAATTAGGTGGCATCCCAAGGCTTTTCCGCTCTTTTGATGCATATAAGCGGTTAATTGAAATTTATCCAAGTGATAGCAACGCAATTGAGTTCTGCCAAGGAAGTTTTTCAGAGATGAAAGATGATATCTACGAGATGATTGAATACTTCGTCTCACGCAAGAAGATTCTTTATGTGCACTTCCGAAATGTTTCTGGCCCAGTTCCGGTATTCAAGGAAGAGTTCATTAACACTGGACATGTAGATATGTACAAAGCGATGAAGATTTATCACAAGCACAACTTTGATGGCTTCTTTATGGATGACCATGTTCCGCACACTCACGGGGATACTGAGTGGGGTCATCGTGGACGTGCCTTCGCTAATGGATATATCCAGGCATTAATTGAAGCAGTCCAAAAAGAATAAGAATTAAAAAACCCCGAGGGGTCGACTCGGGGTTTTAACTCGCAGTAATAAATCTAATTTAAGCTGAAAAATCACCTTCAAATATCTCTGCGTTGCCAGAAGCATTTTGATTTTTCGCCGGCTTGTTCACTTTACTTTGGACATTTGGATCGGGTTGCTGATAGTTCTGTCCACCAGGCTTGCCTGGTTGCACCCGAGGGTTAAGAGGTTTTTTCTGATTGCGATTTCCTTTTGGGTTTTGCATCGGCTTACGTGGCTCTGCTGGTGGTGGTGCAAATACTGGTCGTTCAGGTTTTACCGGAATATCACCAAGTGCATCTATTGCACTTTTACGAGTTTTTGTTGCCGCCATTACTGCAGCATTGATTGCTGTTCGCAAAGCATTTCTTGTTTCTGGCGTATTTGCACCACTTCGAGAATTTCGTAAATCGGCTCGCGCTTTATCGATCGCCGTTTTAAAAGCTTCATTAATCGTGGCTAATTCGACTTTGTATTTTTCTTCAAATGCAATTACTTCTAATTCATATTTGCTAATAGCCATTTTGTGAGCTGCTTCTGTGCTACGACGATCTTGCTTGTATTTATCTAGAGCAATTTTGTACGCATTAAAGGCAACTTTGTAAGCAGCTAGTTGCTGTTCATAAGTGCCTGTTGCGGATGCTGAGGGAGCTGGAGAAGTTGGAGCAGGAGTTTCTGCTGCTTGGGCCGTAAGTGCAGATGTAATTAAGAGGGAAGCTGAAATCAGAAACGGTAGCGAGAGTGTGAAAGCGCTCCGCGGCCTCTGTGCCATTTGTTACTCCTCTATTCGCTGCTATTCACTGCTATTCACTGCTATTCGCACTTCGATAACGGTACCGAAGTTATGACCCAATCTTCCCCTCCGATTTTGTGAGGGTTCTGTGAAAATGGTTCGCGCTTTGTGGGATTGCGGGAATCCCCTATTTAGGGGGTGCAATTGGATTGGTGCTACTAGTAGCCTCACCTGATAGATAGCCCAATCGAGGGGGTCCAGATGTCCAGTACAACAGGGTTGGCTAAGACAGATACGCCAGTGATTTTGGTGGTGGATGACGAAGCAGGGGTGCGTGACTTGCTTGGGGATGCTCTGCGCCTTGGTGGTTATGAAACTTTTGAGGCAACTGATGGGATGGCCGCTCTTACCGCTTTGCGCAAGCGCCCAGCCAACCTCTTGGTGATTGATATAAATATGCCCTTGATGGATGGCTTTGAGCTTCTGGAACGGCTACGTGACACTGGAGATCTCACCCCGGCGCTGATGTTGAGCGCAAGAGGAGATAAGAGCGATATTGCCCGTGGATTGCGCTTAGGGGCAGATGACTATGTAACTAAACC
>DDZI01000060.1 GCA_002346305.1 Actinobacteria bacterium UBA3012 | reverse complement strand
TTGATATGGCGCTTTGGGATATCAAAGGCAAAGTCGCTGGTATGCCAGTTTATGACTTGCTGGGCGGAAAAACTCGTGAAGCCGCTGCGGTCTATCGTCACGCCGATGGAAAATCCTTAACTGAAGTTGAAGACAATGTTCGCAAATATATGGAACAAGGTTTGCTTTACATCCGTTGCCAAATGGGTGGTTACGGTGGTCGTATCGATCAGATCAAATCACCTGAAGGCGCGCTTCCTGGAGCATATTTTGATCCACACGGTTATGCCCGAAACACCGTAAAGCTTTTTGAGCATATGCGTAACGCAGTTGGCGATGACATTGAACTTTTGCATGATGTGCATGAGCGCTTGGCACCAATTGAGGCGGTTCGCTTATCTAAAAACTTAGAGCCATACCGTTTATTCTTCTTAGAAGATGCACTAGCTCCAGAGCAAGTTGATTGGTTTGCAATTATGCGTAATCAAAGTGCAACACCGATTGCAATGGGCGAATTGTTTACTCATCCGCAAGAGTGGTTACCGTTGATTCAGAATCGCTTGATTGATTTCATTCGCTGCCACATCAGCACAATTGGTGGAATCACTCCAGCCAAGAAGTTGGCGCACCTTTGTGAGGCATTTAGCGTCCGAACTGCATGGCATGGTCCAGGAGATGTCTCTCCAATCGGACATGCTGCCAACCTACATATCGACTTAAGCTCTGCAAACTTTGGCGTGCAGGAGTGGTGGGGACCTTCAGACAAGATTCAAGAAGTTTTCCCAGGAACTCCGGTTCTCAAAGGTGGCTATGTCTATCCAAATGATAAGCCAGGACTTGGAATCGACATCGATGAAAAATTAGCTGCGCAATTCCCTTGCGATAATAAGGATGCAGTTAAAGATATGTGGACTACTGCAAGAACGCCAGATGGCGGTGCATGGAGACCGTAGGAGACCGTAAGCGACCATACCTATCAGCAATACGCAGTTGTGGATAATCAATTGCCGTAAGTAATGATTGAACCTACCTTTCGTTGTAAAGCAACGGAAGGTAGGTTTTTTTATGGAAGCCATCAAAAAGCAAGCAGCCCAAGAGTTAGGGGCCAGATTAAGGATCATCCGTAAATCTCAGAAAATGAGTTTGCAAGAAGTTGAAAAGAAATCACTTGGCCATTGGAAAGCTGTAGTTATTGGATCTTACGAACGTGCCGATCGTGCACTTTCAGTCGGAAAATTAGCGGAGTTATTGCATTTCTATCAAGTGCCGATTTCTTCCTGTTTTTCAATGCCCAGCACGGATAAAGCAGAGTTCAGAGAGTTGATTCTTGACCTTCACAAAATCCGATCCTTGGGCGATGAAGTCGCACCAATACATCGCTACATTTCTACAATCACAACAAAGCGCGAGGATTGGAATGGGCAAATACTCTCACTCCGCAAAAATGATTTAGAAACTTTGGCAATTTTATTTGAAACTAGTGAATCAGCCCTATATGAACAACTCAAAAAATGGGGAGTTCTTATACATCCCCAACAGCGGGAGTAACCAATAACTCTCGATTAATTTCACCCAAAATTCCATTTATAAAGCCAGCAGATTCATCGGTTGATAATGCTTTAGCCATATTTACAGCCTCATCAATGGCAACCGCGTTTGGAACCTCTGCACACCACTTAATTTCATAGATTGCAATTCTCAAAATATTTCTATCGATACCGGGTAAACGGTCGAGATCCCACTCTTTTGAATGAGCGGTTATTGCGGTATCAATTTCAAATTTATATGCCATTACGCCGTTGACCAGCACTCTTGCGAACTCGGCTATCGCCGGGGTGTTCTCATCTAAACGCTCTTCTAGAAAAGCAGTAGCCGCACGACCACGTAACTCAGCTTCGTACAAAATATCAAGTGCGCGTTTACGCCCTTTGGACCTTGATGACATTAGTTGACGCGACCCAGATACGAACCATCTCTAGTGTCTACTCGAACTATTTCATCTTGATTTATGAAGAGAGGAACTTGGATTTCAACTCCAGTTTGCAATGTTGCTGGCTTGCTACCCGCACTTGAGCGATCCCCTTGTAAACCAGGTTCGGTATAAGTGATCTTTAACTCAACTGATGCCGGTAATTCTATGTAAAGCGGTTCGCCTTCATAGACAGCCACTACTGCTTTGACCTCTTCCAGCATGTAATTCGCAGCATCACCAACTGTTGCTGCGGTGATTGTCATCTGGTCGTAAGTTTCTTTGTCCATGAAGACAAAATCGTCCCCATCTTTATACAAATAAGTCATATCGCGCTTGTCGACAGTAGCTACTTCGATCTTTAATCCAGCATTAAAAGTTTTGTCGACTACTTTTCCTGAAAGTACATGCTTGAGTTTGGTACGCACAAATGCTGGACCTTTTCCAGGCTTAACATGTTGAAACTCAACCACATTCCAGAGTTGGTTATCAATATTCAATGTGATGCCATTTTTCAAATCATTTGTCGTAGCCACGGCTGATTCCAATCCTAAAATTCAAAGAGTGGGTGAATTCTACCTTGCTTTTATTGTTGAAATTGCCCGCAAGGCTAATTCATATGAATGTAAACCAAAGCCACCGATAGTTCCATTCACTACGCCTGAAACGACTGATGTGTGTCGGAATTCTTCCCTGGACAATGGATTTGAAAGGTGTACTTCAATAACTGGCGCTTTCAACATCGCAACAGCATCTCTGATGGCATAAGAGTAATGAGTGAAGGCTGCAGGGTTAATAATTACTGGCACTTTCTCATCGGCGGCCTTATGCAATAAATGAATTATCTCGGTTTCATCATCGCTTTGATAAACCGAAACTACGTGCCCAAGTTCCTTTCCACTTTTCTCACAGAAAGAAACTAGGTCCACATAGGAGATATCTCCGTATGTTGCACTATCTCGTAAATCTAATCTTCCGAGATTAGGACCATTAATCACCCAAATGTTCATGAACTTATTTTCTCATAAGCGATGGTTAGATCTGCTTCAGACGCCCCTTCAAGACGCTTTATCTTTTCTACCTGCTCAAGCAAGACAAAGCGAAGTAAACCACCGCGTACTTTTTTATCGCGTCCCATCCGCTCGATCAATTCAGGCAGGACAGAATCTTTATATGAGGTTGGCAATCCGACAGAATTCAAAATAGCGCGATGACGGTCAACCAATTTTTGATCGCAATATCCAACCTGTAACGCGAGTTCGCTGGCGAAAACCATTCCCACCGAAACTGCATCTCCATGTCTCCACGTGAAATCCTCAAGTGCCTCAATCGCATGGGCCAACGTGTGTCCATAATTTAAAATCTCACGCAATGATGACTCTTTCAAATCCGCAGAAACAACGTCGGCTTTAACCTGAATCGATCGATCGATAACCTCTAGCAGTTGGGCAGAGTTCCACTCCAACAACTGTTTTGGATCAGCTTCGAAGATTTTTAGGATCTGCTCATCCGCGATAAACCCACATTTGATAACTTCTGCCAGCCCTGATCGCAACTCATCAATTGGAAGTGATTTTAAAAAGTTAGGGTCTACAAAGACTAATCGAGGCGAATGAAAAGCTCCTACTAGATTTTTACCCGCTGGAATATTTATTCCAGTCTTGCCACCTATTGCCGCATCGACCATTCCGGCAACTGTTGTAGGAACACTTACCCAATTAACTCCACGTAACCAAGAGGCAGCCGCGAAGCCAGCGAGATCTGTAGTGGCCCCTCCTCCAATACCAATAATCCAATCCCGGCGTGTGAAATTATGATCAGACAAAGTGTTCCAAATTTCAACTAGTACTTCAGAACTTTTTTGGGATTCACCTTCTGGCAGTTCAATCATGATTAACTCAACCGGCAAGTTCCATTCGGCTGAAATTTGATCTACCTTTTCACTAATTTCTGATGGGTATAACAACGCGATTTTGGTGCATTCACTCAATAGTGGTCTCAAGTTGGCTATATCTAATTCACCAATCAAAACATCGTAGTTGTGTTCGGCGCTGATGCTGATCTTTCTCATTGCGACAACCCCTTCCGAACTGCTTCTACTGTTTCATTAGAACTCTTGTCATCTGTATTCACAGTATGAGTGGCCAATGATTCATAGATATGACGACGGGCAGCCATCAGCGCGACCCATCTAGCGCGCGGGTTATCAATCAAAAGTGGTCTGTCACGGTTGAAACCGATTCGAGGTGCTGCTCCAGTTATGGAAACATCTAAAAATACAATTTCGCTTCCAGATTTACGCAACAATTCCTGCGTCACCTGACTCAAGATTGCCCCTCCACCCAATGACAACACTCCACTTTCCATCTCTAATGCTTTAGCAACTACTTCTTCTTCGATCGCCCGAAAGTATCCTTCACCTTGTTCGGTGAAAATATCAGAGATCGAAGATTTCTCTCGCTCTTCAATCAAAGAATCCGTATCTGAAAAACTGAGTTGCAAATCATGACTCAAAGCCCGTCCAACTGTGCTTTTCCCACAACCTGGAGGACCAATTAAGACAATTTTTGGTGGCATCGTAAATTACTTAATTGATAGTGATTTTAAGTAGGACTCTAGATTTCGCTTTGTTTCGCCCACGCTATCGCCACCGAATTTTTCTAATAACGCATCTGCGAGTACCAATGCCAGCATTGCTTCAGCCACAACTCCTGATGCAGGTACAGCACATACATCTGATCTTTGGTTAATGGCTTTTGCAGGTTGCATGGTCGCGGTATCAATAGTGTCTAAAGCACGTGGAACGGTTGAGATTGGTTTCATTGCAACTCTCACCCGCAACAATTCCCCAGTACTCATTCCGCCTTCAGTACCTCCGGCACGTCCAGATCTTCGTTTTACAGTTCCATCTTGGTTTAATTCAATTTCATCATGCGCAACAGATCCACGACGAGTCGCTGTCGTGAAACCATCACCGATTTCCACGCCTTTCATCGCTTGGATACTCATCATCGCTCCTGCGATACGTGCATCAAGTCTGCGATCCCAGTGAACATGTGAACCAAGTCCTGCGGGTAAACCAAATGCTAAAACTTCAACTACTCCACCTAATGTGTCACCGGCTGAATGTGCCGCTTCGATCTCGGCGACCATCTTTAAACTGGTTTCTGGATCACTTGTTCGAACCGGATCTTCATCGATTGCTTTCATCTGCGTTGCTGTAGGCATTACATAATCATCTGGAAGTCTTACTGAACCAATTGAAATTACATGCGAAAAAATAGAAATGCCTGCAGCTTGTTGGAGAAATGCGCGTGCAACTGCGCCAAGTGCAACCCGAGCAGCAGTTTCACGTGCACTCGCTCTTTCTAAAATTGGTCTGGCATCATCGAAATCATATTTTTGCATTCCAACTAAATCTGCATGACCTGGTCTTGGTCTGGTTAGTGGTGCATTTCTGGCTAATCCTTCAAGCTCTGATGCGGCAATAGGATCTGCACCCATCACAACTTGCCACTTCGGCCATTCACTATTTCCCACCTGAATCGCGATTGGTCCGCCTTGAGTCAATCCGTGTCGGACTCCTCCCAAGATGCTGATTTGATCGGCTTCAAAACTTTGTCTCGCGCCGCGACCAACACCCAATCGACGTCTAGCTAGGTGGTAATCCAACTCTGCACTGGTGATCTCGACCTGAGCTGGCAATCCTTCCAAAATCGCCGACAAAGCCGGACCATGGGATTCTCCTGCAGTTAGCCATCTCAACATGGGGTAATTCTCTCAGATACTTACCCTTTCATGCGCTACTTCGGCCAGATCGGCCAGATCAAAATAGCTGCCGAAATCATCGGTGCCGCAAAGGGAATTCGGGCTTTGAGGCGAATTCCCCCAGGGTCGCCTAACATCGATGTGATCCCAAAAATTGCAGCAAGTAATACAAATGAGATTAACTCTTGGAATGCAACCACTCCAGTCATTAACCCAATTACGCCAGCGAGTTTTACATCTCCAATCCCGATTTTCAGTTTTGCAGCGATTGCCAAAACTCCAAAAAATAACAGGAATTCAAATCCTCCTGTTATGGAATCGAGAAGCCGATTATCCACGACTGCAATTAAGACCAGGGCGAGTGTGAGATACCCAGTTATGAAATTTGGAATCCGATGATGCGCATTATCGATTAGCACAATCGTCCAGCCCAAAATTAGGAAAAGATTAGTACGAGGATGAGATTCATTTGGGAAATATGCGATGAGAATTGAAGTCAAAGATAGAAAAAGTATTATGGTTTTGACTTTTTGCGGATCGGTGTCAAATTTCCAACACAAGCGAAGATGAATTAAATATCCTATTAGAAATGAAGCCATCAAAAGCACAGGGTTCATCCAAGGAAATTAACCCCTACCAGATAAACAAATAAATCAGTGCATTAAAAATTAATTAGATGCCCAATTTCTGCAAACCAGCGGCACGCATGGTTACTGTTAGTGATCGAAGATCAACAGTTAATGGTTGATGCGCCATTAATTCGATTTGCCCCATTCCTTGCTCAACTAGCAGATCTAGGCCATCAAGATATCTTCCGCCCGCTTCTTGCCACTTTGCTAATAATTTAGTCGGCAACGGTGAATACAACGACTCAAATAAGGTCCCATTTGCTGCGGTCGGAATCAGATGATCGGTCGCACCCGTAGGTGTTGTTGCTATAACCAAATTTGCTGTTAACCCTGATTGCGCTTCACTCCAATCTTTCACTACAACTGTTGCCGAGATTGAACTGTTAATTAATTGCGCCGATCTTGATGCACTTCGACTGTAAACCGTGATAGTTCTGCCGCGTCCATCTACTGCTGCAATCGCCGAACGAGCCGTGGCGCCTCCACCCAAGATTGTTATCTCATTTGGAATTGATACTTCGGCTTTGGCTAAAGCTTGAACAAAACCAGAAACATCTGTGGAATAGGCACTTACCTGATTTTCTTCAAAGATTAAAGTGTTAGCCGCATTAATCCGCTTCACCAATGGATCTAAGGAATCTGCAACTAGCAAAGCCTCTTCTTTCAGGGGCATTGTTAAAGATAATCCACGGAAGGTTTTGCGGTTCGCTGCTATGAATTTTGCTAGCTCGCCACCTTTTACTTCTACTGCGGTGTACTCCCAATCCCAACCCAGAACTTCGTAAGCACAATTGTGCAGAGTTGGTGAGAGTGAGTGCCCGATTGGGGAACCAAGTACCGCGGCTTTAATCACTTACTCCCCTTAAATAAACCGGCTTTGTAGTTACGAATAAATTCTGCTTTGAAGGTGAGAAACTCTGAATAGCTGTCGGTAAATTTGGTTTCTCCTGGGGATACCGTAACAAAGTAGAGCCAATTCCCGGGGGTGGGTTTAATGGTGGCCACCAATGCGGCTCCACCCGGGCTTCCAATCGGACCAGGCGGCAATCCCTTGTACTTATAGGTGTTGTATTTTGATGCAATTTTTAGTTCCCGATTGGTTACGCGAATTTCCCCTCGGCTTTTATTCGCGTATAAAAGAGTTGAATCCATTTGCAATGGCATTCCGAGTTTAAGGCGATTGTAGATAACCCTGGAAACTTTACCAAAATCTTCATCGGTAAAACCTTCAGCTTGAACGATAGATGCGATTGTTAGTAATTCTGCTGACTTTAAATTCAATTCTTTCGCATACTCATCAAATGAAATATTTTTTAACTCTTGGGCAAATCTATCGAGCGCTCCTTGCAGCAAGGTCGATACTTCTTCATCCGGCAAAATTGTATAGTTTGCCGGAAATAGCAATCCCTCTAAGTTGTCGTTTTGAAACCCTGTTGGGATTTTCAAACTGTTTAACGCTTTATCCACTTGATCTAAGGTAAATCCTTCTTCTAAAAGCTTAGCTTTGATTTCGTTCAATCTCGCGCCTTCAACGATCAAAAACTTACCCTGCAATCTCTTCTTATCGAGTAATTGTTCGATTGCTTCTTTGGCTGATAGATGGGTATTTAGTAAATAGAGACCAGCAGAAATACTCTCAGCACGTTTATCGGCAGTTGCGGCTCGGAAGAAAATTACTGAAGTTTTTACTACACCTTCTTTAGCTAAAATCCGACCAATCTCAACACCTGAACTGCCGGCTGGGATGTTAACTTCAATTTCTGCTCCTGCAGTACCCGCTGGAAAATCTAAATCTGGATGATTCTGATTCCAGAAAAGGATTCCACCAATCAAAACAATTAATGCTACCGAACTAGCAATAATCGCTTTTATATTAACCGTTTTGTTACGAATGATGTTCTTACTTTCAATAATCTCACTCATTGGCGTCCAAATAACTTTGTAAGATATTTACCGCTGCTATCTGATCAATTACCGCTCTGCCCTCTTTCGCATTTCGTCCACTAGCCCTCAATGCTTGGCTAGCTAACGTTGTAGTAAATCTCTCGTCAAAGGTTACAACTGGAATATCAGGAAGTTGAGCAGTTAGTTCAACGATAAAGTCATTGACTAAATTTGCAGCATGACTAATTTCACCATTTAGCGACCTTGGTAAGCCAACAACAATTGCGACAATCTCTTCAGATTCGCAGATTGCCGCAATTTCACTAATCAAACCCAAGCCAGATGGGATAGTCGAATACGGCGTAGCGAGGATTCCATCAGGATCGCAGATTGCGACACCGATCCTGGTGCTTCCAAAATCAAGGCCTAACTTTCGCCCCTTTTGCATTTGCTAACTCTACTTGACTCTAATTATGAGCAAGCAGGTGATCCTTTATTGTTTTAAGGGCGTTTGGAACCGCTGCGGTATCGACTCCTCCACCTTGAGCAAAATCATCTTTTCCACCACCGCCGCCACCTAATGCTTTTGCCCCCATGCGTACTAGTTCACCGGCCTTTAATCCAGATTTACGGGCGGCCTCATCGCAGGCAACAACCAAAACCGGCTTATCTTCATTGTTGCTAATTAAAATAACTACAGCACCAGCCCCTAAATTATTTCTAATCTCAAGTGCAACTGTCCGTAAATCATCTCCGGAAACTCCATCGGACAATTGTGCAAGTACAACTTTGTTGCTACCAATTTTCTCAGCCTTTTCAGCCAGTGGTTTTACCAATGCAAGAGCTTCTTTACTTCTCGCTCCTGAAATCTCTTTTTCAATATTTTTAACTTTATCCAGCAGCGAGCTAATCCGTTCCGGTAACTCTTCGGACCTAGTTGA
>DDZI01000056.1:2284-5392 GCA_002346305.1 Actinobacteria bacterium UBA3012 | reverse complement strand
TTAACTCTTGCTTCCAAGGCATTTCCACTTGGTATTGAGTGCTTACTCCGACGAAAGAAATGTCGGTCACAACTCCGCCTTCTAATTTATTTCCAGAGGTCGCATCTCCGACATTGTGTATTCTGAATTTCTCAGGTCGAATTCCAACCAGAACGCTCTTATGAGTACTGCTATTACGAGCAGTTGGAATTGCGATTCGGGTTCCTTGCAAATTAACAAATTGATCAGCACCGGAGGTTGATTCAACACTTCCCTTGATGAAGTTGGATTGGCCCAAGAAGTTTGCCACAAATGCAGTTTTAGGATTCTCATATAAATCTGCTGGTGAACCAAGTTGTTCTATTCGCCCTTCATTCATGACCGCGATTGTGTCTGCCATTGTCATGGCCTCTTCTTGATCATGTGTCACGTGGACGAAAGTAATTCCAACTTCAGTTTGAATCCATTTCAACTCAATTTGCATTTGGCGGCGTAATTTAAGATCAAGAGCTCCAAGAGGTTCATCTAGTAGTAACAAAGCTGGCCGATTTACTATGGCGCGCGCAACTGCGATCCGCTGTTGTTGTCCACCCGATAATTGCGTTGGTTTGCGATCACGTAAATGCGATAACTCAACCAATGCTAAAACTTTTTCAACTGATTCTTTTACATCTTTGATGCCGCGCCTGCGCAATCCGAACGCCACATTTTCAAAGATTGTTAAATGAGGAAATAAGGCATAATTTTGAAAAACTGTGTTGACTGGCCGACGATATGATTTTGTGTCAGTTAAATCAGTATCACCCAAATAAATTTTTCCCGAAGTCGGTTCCTCAAGACCAGCGACCATGCGCAGTGTTGTGGTTTTGCCACAACCGGATGGCCCCAAAAGTGCAAAAAATGAACCTTTGGGGATCACCAGATCTAAATCATCAACCGCTAAGAAGTCACCAAATCTTTTGGTGATACTGCTTAGTTTCAAATCTCCTGTTTTAGCAGCTGCCGCATCAGGGTGATTTGCCACTATTAGTTTCCTGCTGCTGCTTGGAAAGCCTCAGAGAACGTGGTTTCTTCTTCTGGAGTCAAAGTGCGGAAGACTCGAACCTTTGCCAAAGTTTCATCATCCGGGAAGATGTAAGGACTCTGTGCCAACTCTGGATCAATTTTTTCCATTTCAGCTTGAGCGCCAACTACCGGGCAGATGTAAGTTACATATGCTGCTACCTGGGCTGCAATTGCAGGGTCGTAATAATTATTAATAACTGCCTCTGCATTTTTCTTGTTTTTTGATGTGGATGGGATCAGACAGTTATCGCTCCATAAAGTTCCACCACTTTCTGGAACTTGGAATCCAAACTTTCCACCATTCTCATTTGAGAGAGAGAAGATATCTCCACTCCAACCAATGACTGCAACTGCGTCTCCACTAACCATGTCTTCTAGATAATCATTTCCTTTTACCTGACGAATAAATCCATCAGAAATTTTCTGCTGAAGGTAATCAATTGCATTCATAAATTGATCCTCAGTGAATGGCTGAGAAGGATCAACACCTTGAGCTTGGAGAATAATTCCCATTGTGTCGCGCATTTCACTTAGAACTTCAATCCGACCTTTATTCTTCTTGTCAAAAAGTTGTTCCACAGTTTGAATTCCACCAGGAATCTTTTCTTTATTCCAACCAAAACCGGCGAAGCCAGATTGCCAGGTCAGAGTGCTTTTGCGACCTGGATCGAAGCCAACATTTTCCAACGTTGGCAAAATATTTGATTTGTTTGGGATGTTTGCTTCATCAAATGCTTGGGTATAACCCATGCGCACCCAACGTCCAGCCATCCAGTCAGTTAGGGTGACGATGTCATACCCAATATCTTTTCCAAGTTTTAATTGACCTTGTACTTTTCCATAAAACTCATCGTTGTCATTTACATCTTCTTTATAAACAACATTGATTCCAGATGCTGCTTTAAAGGTTTCAAGCGACGTGTATGTTTTTTTGTCGGAATCAAAATCTAAATACGCTGGCCAGTTGGCCCAACGAACTGTGCCACCCTCATCAACCGGAGCACTTGCTGTTGCGTCTGCACTTCCGCTTTCAGCATCATTTGAACTGCAGGCAGCAAGCAAAGTTGCACCGCTTATCGCACCCGCACCAGCAATGAAACGGCGACGGGAGAGTTGGGCGCGGACGATTGAACGCACTTCCGGAGTTAGCTCGGGCTTCATTGAATATCTCCTTAATCTGGAACTTTAGGATTTGGTTGGGGGTCTGATCGTAGGACTTCATAGCCCCATATGACCAGATTTCGCCATGAATTATTGTGAGATTTAGGCCTCGAGGTTGGTCATTACGTGCTTAATCCGGGTGTAATCCTCAAAACCATAGTTTGAGAGATCTTTTCCATAGCCCGAGTGCTTGAATCCGCCATGTGGCATCTCAGCCACAATCGGAATATGGGTGTTGATCCAGACGCATCCGAAATCAAATGCCTTAGCCATCCGCATGGCCCGGCCATGATCTTTAGTCCAGACACTTGATGCCAATCCATATTTAACTCCATTGGCAAATCGAAGCGCTTCATCGTCATCGGTAAATTTCTGCACTGTAATTACTGGCCCAAATATTTCACTTTGGATCATCTCATCATCTTGCTTTAGGCCGGCAACAACGGTTGGCGGGAAAAAGAATCCAGGTTGCTTCAATGGTGCGCCACCAGTCATGATTTTTGCGTGGCTTGGCGTCCGCTCTAAAAATCCGGAAACCCGTTTTAATTGAGATTCGTTATTCACCGGACCAACTAATACATCTTCATCTGGCATACCAATTTTGATTTCATTTTTTGCTTGCTCAGTTAGTAGTGCTACGAAATCATCATAAGCTTTTGGTCCTACAAGTACGCGCGTTGCTGCGGTGCAATCTTGACCAGCGTTAAAAAATCCGGCGACTGCAATCCAGGCTGCTGCGGCTTCTAAATCTGCATCATCAAAAACAACAACGGGTGCCTTGCCGCCTAATTCAAGATGCACTCGTTTCACATCTTGCGATGCGGCCGATGCAACTTCCATTCCGGCGCGAACAGATCCTGTTATCGCAACTAATTGCGGAATCTCATGGCTGATTAATGCCCG
>DDZI01000056.1:0-2112 GCA_002346305.1 Actinobacteria bacterium UBA3012 | reverse complement strand
GTAGATGCTGGTGTTGTATCACTTGGTTTTAATACAACAGTATTGCCTGCGGCAATTGCTGGCGCCCACTTCCAAACTGCCATCATCATTGGATAATTCCAAGGAGTTACTTGCGCGCAAACTCCAATTGGCTCACGTCTAATAAATGAAGTCATGCCATGCATGTACTCCCCTGCTGATAAACCTTCTAAGTTTCTGGCTGCACCTGCAAAAAATCTAATTTGATCAATCATTGGAGGTACTTCTTCAGAACGAGTAACTGCAAGAGGTTTTCCCGTGTTCTCTGACTCAATTGCAATGATCTCTTCGGCGCGAGATTCAAGTGCGTCGGCAATTTTTAAAAGCGCACGTTGGCGCTCACTTGGTGTTGAATCCCGCCATCCACCAAAAGCTTTTTCGGCGACTTTGAGTGCGTGATCTACATCTGCGGCATCAGAAACTGGCGCAGTCATGTATGCCTGACCTGTGGCTGGATTTATTAACTGGCTGCTCTTGCCACTTTTAGCCTCGATTGATTTTCCACCAACAAAGTTTTTAAGCGCTTTCATCGCAACTTGCCCCTTTTATTTTTTGGAGTTCTAGTGGGATCAGGGTACGCGCTAAACCCCGCCCTTGTCAGCAAGGACAAAAACAGGAGTTACTCTCGATGTGATCTAATTGCCGGATGAGCGAATTATCCCCGACCGAGCGGACAAAGGTAAAACGCGTCCCCCACAAGGCGGCTACAGATACGGCCGCTCTATATGACCTGCTAGATCAATCTTTAGTTGCTCATGTCGGAATTGTTGAAGATGGTCAACCTTTTGTTTTGCCGGTTGTCGCAGCACGAGTTGGAGATCACTTGCTTTTACATGGATCAAGTGCGTCACGGCTAATGAAAACGATTGCTTCAGGGGCACCGATTTGCGTAACACTAACAATTCTTGATGGATTAGTACTGGCTCGGTCTGCATTTGAGTCTTCCATGAATTATCGAAGTGCGATGATTTTGGGAAGCGCACGGGCTCTTGAAGGTCAAGAAAAATTGGATGCATTTTTAAATCTAACAGAGAAGCTATTTCCTGAGCGCAGTAAAGAATTGCGTTTAACCACTGAGCAGGAGACAAAAGCCACGCTAATGGTTTCCATGCCACTCACGGAAGCAAGTGTGAAGATCTCAGATAAGTTTCCGGCTGATCCGGCAGAAGAGTATTCCCTTCCAATGTGGGCTGGAGTTTTGCCAATTAAACATTCTTATGGCGAACCCATTCCAGATCCAAATTTAATTCCAGGAATACCTGTTCCTGATTACATTTCAAGGTGGCCAGAAGGCCGAACATGAATCTTTGGGATGCCACATTAGAAAGTAAACCTGCAGAAAGAGAATCACTCAAGAAAACAGAAAAGATTGATGTTGCAATTATCGGCGCTGGTTTCACTGGATTATGGAGTGCCTATCATCTTCTTTCCAATAATCCAGATTTAAAAATTTCCATAATAGAAAAAGAACGTGTTGGTTTTGGTGCGAGCGGTAGAAATGGTGGATGGGTTAGCGCACTTTATCCAAGCGGAACAGGCGCTGATGAAGTCACCCCACACTTAGTGCAATCAATCGATGAAATTGGAGTTTTTGCAAGCAAGTACGCACCTGATGCAAATTTTAGAAAAGGTGGAACAGTTACATTTGCTCGGAATAGAGCGCAACTAAAGAGATTAAAAAATGAAATTAGTTCAGCTACTTTTTTGGATAAAAGCGAAACTGAAAGCAAAATTAAAGTCAATGGCGCTTTAGGGAGTTTATTTACTTCTGATTGCGCAACAATCCACCCTGGAAGGTTTGTCCGGGCCCTTGCCGATCATGTAGAACAACTAGGAGCACGGATTTATGAAAAATCGCCTTCGCTTAGGAACTCTGATCACAAAGTAACCACCCCTTCAGGTGCACTAATTGCGACCAACGTAATTTCAGCGACAGAAGCATTTGCTAAAAGTGGACGTGAACGGGTTCCGCTTTACTCACTCATGGTTGCCACGGAACCAATTAGTGAAAAAATCTGGGATCAGATTGGTTTAAATAATGGTGAATCATTTGCTGAAGCCAGTCATCTAGTCACCTATGGACAACGAACTGTA
>DDZI01000010.1:2222-8891 GCA_002346305.1 Actinobacteria bacterium UBA3012 | reverse complement strand
CTACCGACGATCTTGCATCAACTACTGAGAATGGCTATAACGCCAAAGATCTTGCGGTCCTTGAAGGTTTAGATGCAGTACGCAAGCGCCCTGGAATGTATATCGGAACAACTGATTCCCGCGGGCTCATGCACTGCCTCTGGGAGATTATTGATAACTCGGTAGATGAAGCTCTCGCTGGACACTGCAAGAACATTGAAATTAATCTGGAATCAGATGGCTCGGTCGAAGTACACGATGATGGTCGTGGGATCCCAGTTGATAAAGAGCCAAAGACTGGTCTAACTGGCGTCGAAGTTGTTATGACCAAGTTGCATGCTGGTGGAAAATTTGGCGGCGGCTCATATGCTGCCTCCGGAGGATTGCACGGTGTTGGTGCATCTGTAGTTAATGCGCTTGCTTCAAGGCTAGATGTAGAAGTTGATCGTAATGGAAAAATTTATTGGATGTCATTTCAACGCGGCAATGCGGGAATTTTTGAGGGCGACGACCCAAAGGCTTTGTTCACTGAATCTTCAGGGCTTAGAGTTATTGGAAAAGTTAGTACAAAGGTAACTGGCACACGAATCAAGTGGTGGGCAGATCGTCAGATATTTCTGAAAGAGGCCGAACTTGCAATTGAAGATATTCACGCTCGCGCCCGTCAAACTTCTTATTTAGTGCCTGGGCTAACGCTCACCGTAAACGATAATCGGAGCAAGACAAAGAGTTCAGAGAAATTCTTTCACAAAGGCGGCATCTCCGAGTTCTGTTCTTTCTTGCGCCCCGATGATCCAATTGGTGAGGTAATTAGACTTTCAGGCTCAGGTGAATATACCGAAACGGTTCCGGTGCTTGACGAAAAAGGTCACATGATGCCAACAGAGGTTAGCCGTGAGATGGACGTTGATATCGCGCTGCAATGGGGCAATGGCTATGAGAACACCATGTCGAGCTTTGTAAATATTATTGCTACACCTAAGGGCGGGGCACATGTTCAAGGCTTTGAGCGCGCTATCACCAAAGCATTTAATGACGCACTTCGTGCAACTAAGACGCTTAAGAACAACGAGGCTGATGTAATTAAGGATGATGTCCTTGAAGGTTTAACATCGGTTGTAACGGTTCGAATGTCAGAGCCACAATTTGAAGGTCAGACTAAAGAGATTTTAGGAACTGCTGCTGCTACCAAAATTGTGGCTGCAGTAATCTCGAAAGAACTTACTCGTTACTTTGCAGCCCGCGGCAGCAAAGTGCAATCTCGTTTGATTTTAGAAAAAGTTGCCGGTGCTGCCAAAACTCGGGTTTCAGTACGCGCACATAAAGATGTGCAACGTCGTAAGAACGCTCTTGAATCTTCTTCCTTGCCAGCCAAACTCTCAGATTGTCGATCAGATGAAGTCGAACATACTGAACTATTTATTGTTGAGGGCGATTCAGCACTTGGTACCGCAAAATCTGCACGTAACTCTGAGTTCCAAGCCTTGCTGCCAATTCGTGGAAAGATTTTGAATGTTCAAAAAGCTTCGCTATCAGCGATGCTCGATAACTCTGAATGCGCATCAATCATCCAGGTAATTGGCGCCGGATCAGGCAGGTCCTTTGATTTAGATCAAGCTCGTTATGGCCGAATTATCTTGATGTCTGATGCGGATGTTGACGGTGCACATATTCGCTGCTTACTACTGACTCTGCTATTTCGTTACATGCGCCCACTGATTGATGACGGTCGAGTATTTGCAGCAGTACCTCCTTTGCACCGAATCGAATTAGTTGGTGCAAAACGTGGCGATTTCCAGTACACCTTCTCAGATGATGAGATGAAAAAACATTTAAAGAGCCTAGAAAAAGATGGAAAGCGTTGGCGTGAACCAATTCAACGTTACAAAGGTTTGGGCGAAATGGATGCTGACCAATTGCGAGAGACCACAATGGATCCAACCAAACGCACGCTCCGCCGAATCTCTATTAAAGATGCGGCAAAAGCGGAAGAGATCTTTGAATTGTTAATGGGCAATGAAGTTGCACCGCGTCGCGATTTTATTGGTACTAATCAGATTGATTTAGAACGTATCGACGTATAGAAATGACCAGCAATCATTTAGGCGCAGGCGAGATTGCAGTAATTCAAAAGAAAAGCTTGCGAGTTCTTTCGGGGGCTCAAACTCTCTCTGGCTTAGGCGTTACCGGAACTTTTGCCGCCGGATCACTTCTAGTTGTACAAATTACCGGATCAGAAGCACTTGCTGGATTTGTGCAAACTTCAACTGTTGTTGGTGCAGCACTTTTGGCGTTACCACTAGCTAAATGGACTGCACTTGGTGGAAGGCGTAGAGCTTTAAGCACTGGATATTTAGTGGGTGCCTTAGGGGCCACCTTTGCATTGATCGGCGGAATTAATAATTTATTTTTTATGATCTTGCTTGGTGCCGCCATGATTGGTGGCGCATCTGCAGCCGGATATCAAGCAAGATTTGGTGCAATTGATTTAGCCACTGATGAAAACCGGGCGAGAGATCTCTCGCTTGTGGTCTGGGCATCAACAGTTGGTTCAGTATTAGGTCCAAATTTGATGGAACCTGCGGGAGCAGTTGCCGAAAAACTTGGTTTCCCAAGGTTAGTTGGACCATATTTGGTTGCCGTAATTACTCTAACTTTGGCAGCAACATTAATCTTAATTTTTCTGAAACCTGATCCTTATCTTTTGGCTCGCACCGAAGCCGATATTGATGTTACTCAAAAGGCGGTAAAGACTCGGGCCGCTTTCAAAATAGTTAGGACAGAACCTAGAGCATTACTTGGTTTGACCTCTGTTGTGATCGGTCATATCGCGATGGTTACTATCATGGTGATGACTCCAGTTCATATGGGACATGTTGATGTAGAACTACGACTAATCGGCTTAGTAATTAGCGTGCATGTGCTTGGCATGTTTGCCTTCTCACCACTAATTGGAAAGCTAACCGATCAAATTGGCCGCGAAAAAACTATTATTTTAGGTGCGCTAATTTTGCTTTTGGCCGCTCTGATTTCGGGTTTGGCCTATGCAGATGCAGTTTTCCAATTGGGAGTCGGCTTATTTTTGCTCGGCCTCGGATGGTCGATGACGATGATCGCCGGTTCTACATTATTAGCTGAATCTGTTCCATTAGAAGGCAAGGCTGCCTCACAAGGTCTATCTGATTTATTGATGAATAGCGGCGGAGCACTTGGTGGTGCAATTGCCGGATTGATTATTGCCTTTTTAAGTTACGGGTGGTTGTGCGCACTTGTTACTTTGCCAGTTGCTTTTCTACTTTTTAAAGCAGTCGGACGGCTTCGTTTACTTAACGCCTAATCTGGTTTTCCGGGGAGTTGCAAAGATTTTTGCCTGTGCCTTTAATTCATCGGCAACTGCAGTACGAACCGCCTCAGGATCTTTAAGCAACTTGTTTAATCCGGCAATAATTGCTTTGAGCTCTTTTTCTTCACTGTCAAGTTCGATCCGGGAGAATTTAGTCAGACGGCGCAAAGGCATATCCAAAATGTAATTGGCTTGGATCTCAGAAAGTTTGTAATTGGAAATCAATTTCTTTCTGGCAGCATCTGCATCATCACTTTCACGAATTAATTTGATGATCTTGTCGATATCAATGATGGCTCGTAGCAAGCCTTCAACAATATGCAATCTATCGGTGGCTTTTAAGCGGCGGTGCTTTGACCTACGGGTTACGACGCTGATTCGGTGATCAATGTAAACCTGCAATAACTCCTTTAATGACAAAGTTTTTGGCTGGCCATTTACCAAGGCAACAGCATTAATTGAAAAAGTCTCTTCCATTGGAGTCAGCCGGTATAGATCATTCAAGATATCTTGGGTCTCATATCCAGTTTTTGCTTCAATGACGATCCGGGTTCCATGTTGGCCATCAGATAGATCGATGATGTCTGAGATTCCCTGAATCTTTTTGGCTTTAACAAGATCAGCGATCTTCTCAACTACCTTTTCTGGTCCAGTGTTATATGGCAATTCGGTAACAATTATTCCTTGCCGGCGGGCACTGACTTTTTCCATGCTGACAGTGGCTCTAATTTTGAAAGAACCCCGTCCGGTTTCATATGCTTCCAAAATTCCTTCTTGGTCAACTATCTGCCCGCCAGTTGGAAAATCTGGACCTGGTGCTAACTTCATCAAAGATTTTAATGTGGCATTTGGATTTTCAATCAAAGCACAGGTTGCCGCGACCATTTCACCGACATTGTGCGGTGCCATATTGGTAGCCATACCCACCGCAATTCCAGTTGCGCCATTAATTAAAAGGTTTGGCAATGCGGATGGAAGTACTCGTGGCTCTTGAATCTGTCCGTCATAGTTGCCGGAGAAATCAACGGTATCTTCATCACTTTCGCCAACCATCGCCATGGCTGCTGCACCAAGTCGGGCTTCGGTGTAACGCATTGCAGCAGGACCGGCATCAAGTGATCCAAAGTTTCCATGTCCATCAATCATCGTTAAACGCATTGAGAATGGTTGGGCCATTCGAACTAATGCATCATAAATTGCGGTATCTCCGTGGGGGTGCAACTTTCCCATTACTTCGCCAACAACACGAGCGCTCTTTACATGTCCACGATCTGGGCGAAGTCCCATCTCTGACATCTGGTGCAAAATTCGGCGGTGTACCGGCTTTAAACCATCACGTGCATCTGGAAGAGCGCGCGCATAGATAACTGAGTACGCGTACTCCAAAAAGGATTCAGACATCTCGCTGAAGACATCAATATCTACGATTTTGCCTGGCCCCGGTGGAAGGGTCGGCTGTCTTGCTTTGCTGGCTTTAGAGCTCTTGGTTTTTGCAGGAGGCATGAGCGCAATTCTCTCGTGAATACCTGGCTTTTACCTGCTTGCCACGCGCAAGAAGGGAATTCTTATCCATTGTTGTAAAGTGAATCTAATGAATAAATCTTTGTGGCAAATAACCCCCTCAATTTTCAATACATTGGGACTTGATACTGAAAACTTATTAGACCTTTCTAAATCTAACGGGGCGCGCGAAATTCTTTACCTAATCGATGGATTGGGTTTATTGGCCTTAGAGAAATATCGCGAATTTGCACCCAATTTGAGTGCCATGAATTCACCTCATCAAATGCAGACATCATTTCCAGCGACAACGACAACAAGTATCTCCTCAATTGGTTTGGGTTCACTACCAGGAGAGCACGGAATGCTGGGCTACACAGTGCGGATTCCATACAGCAACAATCGTTTATTAAACGCGCTTAAGTGGGATGCTCGAGTGGATGCTCGTACCTGGCAACCAACGCCAACACTTTTTGAACGCGCGATGCAGGCTGGGATAAATGTTTCAAATATTTCTGCATCTCGTTATGAAAGCAGCGGATTTACTGAAGCAGTTTTACGAGGTGCCATCTTTAGAGGCGCTAACAATTTTGATTCCATGCGTTATGAATTAAAAAATGCATTAAAAGAAGCCCCAGCATTTGTTTACCTATATTCAAATGAGGTGGATGTCGCCGGCCATAAAGATGGTGTGGGTTCTGATTCATGGATAACCGCACTTTCGGCAATTGATCATTTCGTTGGGCAGTTAATTTCAGATCTTCCGACTGGAACCAGGTTGTGGGTAACCGCTGATCACGGAATGGTAAATAGCGAGCAGCCAGTCATTTTGAATCATTTGAGTGATGAAGTCCTATTGCTTGGGGGAGAGCCTCGCGCCAGACATATTTATCTACATGAGGCGGCAATTAAAGATGCTGACTCACGTTGGAAAGATGCACTTGGTGATTTAGCACAAGTTATTAGTAAACAAGAAGCCGTGGATACAAAGTTATTTGGGACAGCCACGTCATCACAAGCGCTTAATCGAATGGGCGATTTAATTTTGATTGCAAATTCAGATGTAACACTTATTGAGCCAGCACGTGCAGTTCAAGAATCTGCGATGGTTGGTCACCATGGAGCACTTAGCGATGAAGAGCGTTTAATTCCTTTTTTAAGTCACCTAAATTAATCGTCGCTCTTTTTTCCAAACATAATCTCATCCCAAGTTGGAACTTTTGCGCGGCCGGTAACACCATCTGCACTGGCTTCAGAGTTTGGCTCAACTTCCTCACGAATAACTGAAAGTCTTGGAGCATCACGAATCTCTCGAGCTTCAAGAACTTCACGTGCAGGACGCGTTTGAAAATCTTCACGGTCGCTTCCAAAATCAACAGGTAGTTGGGCTTTCACTTTTTCAACCGGAGCACGGTCATCACCCGAAATCCAACGTGCGCCATCATCTTCAGCGGCTAAAGTTCCACGTGTTAAATCTAAGACCCATTGTGCGCTGGCATGCCCATCGCGAGTCGGATAAGAAAGATTTATTGTCCAAACTCCATCTTCGCGTCGGTAGGCGCTCCAATCAAGATTGGTTGCTTCCACGCCACGTGCACCGAGGCGCTCAACTACTACATCACCAAGAACTCCACCACTACGACTGCGTTTAATTTCAGTATCTAGTGCGCGAGAGATGATGTGATTTCGTTCATGAATAATTGGTCCAGCAAATCTCTCAATTTTTTCAATCGGAGTACCGGTTGTTGCAGCTAACTCTTCTGCTGTTTCGCCAGCGCGAAGTCGTGATTGAATCTCTTTAATAGTTAGAGGTGCATCAGTAATTACCGCAGTCAGGTGTGGCTGGC
>DDZI01000010.1:0-2068 GCA_002346305.1 Actinobacteria bacterium UBA3012 | reverse complement strand
AGTGATTTCGCCCGCTTGCGAGCACGATAGTGATTTCCACTCTCATCGGCGAGAGTGATCCACTCACCATCTTCGGAGAGTATCCGCAGCTCTTTGTCCATGCTGGTAAGCCTAGTCATCTGTAAATAGAAAAGCCGGCAGACAGACAGAGTGACAGGCAGGTGTCCCAAAAGTGATTGGATAAGGGGATGGATTACCCGGGACTTGTTCAGATTGCAGAAAAGGTGGCTTTAGCCGCCGGATCATTGCTACTTGAGCGCCCTACCATTCTTGAAGTTTCCACAAAATCTAGCGAGGTAGATGTCGTTACTCAGATGGACCTGGCAAGTGAGGCTTTGATAACTTCGATGCTCGCCCAACTTCGACCAGAAGATGGATTGCTGGGAGAAGAAGGTGCAGATGTACTTAGCAAATCTGGAGTTACTTGGGTAGTTGATCCAATCGATGGAACAGTGAATTACCTTTATGGATTACCTGGTTGGAATGTGAGTATCGGTGCGCAAATCGATGGCCAATCTGTTGCAGGTGTTGTCTACGCACCACATTTAACTGGCGGAACAGTTTGGAGCGCCACACTTGGTGGGGGCGCTTTTGTTTCGACAAATAAAGGGCAGCCCCAGAAAATCAAAGTAAACAATCCAGTTGAGTTATCACAAGCCCTTCTTGCAACTGGTTTTTCCTATTCCCGTGAAACCCGGATTGACCAAGGCGCAAAATTTGCAAAATTAATTCCAGAAGTCCGCGACATCAGAAGATTCGGCGCTGCAGCAGTTGATTTATGTTTTGTGGCCCAAGGTGCTGTCGATGGATTTTTTGAGATTGGTTTAAAGCCCTGGGATTTAGCAGCCGGGGGATTAATCGCAACTGAAGCCGGTGCAACGCTGAGTAATTTGAGCGGCGGCCCAGCAGATGAGAGTTTTACCATCGCTGCCGGGCCACACCTTCATGCAAATCTTTTAAAACAATTGATTTAACGGCGATAAACAGTTATCTCGGGCACATACTCAACATTTGCATCCAGCGGGAATATTGGACGGCGACAAATAGTGTGACCTAGAGATGGAAGATTTGCACTGGTACTTCCCGGTGCATCAACATTTATATATGTAGTTGCCCAATTTGCATACATATGGTCTTGGCAATGAGGAGATTTCACAATTACCAGATCAAATTTTTCTGGGTTTTGTCCATGTGCATAAAAAAGCGAACGATTATGCAAACTCACTGGCTTGCTAACTAAAACTAAAGTGATGTTTTTTATCTTTAGTACGGCACAGTTTCCGGCGTGCCAAGGTTCGCCCTCGGCTTCATTATTGAATTCGCCATCACTCAACATTTGGACTTTGCCAGTAACTTCAATTGGGGTGTACCGCGGATCTAATGAACCACCAATATTTGTGGTGACGGTATTTCCAACGCCGGCTTTAAAGGCAGCCGCAACAGCAGGAGCGTCAGTTAACGGAGCCAATACGGTTCCGGAATAACCCTGTTTGATTAATTCAGCAAGTACTACGTTGCTATCACCGCAAGCGCCAGAACTTGTGGCATCAGCGGCATCAACCAAAATTGTGGTTCCACTTTTTGCCGCACGCGCTTGCGCTACTGCATCAGGAACTGAGGTTAGGAAAGCCTGCATTTTTTCGCGA
The DNA here is from genome assembly GCA_002346305.1 of Actinobacteria bacterium UBA3012. Taxonomy (GTDB): domain Bacteria; phylum Actinomycetota; class Actinomycetes; order Nanopelagicales; family Nanopelagicaceae; genus UBA3012. The sequence continues at coordinate 422 of DDZI01000010.1, read as the reverse complement.
TCGCGCCAAAACTCAGCAGCAATTTTAGTTGCAGTATCTACCGCTAATTTCTCATCATCATTTGTAGAGATAATTACATTAGAGGAGACATCTGGAACATCAGTAAATGGATTGCCAATGAAGATTCCAGCAGATAAACCAGTAGCAGAATTTTCAACGGCAACAGCCTCGGCCACACGTTTACCAAAAATTCCAGTTTTAGTTTTTAACTCATCTCCGCGAACTAATGCAGGGATGCGTGCGCGAACTGTTACCGGCTTTGCTTTTCCATCCATGATCTTTAACAAAAGTTTGGCTGAGCGTTCACCAGTTTCATACAAATCGATATGTGGGTAGGTGTGATAAACGGTAACAGAGTCGCAATTTTTCAATACTGGATCAGTAATTACCCCGTGAAGATCAAAAGAGGCAACAATTGGAAT
>DDZI01000079.1:391-3292 GCA_002346305.1 Actinobacteria bacterium UBA3012 | reverse complement strand
CCTTGTCTACCTTCAAAGTTTCTATTTGAGGTTGAGGCACATCTCTCACCAGGCTCTAGTCGGTCTGCATTCATGGCTAAACACATAGAGCAACCAGGATCACGCCATTCAAAACCTGCTTTAATGAATATTTTATCTAAGCCCTCGCTCTCCGCTTGAATTTTAACTAAGCCTGAGCCTGGAACTACTAAAGCCAATATAATATTCTTAGCAATTTTCTTTTCATTAACAATGTGTGCTGCAGCTCTTAAGTCTTCTATTCGAGAGTTGGTGCATGAGCCGATAAAGACTTTATCAATTGTTATATCGGTAATGGACATGCCTGCTTTTAATCCCATGTATTTAAGCGCCTGATCATATCCTTTTTTATTTGATTCTTTTTTTTGTTCGCTTGGGTTTGGAATTTTTTCTTTAATCCCACAAACCATTTCGGGAGAAGTTCCCCATGTCACTTGGGGCTCTATTAGTGATGCATCTATATCGATTACTTTATCAAAAATTGCATCTTTATCAGAAATCAATTCTTTCCAGTTATCTACAGCTTGCTTCCAAAGCTCGCCTTTTGGTGAGAATGGCCTGTCTTTTAAATAATTTATAGTTTTTAAATCAACGCCCACTAAACCAGCTCTTGACCCCGCTTCAATAGCCATATTACACAATGTCATTCTACCTTCCATACTAAGATCTCTTATGGCGGATCCAGAAAATTCAATAGCATAGCCAGTTCCACCTGCTGTACCAATTTTACCTATAATATCAAGTGCGATATCTTTAGCGGTAATGTATTCGCCAGTTGAGCCATTCACGTTTATCTGCATTGTTTTAAACTTTCTTACAATTAAACATTGCGTTGCAAGTACATGCTCAACTTCAGAGGTTCCAATACCCATTGCTAAAGCACCGAAAGCTCCGTGAGTACTGGTATGAGAGTCGCCGCAGACAATAGTCATGCCTGGGAGTGTTGAGCCTTGTTCGGGACCAATTACATGAACAATGCCTTGCCGCTGATCATTCATTTTAAATTGTGTTAATTTATATTCATCACAATTGCTATCCAGAGTATCTACTTGTATTTTTGATATTGGATCTAAGATGCCTTTTTTTCTATCGGTAGTTGGTACATTGTGATCGGGTACCGCTAAAATGGAATTAGTTCGCCATATAGGACGATTTGCAATTCTAAGGCCTTCGAAAGCCTGGGGGCTAGTTACCTCATGAATTAAATGTAAATCAATATAAATTAAATCGGGTTCTCCCGCTGCGCGATGCACTACATGGTCTTCCCAAACTTTGTCTGCCAAAGTTTTTCCCATTACTAACCCCCCTATTGCATCTCATTATTCAAGATGCTAATATCATATCATGGATAAAGACCTGGGTGGAAGTGGCGTAGGCGTAATTGATAAAGCAATCGCAATTTTAGATGCACTTGAATCCGGCCCGCACTCCCTCGCTGAATTGGTTTCGGCAACTGGAATTGCTCGTCCAACTGCACATCGTTTAGCAGTAGCACTCGAACACCATCGTTTTGTGGCTCGAGATTTACATGGTCGTTTTACTATCGGCGCCCGCGAAGAAGAGTTAGCTGCTTCTGCAGGAGAAGATCGATTGATGGCAATCGCAAACCCTGCGTTAGTTGCGCTGCGTGATGCGACAGGTGAAAGTGCCCAGATTTATCGCAGACATAGCGATACACGTTTATGCATTGCAGCCGCAGAGCGTTTGTCAGGATTGAGGGATTCAGTTCCCGTTGGAACTGCATTAACAATGCAAGCAGGTTCGGCTGCTCAAATACTTTTAGCCTGGGAGGATGTGGATCGTCTACATCGTGCGCTGAAAAATTCTAGATTTAACGCTGCGACATTATCTGCAGTTCGTCGTCGCGGTTGGGCGCAAAGTGTTGGTGAACGTGAGGCAGGAGTTGCAAGTGTTTCTGCTCCAATTCGCGGACCACACAATCGAGTGATAGCCGCAGTAAGTATTAGTGGTCCAATTGAAAGATTAAGCAGACAGCCGGGCCGGATTCATGCCGCCGCAGTTGTAGCAACCGCTGCGCGAATTACTGAGTACTTAGCTAAAGGGTAATTTTTACCACTCGGCGTATGAGCCATCTTTCTGAATCCATTCAGGCTGTCTTGACTTATTAAACTCAACCGCTGCCGCACGCATTGCTTTCTCATCAACTTCAATTCCAAGTCCAGGCTTTTTCATCAATTCAATATAACCATCTTTTGGTTTTAGATCAGAGTAGTCAACTAGATCTGCGAGGACTTCACCAGGATCTCCTGCCCCGATAATTTGTTCCTGCACTAAAAAGTTTGGTGTTGCAAAATCAACTTGCAAGCAAGCGGCAAGAGCAATTGGTCCAATTGCACAATGCGGAGCCACTGCTACATCATAAGTTTCAGCCATCGATGCAATTCTGCGCATTTCTGAAATTCCACCTGCATGACTGACATCCGGTTGTGCGACAGCAATTCCAGAACGCAATAAATCTTTGTATTCACCTCTTGAAAACAATCTTTCACCAGTAGCAATTGGTGTCGATGTGGATCTAGCAATCAAACCAAAGTGGTGAGTAAATTCTGGAAGAACTGGTTCTTCAATAAATAGCAGATTAAACTCTTCTAAAAGTGGGAAAACTTTCCGGGCCATCGCCAGACTGAATCTCCCATGAAAATCAAGAGCAATTCCGATGTCGTCACCGACTTCATTCCGGACGGCTTCAACTCGACTGACAATATTTTTTAATTCCGTTGGAGTATCAATATGAGCCAAAGCATCTGTTGGGCAAAACTTGATCACTTGTAATCCGGCTGACATTTGTTGGCGAACTCGATCTAATATCTCAGAAATATCGGCTTTTACGGGATACTTACCAAAATTATCACGCTCACCAGA
>DDZI01000079.1:0-226 GCA_002346305.1 Actinobacteria bacterium UBA3012 | reverse complement strand
TTGGATCACGACCCATTACATGATCCATCATTTCATCTACAGCCGCAATTGAAGTTGCTGGCTTGTATTCCAATCCAGGCTCACCCCAGCCGGTTATGCCCTCATCTGTTTCAATCTTTAAAAATACTGAACGTGGCTTGACGTTGAACATCTCATAGCCAATAACTTTCATTTAACTTCCCCTTTTACCATTCGGCAAATGACCCATCACGATGGTGCCACTCTG
>DDZI01000101.1:1154-9868 GCA_002346305.1 Actinobacteria bacterium UBA3012 | reverse complement strand
ATCATGTTAGGAGTACATGTGTGGTGAAAGAACAGCGACTACTGAAAGATTTCGATACTTCTCATTGAAATCCAATCCATAGCCAACAATAAAGGCTGGTGGAATATCAAATCCTATGTATTTAACATTAACTTCGACTTTAGCCGCATCTGGCTTTCGGAAGATCGTGCAAATTTCCACACTTTTTGCACCACGCGATTCCAAATTTGCTTTGAGCCACGAAAGTGTCAACCCGGTATCAACAATATCTTCAACAATCAAAACATTTCGACCAGTGATATCGCAATCTAGATCTTTTAGAATTCGAACAACTCCGCTTGATTTTGTTCCAGACCCATAAGAGGAAACTGCCATCCAATCCATCTCAATATGTCTTTGAATTGCTCGAGACAAATCGGCCATAGCCATTACTGCACCTTTTAATACGCCAATCAGAAGCAAATCTTTTCCTTCGTAATCTTTTTCGATCTTTCGAGCGATCTCATTTATGCGCACCTTTAATTGTTCTTCAGTTACGACAACTTCGGTGACTTCATCTTTGATTACCGACAGATCCACAGGTGAACTCCCTCTTGACTACTCTGGCTCTTGACTACTTCGAGAGGGTTAGTCTGCCGGAATCTCGGCGGGCTGTAATGCCACCGGCTAATGCCACCGGACCCTGCCCTTTCCAGGCTGCGACCAGCGCATCGACCTCCAGGATCTGCTCAGCAGTGAGGGTTGGGGCGCCCATGGCTTCAATTGCCTGCTTGATTACCCGCTTTCGAACCGCACTCGGCACTTCCGCGATCAATTCGATCGGGATCTGAGTTGGATCAGCCAGGCTGGCGAAAAGATCCCCGGCAATCAAATCAAGAGCGTCTGCGTCCTCGCGCAGGATCCGAGAAGTACGCGCTAGAGCTTTGGAAATTCCGGGGCCAATCTCTTTTTCCATCATTGGCAAGATTTCATTTCGCACCCTTACTCGAGCAAAACTCATCTCTTGATTGTGAGGATCACTCCAGTATTCAATTCCACTTTCTTGGCATGCGGCTAACACTTGGGCTCTAGTTAATTCAAGGAAAGGTCGCACATATCTGCCAACTTGAAATGCCATTCCTGAAAGTGAACGAGTGCCTGACCCGCGTGCCAAACCAAGTAAAACTGTTTCTGCTAAATCATCTTCTGTGTGACCTAAAAAAATTGCAACCGCACCAATTCGATCTGCCTCCACATCAAGAGCGTCATAACGTGCGCGTCTTGCTGCTGCCTCTAATCCCCCATTGCCTACATCTTCATTAACTAAAACTTGAGTAACATGTACTTCTGTAATTCCAAACTCAACTAATTTTTTTTGAGCGGTTAATGCCACTTGCTCTGAATCTTTTTGTAATTGATGGTCTACGACAAGTGCGTTCAACTGAATACCAACTTTACTTGCTTCAAGATTTGTTGCTGCCGCTAACAAAAGTGAATCAGCCCCACCTGATACTGCCAGCAGAATTCGATCTCCCGGTTCAAAATGCGCGAGAGCATTTCGTGCTGCTCTACGCGCATCATTCATCATGATTTAATCTAAAAATCCACGCACGCCGCTGTACTTCTCGACTTTGTCTGGATCTAATTCAAATCCAATTCCAGGTTTGGTTGGAATCTCGAGCAATCCATCTTTGTCTAATTTCCAAGGCTCTGTTGCTAAGTCATCAACATATGCCGAGCCAGTGCAATACTCAACTTTTTCGGCAGTGAGAATTGCTGATGAAAGTTGTAAATCAACTGCCAAGCCGATTGCGGTATTCCAGCCATGTGGAATTACGCGAATTGCATACTCATCAGCCATCGCTGCGATTCTTCGGAATTCGCCAATTCCACCAACCTTCGTAACATCAGGTTGAATAATGTCAAAAGCACGTTCAGTAATAAATGGGGTAAAACTTTGTCGGCGAGTCAAAACTTCACAGCCAGAAATTGGCACTGGCGATTGCATGCGCAACTCAACAAAGTCAGCCAAATCATCAGGTCTTAGCGCTTCTTCAAACCAACCAACGTTGTAATCAGCGAGCATCTTTGAAGCATTGATTGCCCAGCGAAGATTTCCACGCCAGTATGCGTCGCTTCCGCCTGCATCTACTGCCAAGAAACAATCATCGCCGATTGCTTGGCGCGCACTTTTAACTAGTAGTTCGTCATTGGCGGTATCGATTCGACCAAATGTTCCCCAACCAATTTTGAAGGCTTTAAACCCTTGTCCTCTTAATTCAGTTAAATTCGCATTCATTATTTTGGGTTCATCCATCAAAAGCGATGCGTAAGGCATTACTTTTTCGCGCAATCTTCCACCAAAGAAACGACCAATTGGTTGGCCAGTAATTTTTCCAAAGATATCCCATAACGCAATATCAATTCCGCTAATTGTGTGGGTGATGGAACCACCACGACCGAGCCAGAATGTGTTTTGGTGTAGTTTTTCACTAACTCGCTCAGGTTCTACTGCACTCTCACCGATTAAAAGTGGCTTTAAAACTTCTAGTGAGGCGGCTACTAAATCTGCACTTGTGAAAACAGTGCCAACACCTACTATCCCTGAATCTGTTTTAACAGAAATTAAAGTGTGAACAACGCTGTCTGGTTTTAACTCCTCAGTCCAACCGCCTTTAGGGGTTGCACCTTTTAAGCCAGCAAATTTCACATCAATAATTTTCACTTTAGATACTCCTATTTGGGTTAGTGGACCAAAAGTTGCCGTGCAAACTATAGAGAAATTTACTTCAAATGACTATACCCGTCCACCAAACGGGATCAATCCCGGAATTGAGTAGATAGAACTAAATAACAAACCTTTTTTGGTGTTGTGGGCTTCCCACATCATTCCGTTTCCAGCATAAATTGTGATGTGGTGGATGGTACTGATGTTGGCTTTATATGCGTAAAAAATTAAATCTCCAGGAACAAGTTCACTCAAAGGAACTCGTTTGGTCCAGCTGTAATAAATTCTAGAGTTAACGCGATCCCACTGAGTCCAATCCAAACCAGCAGATCTATACGCTGCAAAGACCAATCCGGAACAATCAAAAGCATTTGGACCCTCATCTCCCCACACATAAGGCTTGCGTGCGAGAACTTGCTTCTTTGCAAATGCAACCGCTGCTCTTCTTTGATTTTCGTTTGTTCGAATACTGGTTCGTCCCGCATTGAAACCAACACCATTTGCTGGCCAGATTTTTGCTTGTCCGGTCGTTTGTCCAGCACGACTTGCTAACTCTTCTTCGAGTATTGCTAACTGTCGTTGCTGTTCTAAGGTAATCCGTTTTTTGCGTGCGTTTGTTAATTCTCTAATAATCTGAGCCTGAATTTCTTCTAATTTATCTACTTCCTCTTGTTGCTGAGACCTTGCATCATCAGCAATTTTTTTCGCAGCAGCCACGCGAGCGGTGGCCACAGCTTGCTCGGCTCTTGCTGCATCGGCTTCTTCTTTAGCTTCTTCTGCTGCAGTCTGCGCTACTTTTAATCTAGAAAGTACTTCGGTATTGCCTTCACCAAGTGCATCTAGAATTGAAAGTCGGTCCGCCAAATCTTGTGGCCCATTTGCACTAAGCACAGAATCAAAATCAGTAAACCCAGAGCCCATAATGTAAGCGTTGGCTGCCATCTTTCCGATTCGCATATTTGCACCACCAACCGCAACAACTGCCGCTTTCTCTTTCTTGGCAGCCTTTTCCGCTTTTGCGGTAGCAATATTAAGTTCGGCTTGTTCTCTGAGATAAATCGCTCGGGCTGCATTTGATTTAATCGTTAGCGCTTTTAATTGATTAGCCGCCACAGCCAATTTCGCTTTCGCTTTTGCGGCTTCATTCGCTTTAGCAATTTCTTTGGCCTTTGCTGCTTTGATTTCCGCAAGAGTTGGCTTCCGTGTTGCCGATTGCGCTTCTATTGGGGTGGCAACAAGTGTAAAAGCCAGAACACAGGCAAGAAGACTGGCTCCGCTATGGCTCGAAAACACATTTCCCCCTTGTCGCTGCTTTAGGGAAGATCAGGCAGTGACGAATGGCTTTAGGATAAATGAGTAACCTTAAAAAACTCTGTCATTTCAAGGATTTTGTATCTGTGTCCTAATTAATTGCTAATTAACCACATCTCGACGTTTAAACAATATTACGGCTACAGCACCAAAAATTATGAGATATGTCGCACTACCGAAAAGCGCCCATGAATATGAGAAATCCACTCCAAATTGCACCGGAATAGAGCTCATCAATTGTCCGGGTAGCCATTTAGAGATGCCATTGACTGTGGCGGAGAGAATGTTCTCAACAACCAAAATCCAAGCCAGCGCGATAGAAATTGAACTGATGGGAGAACGTAGCAACAATCCCAATGTCATTCCAACAGTTCCATATGAAATTACTGAGAGCAGTACATTTCCAAATGTTGAGCCGAATAGGGATAGCGCGCTGGATGTGTACCAAAGATCAGTATTTACATCTTTCACATTTGCCAAAGATGCCGAAATTCCCACACTTACTATCGCTGAAAAGCAAACAGTTATTAATGCAAATGAAATCATGGCTAGGTACTTGCCAGCTAAAAGCAATAATCTTCTAGGTTCACGTACTAATAAGTTTCTTAATGTTCCATTTGTATATTCGATTGCAGTTTGTGCCGCAAACACACATAGTGCGATGACACCAAGTAACCCCGCTGAGTTTGCAAAACCAACATATAAACCATTTGGCAAAGCAAGGGTTTCGCGAGTGATGATCATTCCTTCACGGCCATTTCCGCGCTCTGAATCCAAAAGTAAAAACAGCAGCGATGAAATCAATCCAGTTAATCCGATGACGGCCGCCAAAGTGCCTAGAAATAAAGTTGGACGGCGTAATTTACGCCACTCTGATTTAAATATTCGAATCATTAATTATCACTTGTCAATTCAAAGAAAGTTTCTTCCAAGGTTGGACGTGCAGTTACGAGTGATGAAAGAATTATTCCAGATTCAAAAGCTGATTTATTAAAATTTGCAGCAAATTCGGCATCAGCAATTACGTGAACACTCTCATTGACAATTTGGGCTTGGTGTCCCGAGTTTTTTGCAATCTCAATCAGCCTTGCTAAATCCTGTGGATTGCTGCTGCTTGCAATAACAGTTGATTGCTGAGCAGTTAATAATGCTTTGGTTTGGCCAAAGAATAAAACTTTTCCGTCGCGAAGCATCACTAAATCATCAGCAATTGCTTCAATCTCAGAAAGTAAGTGTGAGGAAACAAGGACTGTTAAACCATATCCGGCTAAATGTCCAAGTAATTCACGAACTTCTTGAATACCAGCAGGGTCTAATCCATTTGTTGGTTCATCAAGAATGAGTAATTCTGGAGATGGAAGCAAGGCTGCGGCAATTCCTAATCTTTGCTTCATTCCAAGTGAGTAAGTTTTGAATTTTGAAGTTGCTCTATCTAGTAAACCTACTTGATCTAATAGTTGGTCCACTCGATCATGCGGAAAGTTTCCTAGGGTAGCCAAAACCTTTAGATTTTCTCTTCCAGAAAGAGCTGGATAAAAAGCTGGGCCTTCGATTAGAGCCCCGACTTTTCCCAAAAATCTTTCAGGATGTGTAAGTGGTTCGCCTAAAACGGTACCTGCTCCTGTTGTTGGTTTAACTAAACCCAAAAGCATTCTGATAGTTGTGGTTTTCCCAGCGCCATTTGGTCCAACAAAGCCACAGATCGTTCCACGCGGAACATCGAAAGAGATATGGTCAACCGCATTTCGCTCGCCATAACGTTTAGTTAAATCTGTTACGGAAATTGCCGCGTTCTGAGAAGGTAACACGTTGTAAGAATTGCACATTTAATGAAAATATCCAACAACCCGTCATTGACTCCGATTTTCTCGCAAATTTAAGCGTCTGGAACTATCACATTCACTTTTACCAACGCTCCAGCCGGCAGATTGATTCCTGGCTTTGGGGACAAATCCCTAACAATTCGTGGAGATTTACCAGAGCTTGGTGATAGATCGATGATTTGAGCAACTAAATCAAGTGCCGCCAGTGCGCCGGTGACTTGCTCTGCAGTCAACCCAGTTAGATCTGGAACTTTCCGCGCATATTTTGCTGGATTGAGCACCATAGAGAGCGTTTGTGGCAAAGGAATTGCTCTAATGCTGCCATCAGAATTTTTCACTAGCCACTCAGGTGGTACGCAATCATCTGGAATGCATGGCCTATTCATCCAGGCTCGAATATTTCCCCCTCCTTTCGTTGTTCGTGGAGAGATTAAATAAATTCCATCCCCAGTAAATTTTTCACTACTCGTGGTTGGATTTTGCAAAATAGGCGATTTCAAGCCAAATGAAATTTCACCACTTGCTAGTGGGTAATTTGCGATATCTTCGCCAAGATACACAGTGAGTACCTGTCCCGCACCAATTTTACTTCCAGAAGCAAAAGCATATTTTTCATCTTTTAATTGAAGCGAACTGTCACGGATACTCCACTTTGAAATGTCAATCTCTTTTTCTGATTTGTTGTGCAAAAGAACATACTCGCCGAAAGCATTTTCGTTACTTAGCGGGGAATCGCTATTTACCCATAAATCAATTGAGTCCAAAGGGGTTAAATCATTGGGACAAAGAGTTTTAGACCATAATCCAATTTTTTCTTCAGCTGCTTTATTTAGCAATGTTAAATACTCTAAATTGTGAAAATATTCATTTGTAGAGTTCGGAAACCAAAGTGATAAACCTGCAGACAACAATTTTGCTTGCACATCAATTGTGAATTGCCCTTCACTATCTTTTGCATAGATTGTTCTAAATGGTCGGGCAACTTCTTGATAGTTGTTAGATGAGGCATAATTAGTGGCCCGCAGCTGCACTTCACTTCCGATTGGCAACATTTTTTTCATAAAGTTTGTTGCTTCATCCGCTCCACATTGTGACAAGTGGTCAGGTTTTGCTGTTTCAGTTGCTTGAATTCCTATCTGACGGACCTCTAATACCCCACGACAGGTTTTGACCTCGACCGTATCTCCATCAGTTACCGCTTGAACGGTTCCAGTCTCCCAAATACTTTCACCTCCAAATTCAAGACCTGGCGGGCATTCAACTGGTGGATTTAAAGTAGGCCTGCTGTTAGCAGTCTCCTTTATTAAGATCACGGAATCATCTATGGCTTTATGTAAGGCGAGAAGTTGGTTCATCAATTTCGATATTTCACCAGATATTTGGGTAAGTACTGAGACTTTGCGCTGTAATCGAGAACGCGTTGAATTCAAATAGATGTTTTGCTCTGCCAAAGTGTCTCCTGGCGGATCTGCTTTGACCTGTAAGAAATCTTCGTATGCCGGAATACTTTCTTCTATAGCAAGTTTCAAGGCGCCTATTTGTTGATCAATTTTAGCTTTTAAAGTAAGTCTTACCTCTGCCGAAGATGGCAAAGTCGCGACTACTTCTGCAGCATTGGAATACCAAGGAAGGTTTACTGTTGCCAGGCAAGCACTCAAAACAAAAACTATTAGTGATCTTTTTTTCATGAGAGTGTTAGTGCTACTGCAGCGGCTAAAGCTAGAACGACTCCAGTGATTTGAATCTTGTGCAATCTTTCATGCAAAATAAATCTTGCAAGTAGCGCAGTCGTTGCTGGGTATAAAGATCCGAGTACAGCAACTATGGCCAGCATTCCATTTTGTGTGGCAATTTGAAATATTCCATTTGCACCTGCATCAAGTACACCTGAAATGATGACAAGTAACCAAGGATAACTACTGCGCTCAAATTTACGCACAGTTGCTAACACGACGCCAAGTACCAGAACTGCTGAAAACCAGCGCGCAATTGTTGCAGTCCAAATTCCAGAATCATCACTTGATGTTCCAATTAAAGTTAAATAGGTTCCAATTAATGATCCGCTTGTAAGGGATATTACGATTGTTGAAAAGGCTATTTTTTGATGTGTGTTAACTTCTTGGCTAACGAGGATGACAGCGATTGCTGCTGTGACTATTCCAATTATCGCTAACAAGCTCAATCGTTCGCCATTTAACAATCCAAAAAATACTGGAATGGCCGCCGACATTACTGCCGTTATTGGAGAGACAATCCCCATTGGTCCACGCTTGAGCGCTACATAAAGACACCCAATGGCTGTGGCTCCAATAGCACCAGCTATTGCGCCGATGGTAAACGTTTCACTGCTCAACTCACCTGGTACTAGAAAAATTGCAACGCCAGTTAGGACCACCGCACCTACCGGATAGGCAACGACCAAAACCTGCAGTACTGACCTTTTACGTGAGGCTATTCCCCCCATAAAATCAGCAACACCCCAGGTTAAACTGGAAAGTAACGCTAATGCTGCGCCCACTACACTTCCTTCATTCGTTCGTTTGGTTCCAGTAGTTCTGGTGTCCTATATGAGGTTTCTAACAAATTTGCTTTGCTAATGCTAACAAGGAAGATTGGGTATCGCTGATAAAAATGAGTGACCCGGGTGCTGGAGAGTTCTACCCATTTATTGGAGTTGGCCCGCACCCAAAACCTTGGCCAGAAGGTGAGCAATTTGATCCAGAGCTGCTAGAAAATGGCGATCAGCGAAATGTTCTAGATGAGTATCGCTATTGGAGCGTCGCTGCAATAGTTGCAGATTTGAATACGAAACGAACTCCACTTCACATTGCAGTAGAAAACTGGAAACATGATTTGAATATCGGCTCTTTAATTAGAACTGCAAATGCTTTTAA
>DDZI01000101.1:0-1108 GCA_002346305.1 Actinobacteria bacterium UBA3012 | reverse complement strand
TTAGAACTGCAAATGCTTTTAATGTCAGTGGTGTTCACATAGTTGGAAAGCGGGATTGGAATAAACGTGGAGCCATGGTTACCGACCGATATCTAACGGTTCACAATCATCCGACCATCACCGAATTTGCTACTTGGGCTGCCGAAAATAATTTACCTATAATTGGAATTGATAATATTGAGGTCAGTAAACAGTTAGAAAATCGTCCGCTTCCAAAATCTTGTGTCTTATTTTTTGGTCAAGAAGGTTCTGGGATGTCTGATGAAGCCGTTTCGATATGTCGCGAGGTTCTCGCAATAAATCAATACGGTTCTACTAGGTCAATCAATGCATCAGCTGCTGGAGCTATAGCCATGTATGCCTGGGGGCTACAACACCTATCCCCAGAAGCACCCTAAATCATTTACTTCTTGCGAAGGTGCCTACCTTGAGCGATTGCACTTCCTGCTAAAACTATTAAACCGCCAATCGGCTCATTCCACGAGAAAGGCTCACCGAGAAAAGCTATGCCTATCGCAACCGCAACGATGGGAGTCAAATATGTAACGCTTGATGCGATTGAACTACCGGCTAATTCAATGATTCTAAAATTCCAAATATACGCAATTCCTGAACCAAAAATTCCAAGTGCTAGCACGGACAGAACTGGCAAGAGTGAGAATTTATCTTCCGCGACGCCATCAATTAAATATAAAGGCAACAATGTAATTGCCGCCATCGATACTTGAATTGTGGCAAGTGCTTCTGGTTGTAACTTTCGTGGCATGATAAATCGGGTTGAAAATGGGAATGAAAGTCCATAGCAACTAACTGCGACTAAAAGTGCACCAATTGCCCAAGGTGCATTACTACCTAATCCCCGCCAAACTCCAAAAACTGTAGCGACACCTGAAAACCCAACCAATAAACCTAAAACTTGATAACTTTTTACTTTTTCTTTACGAAAGAAAATAAAAATTGCTAGCAACGTTGTAAGCGGTGTGGTTGCATTTACGATACCTGCGAGAACGGAGGTAACTTCTGTTTGAGCTAGGGCAAATAAGATGCCTGGAAAAACATTAAGTAAAAGTGAAACAATCCAAAGTTGAAGCCACAATATTTTATCTTT
>DDZI01000100.1 GCA_002346305.1 Actinobacteria bacterium UBA3012 | reverse complement strand
AACAAAAGTTTTAAAGTTGTAGATACATCGACTGTGCTTTCAGTAATTTCATCGCAACAAGCCGATTCAGTATTATTAGTTGACAAAGAACAGTTGATTCGAGTTGTACTAAAAGCCGGCATACAGATCGATGGTGCTTCAAAGTTAGAGGCTTCTTACATCACTGCACAAGAACCTCAGATTGTTGAATTGTTAGCTCAAAATCCACCACCTAAACAATGGAATGTAAAAGTTCCAACTCAATCATTACTGGTTTCACTTTTGTTTACTTTGCTCCCCTTCTTATTAATTGGTTTGATCTTCTTTTTTGTAATGAGTAGAGCACAAGGAGCCGGCAAAGCTTTTTCTTTTGGAAAATCAAGAGCCAAATTAAATTCTAAAGAAACACCTCAGACTAAATTTGAAGATGTTGCTGGCGTTGATGAAGCAATTGAAGAGTTGCGCGAAATTAAAGATTTTTTGGTTGCTCCGGAAAAATATCAAGAGTTAGGTGCCAAAATACCTAAAGGTGTTTTGCTATATGGCCCTCCAGGAACGGGTAAAACTCTGTTGGCCAAGGCAGTAGCCGGAGAAGCGAGCGTGCCTTTTTACTCAATCTCAGGTTCAGATTTCGTCGAGATGTTTGTCGGAGTGGGTGCATCAAGAGTTCGTGATTTATTTGCGCAAGCTCGACTAAATGCCCCAGCAATAGTTTTTGTTGACGAGATTGATGCAGTCGGTCGACATCGTGGTGCTGGAATGGGTGGTGGTCACGATGAACGTGAACAGACCCTGAATCAATTATTGGTAGAGATGGATGGCTTTGAAGCAAATGGTTCAGTGATCCTTATTGCTGCAACTAACCGTCCAGATATTCTTGATCCGGCATTGCTTCGTCCAGGTCGTTTTGATCGACAGATAGCAGTTGAGCGACCAGATTTAAAGGGACGTCATCAGATTTTAAATATTCATACAAAAAATAAACCCTTAGCTGAAGGAGTAGATTTATTAGCGCTAGCTAGAAGAACTCCAGGCTTTACTGGTGCTGATTTAGCTAATGTAGTCAATGAAGCAGCGTTACTCACCGCACGTAAAGAAGAGAAAGTAATTTCTAATGAAGCATTGGCTGAATCTGTAGACCGGGTAATAGCTGGTCCACAAAAAACTAGTCGCTTGATGAGTGACACCGAAAGATTAGTAACGGCTTATCACGAAGGTGGACATGCTCTTGTTGCTCATGCTCTTCCTAATACCGATCCAGTCCAAAAAATTACAATCATGCCACGCGGTAGGGCATTGGGTTACACGATGGTTTTGCCAGATGAAGATAAGTATTCACAATCGCGCGCCCAGTTGCTTGATGAGTTGGCATACACATTAGGTGGACGTGCAGCAGAGGAATTGGTATTCCACGATCCGACAACTGGTGCGGCAAATGACATTGAAAAAGCCAGCGCTTTAGCTCGAGCAATGGTTACCCAATATGGATTAAGCGAAAAAATTGGCGCCATTAAATTAGGCGGTAAAGATGGCGAACCGTTTATGGGAATGAACTATGGACATCAAAGGGATTATTCAGAATCTGTTGCGGCGATAGTAGATCAAGAAGTTAAAAGCTTAATTGAGAGCGCCCACTTAGAAGCTTATGAAATATTAGAAAATAACAGAGATGTTCTTGATGGCTTAGTTAAAACTTTAATGGATAAAGAAACTCTTGAAAAAGAAGAGATTCTAGAATTGTTTGCAAAAGTGACTCCAAGATCAGCCCGCGCAGCGTGGACTGGATCACCTCTACGTAAGCCTTCAAATCGTCCAGCGATTGTTTATCAGAAACCGACTCTCGATGGATGAAATAACGCCAATCTCATTTACATCACCACATGAAGGAAGAGCCAAAGCTCCTTATGATCAAAAAAGAGCTGAAGCTGCTGTTCTAGAATTGTTAATTGCACTTGGTGAAGATCCAAAGCGCGAAGGATTACGAGATACGCCTGCACGGGTTGCCAGAGCGATGCAAGAAAATTTTGCTGGATTGTGGAGTTCACCCGAGGAAGTTTTAACAACCACTTTTGATGCTGGGCATCGTGAATTAATAATTGTTCGCGATATTGAAGTATTTTCGCACTGCGAACATCACCTCACACCCTTTCATGGAGTTGCACATATTGGTTACATACCAGGGGAAAGTGGCAGAATCACTGGACTTTCTAAACTAGCTCGCTTAGTAGATCTTTTTGCTAAACGTCCGCAAGTGCAAGAGCGCCTCACCACCCAAATTGCAGATTCTTTAGTTGAAATTCTTGAGGCAGCAGGAGTGATCGTCATAATTGATTGCGAACATTTGTGCATGTCCATGCGGGGTGCAAAGAAACCTAAAGCACGAACCACAACAAGTGCTGTTCGGGGACACTTACGTGATTCAGCAACTCGTGCGGAAGCGATTAGTTTAATTCTAGGTCGTTAAATTGAAGACTTTAGTGATGGGAATTTTAAACGTCACACCTGATTCTTTTGCAGATGGCGGAATGCACAACTCACTT
>DDZI01000094.1:13516-16103 GCA_002346305.1 Actinobacteria bacterium UBA3012 | reverse complement strand
ACCAGCCAACACTTGCTGATGAAATGGGCCAGTTACAAGAGCGCATTACTTCAACTCGCGGTCACTCGATTACATCGATGCAGGCAATTTATGTTCCTGCTGATGACATCACCGACCCAGCCCCACACACAACCTTCGCGCACTTAGATGCAACCACAGTTCTATCTCGTCCGATTTCAGAACTTGGCATCTATCCTGCGGTAGATCCACTTGATTCAACTTCACGTATTTTGGATCCACGTTACATCGGAGAGAAGCACTTCCGTGTAGCTAACCGCACCAAGCAAATCTTGCAGCGTTACAAAGATTTGCAGGACATCATTGCAATTCTTGGTATCGATGAATTATCTGAAGAGGATCGTATTTTGGTAGGTCGCGCTCGCCGTATTCAGCGCTTCTTGTCACAAAATACCTTCGTTGCAAAAGTATTCACCGGCCTTGATGGATCATTTGTTCCGCTTGCCGACACCATTGAAGCATTTGAAGCACTTGCTGATGGAAAGTACGACCACGTTCCAGAGCAGGCATTCTTTATGTGCGGTGGACTTGATGATGTAGAGCGCAAGGCTGCTGAATTGGCGAAAAACTAGTGCCACTCAAAGTTGAAATCGTCTCACCAGAGAAGCGGATCTTCTCTGGTGAAGCAAGCATGGTTTCTGCCAGAACTCTCGAGGGGGATCTCGGCATCTTGCCTGGACATGCCTCACTTCTTGGTGTGTTAGTTAATGGCGAAGTAAGCATTAAAGGTCTTGACGGAAGTGCTACCACTTTCACTGTTAACGGTGGATTTTTGTCAGTGAATAAAGATCGAGTTTCAATCTTGGGAGAAAGCGCCCAGCAGTAGCACAATTGCTCTTGAGGTCAAGGAGCCGCATGAAGCACAGCCGAATGAAGCAGAAAAGCATTTTAGGAATCGCTGTAGTAATTTTGGCTGCATTTACTTCAATCACTTCTTTGCAAAATTCTTATGGTGCAGAAAATTCTTTATCTGTAGAGGATGTAAATAATAAAGATTTAATGCAGGGAAATGATTTTTATCGGATTGAGACTTTTCAGAGCAAATTCCCTCCAGATTCAGTACTAGGTTGGTTTCAAAGGAATTTACCTACTATCTCTGATGGTCGTAACAATCCTGGAAGAAAAGACCCCAGCAAATTAGGGGTTTCTTTTAGTTCTGAATTACCAATGGCACTGCTCTCCTCTATTCGAGTATTTAAGTCTCAAGTCGGAGAATCAGATTCTGGAGTTTCATATCTTTGCTCCAGCATTGCTGACCCTAAATGTGCTCCAGCAACAACTTTTGGAAATTCTCTTCGGGTTGATTCGGTTTTAGGAAATTGTGCAAAGGACCCAGCTAGTGGATGTGTTGAAAACTTTTCACTAATTCTTGATGACAAAAGCGAAGCAATTGCTAAACCTATTCAAGAAATACCACTAGGTACCAAAACTTTCCCTGGGGAAGTAACAACAACTAAAATAAATTATCCTGCTGGTTTATCAGCCTGGATCTGGGAAGTAGATGTACCAGGGGCCGCTACAAAGAGATATTTACTCAGGGGAACCGTCACAACGTATGCAAAAAAGAGTGCCAACGTCTGGGATTTTCAAAAGCCAACTTTTAATTTTGAATTGATACCGATTTCCGCAGAGGTAGCGCCAGTAATAGCCCCAAGACTAGAAAATTTTAAATATAAAAACACCCAAGATCCGGTAGTCCGCCAAGTAAGTATCCAACCTAGCTGCTTAGCTCACGACACAAATATTTGTTATCATCGAGTTGATTTTCCAAAAGGCGCTCGGGCAAATGTTAAGTTGAAGTTACCTAATACAGTCACAGGTTGGTTAAATGGGCGTTTAGTTAAACCAAATGTGAGTACTCAACCGATTGACAATTTATATGATCGAGTCACAGTTGAGGCTGGACCGTCTGAAAATATTATTGCCGGCGGCTGGGTGGATTGGGCAAAAATTCCAGAAGCGCTCTTCTTTAATGATGACGGCACTCCAAACACTATGGGAGTTGGAAGGTTGGACGGCGCGGCTGGAATGTATTCCGGCAGTGTTGGTGCAATTGAAAATTACTTAAAGTGGCAGCAATACTTGGGTGAAAAGGCATTACTAAAAACGCAAGGTTGGACTATTTCAAGCACGGTAGTAGAGGCTTCAGATAGTTGCACCACAACTGCAAAAGGATTGCTAGGAGTGGTTGCTTCAAATGCATCTGCTTACTCACCGGGAGCGCCAACATTTAACAAGGAAAGCCAAACTCTTGATTATCGAGTTGCCGCACCACATTTTGCTCCAGATGGAGTTACCGAGAATCTTGGGACCTACGGACTTTCCATGCGCAGTGATTTGGTCCAATGCCTTTACGGAGTGAAAGAAGTACCTGAAAAGGTGGAAATCTCGATCACTAGTGGGAGTTCAGGAGAGTCACGTGGATCGACTGTTTCTTTATTTCGAAACGCAAATTGGGTCTATTTAAGTGCAGATGGATTTACTTTCTCCTCTCCAACTTTGAAGGTTAAGTTAGTGCAGCCACAAGCAGTGAAAACAGAAGTGACGAAAACGGAAGTGACAAAAACGG
>DDZI01000094.1:591-13383 GCA_002346305.1 Actinobacteria bacterium UBA3012 | reverse complement strand
AGTTGCGAAAACGGAAGTTGCGGCAGCACCAAAGAAAGTTGTTGCGATAAAAGTCATCTCTTGTACAAAAGGTAAAATCACTAAGAAAGTTAGTGGGACAAAACCAAGATGCCCTGCTGGCTTTAAGAAAAAGTAATTAAACCCGCGTTATATCTGCACCCAATGAGCGTAACTGTTGGTCAAAATTTGGATAACCACGATCGATATGAAAAGCATCTTCAATAATTGTGGTGCCATCGCTAACTAAAGCTGCAAGAACTAAAGCAGCTCCTGCGCGAATATCTGTTGCTGCAACTGGTGCACTTGAAAGTCGCTCTTTTCCACGTACAAAGGCGTGATGGCCATCTGTTGTCACATCTGCTCCAAGACGCATAAGTTCATTAACAAACATAAAGCGACCTTCAAAAACATTTTCGGTGACCATTGCCGAACCTTCGGCGATTGCATTTAAGGCGATAACCATTGGCTGAAGATCAGTTGGAAATCCGGGATAAGGAAGCGTGACAACATCGACCGCCTTAGGCCGAGATTCCATATGTACTCGAATTCCATTATTAGTTGTTGTAACTACCGCACCTGCAAGAACTAATTTGTCTAGTGGCAATTCAAGATCTTCTGGCCTCGCTCCAATAATCGTGATGTCACCTTTAGTCATTGCTGCCGCAAATGCCCAGGTTCCAGTAACAATTCGATCAGGGATTGCGGTGTGGTCTACCGGCTTTAAAGTTTTTACACCAGTTATTGTCAAAGTAGGGGAGCCCAAACCTTCTATTTTTGCTCCCATTGAAATTAACATTTGTCCTAGATCCACAATATCTGGCTCTCGAGCAGCGTTATCAATAATTGTCACGCCATTTGCGAGTACCGAAGCAGTTAGTAAATTCTCAGTGGCTCCAACACTTGGAAAATCCAAATAAATTTCAGCACCAACAAGTCCATTTGGTGCAGCAGCAATCACAAATCCATGTTCGTTTGAAATTACCGCGCCGAGTTGTTCTAAACCTTTAATATGAAAATCTAAGCCTCGTGAACCAATTGCATCTCCACCTGGAAGCGCAACTTCAGCCAAACCCGTACGAGCCACTAATGGTCCAAGCACATTTATAGATGCCCGCATTTTGCGCACTAAGTCGTAATCTGCGCGGTGATTTAATTCATTTGGAATAGTTAATATGATGGTTGCTGAATCGATATCGTGCGTAAAAGTTGCTCCGAGTCGGGCTAGTAATTCACCCATTATTTCGACATCTGCGATAGCCGGGATGTTGCGCAAGGTATGAACCCCAGGAGCCAAAAGAGCAGCCGCCATCAACTTCAGGACTGAATTCTTAGCACCGGTCACTGTGACGGTGCCAGCCAGCCTGGCCCCACCGCGAACCTGAATCCGGCCAGAATTGAGCTCTGATCCGGGCTCAGTGGTTGGTTTCACAGGGTTGATGTTACGGGAACCCAACACTCCGAATAGGCTTAGCGCATGGTTAACCTGACGCGTATTTACACAAAAACTGGCGATGACGGCACTACATCCCTTGGCGATATGAGCCGAACCTCTAAAAATGATCCACGTCTTGAAGCGTATGCCACGGTGGATGAGGCTAATTCAAGTATTGGCGTGGTTTTAGCATTGGGCAAAGTTAGTGAAGAGGTTGGCAAATTACTGGTTAGAGTACAAAACGACCTTTTTGATGTTGGAGCTGATTTATGTACTCCAGTCATTGATTCACCGGCATTTGAACCATTAAGAATTTTAGAGTCACAAGTGGATTACCTTGAAGAGCAGATTGACAAATTCAATGGAGAGTTAGAAACACTTCGCTCATTTGTCCTACCAGGTGGAACTGGGGAAGCAGCACTTCTTCATGTGGCTAGAACTGTTACACGTAGAGCAGAACGTTGTACCTGGGCAGCAATCCATGCATTTGGTAGTGGCGTAAATCCAACTACCGCAAAATATTTAAATCGTCTTTCTGACTTGCTCTTTGTTTTAGCAAGATATGAAAATAAAAAAATCGGTGATGAACTTTGGGTACCAGGGGCAAATAGATAGGAAATTACTGACCGGCAGGTGGTTGATTTTCAGTTTGGGTTTCACTTGGAGCCAGTGTTTGCAGAGCACTAACAAATTTATCTGATGGTATTTCGCCAGCAACGGGACCTCTGATGCATGTAGTGACAATACGATTTATCTCAGAATTGCTTGTTAATGGCTCTGGGCTGATTAGAAAATAAGTAGCAACAATTTTTCCCTTACTTCCTTTTCGCAATGAAGTTAGGCTCCCCAAAGGCTTTCCATCATATGCAACAACCCTTGAAGTAAATTGCCATGCGCTACATTTCTCTTCAGCAGCTACCTGGATCACTGTGCAAATAAATTTTTTACAATTCTTTATATCAGCGGCAAGTGTTTTTTTTGAAGTTAGGAGCGTTACCAACTCTTTCTCGTTTTTTGGCGAAGAGTAATAAATTCCATTGCTTAATTTAAATCCTTTTGGTGGCCATTTCGCCTTTGGAATTGGAATCGGCTTAGCAGTTTTGCGCACCTTTTTCTTGATCGGCTTCTTCTTGATCGGCTTCTTCTTGACCGGCTTCTTTTCTGTTGTTGATTTCTCGGCTGTCGAAGAGCTCTTTTTTAGAGTAGGCGTTGGATTGTTCGCAGCATTAGCCGGGAGTGCACCAAACAAAAGGGCCAGTGTCAGTAATACTCTTAGAGACGACAACTTACTTCTCCCACCGGAAAGTTTTAAGAGCTAAAAAGAATCCAAGAACTGACCAAACACCTAGGAATATGGCAATTTTCCCTAACTCCCAACTGCCAGCCACTTCTTGAGCTGCAAATGAATCCGGCAGGAATACCGCCCGCATGCCTTGAGTTAGCCATTTCAACGGAAAAATTGCTGCAAAATTTTGCATCCAGGTTGGCAACTGAGTGAAAACAAAGAAAACTCCGCTAAAAAATTGCAAGATGATCACGATTGGTGAAACCACAGCGGATGCACCTCGACCACTTTTTGGAACCGAAGAAAAGGCAATACCTAGCAATGTTGAACTGATTAATCCAAGCAACATCACCCAAATAAAAGTTAACCAACGTTCCGGATCTGTAGGAAGAGTGATTCCATAAAGTAGAACTCCAAAAATTAACAACAAAATTACTTGAATGCTCATACTTACAAAGACGAGAATGATTTTTCCAATAAAATACGAAGATGCCGGTGCTGGCGTTCCACGCAAACGTTTAAGAGTCCCATCATCGCGTTCCATCGGAATGGTTATCGCTAATTGTTGAAATCCAGTGTTGACTAAACCTGATGCGATCATTCCTGCTACAAAATATTGGCTAAATGTGACGCCGGGTGCAATTTCATCTTTGAAAACTGAACCAAAAATTAATAATAATAAAACTGGAAATAACAACGTAAAAACAACTGATTCTCGCTGCCTCATAAACTGCTTTACTTCTAGAAATCCACGGCTGATTCCAATTTTTAAAGTACTTGGTAATTTTAATTGGCTCATACTTTTTCACCAATCATTTCAAGATAAATATCTTCAAGATTTGGCCGGCTTACCGAAAGATCCTGAATTTCTCCATCTATACGGGCACTCAATTTATTAACAAATTGAGTAGGAGAATCAGTTGTCTCCAAAAAGACTTTTCCATTTTCGCTCCAACTTACTCGAGCCTTGGCGCGAGAGCGACCACCAAGCAAAGCAGGAGTGGAAACTTCAAGAATTTTGCCATTTGTCATTACTGCTAAGCGATCAGCAAGCGCCTCAGCCTCATCCAAATAATGAGTAGTCATTAAAATTGTGGTTCCATCATTTTTGAGTTGACGAATCAAATCCCAAAAGGCCCGTCTTGCTTCTGGGTCAAACCCGGTCGTCGGTTCATCCAAGAAGAGCAGTTCAGGGTTGCCTAGGATTCCAAGCGCCACATCTAATCTGCGGCGTTGCCCGCCAGAGAGTTGCTCACCTTTTGTTTTACGTTTTTCAGCTAATCCAACTGCAGCAATAACTTCATCAACATTTTTTGGATTTGAGTAATAACCAGCAAAGTGCGAAATAGCTTCTTCGACTGTTAAATCAGCCGCATCTTTTGTTGATTGCAGAACTATTCCGATTCGATTTCTCCAGGCCCGAACATCGGTATTGGCTGGGTCCACCCCAAGAACAGAGACAGTACCTCCATCTCTAGATCGATAACCTTCAAGGATTTCTACCGTTGTAGTTTTCCCAGCACCATTTGGCCCAAGTAGTGCGAATATCTCACCACTTTTAACTTCAAGATCTATTCCGGCTATAGCGACATGATTCGGGTAGCTTTTTGAGAGTCCGTGGACTTCAATAGCTGAGGAAGTTGAACTCACACCGCTTACTTTGCCATATCGGCAAGGCGGGGGGTAATCCAGATTGAAAAGTAAGGGAAAGAGCGGAAAAGTAGGCAAGAATTGGAGAGTGAGCCCTCGTAAACACCGCCGCGCCCCTAGTGATGATGATGGCGAGCGTGAAATAAATCCATCAAATGAAACTGTTGAGGATGGTTACCGAGTCAGAAGAATTACCGGCTCTAGTTCAAGCAAAGTTTATCGTTGCCCAGGCTGTGATCAAGAAATTCGAATGGGTACACCACATGTTGTTGCTTGGGTAGAAGATGATGCAGAAACAAGGCGTCATTGGCACACGCCTTGTTGGGAATCTCGCAATCGACGGGCACCAAAAATTGAACGAACTCGTAATGCCCCAAGATATTAACTACTCAATAAATTATCCAATACTTTTTCCATGTAATAGTTTTACAATCCCAGTAATAATTTTATCTGCCCAAGCAGTTCTATTAAAGGTAGTAAATTTCAAAGGTAATTGAAAGTATGGTTTTACAACTGAGCGTGGATAAGTAAATTCAAGCAATCCTTCAGGACCATGAATTCGCCCCATTCCACTATTTTTAACACCACCAAAAGGCAAAGATGCGATAGCAGCAAAGGAGATTGCTGAATTTATCGAAACCATGCCACATTTAAGTTGAGAGGCAATTTTATGACCATGGTGCTTCGACCAAACAGCAGCAGCTAAACCATATGAGGTTGCGTTTGCCCTTTGTACTGCTTCATCCATATCTGGAACACGGTTAACAATTAACACTGGTCCAAAAGTTTCTTCGGTGATCGCAGGAGAAGATTCATCTACTTCACAGATAATCACGGGATCCACAAAAGGTTTATGAACCGAACTGGAGCCGCCAACGATTGCTGAGCCACCATCATGTAGAGCACTATTAATATGAGATTGAATTATATCTAACTGACGAGGCATAGTTGCCGGTCCATAATTGACACCTGCAGATATTGATGTGGCTTTTACTTTTAACAACTCAATAAATTCATCAGCAACTACTTCATGCACATAGACGCGTTCGGCACTAATGCATGTTTGACCAGCATTTGACATCCCAGACCATAATGTAAATTCAGCCGCAAGATCTAAATTTGCATCTTTATCAACAATTACTGGATCTTTACCACCACATTCAAGAACAAAGGGAATCATCTTCTCGACACAAACAGCAGCAACTTTCTTTGCAGTCACTGTAGATCCGGTGAAAGAGATTTTATCTACTCCATGCGTTGCTGAAGTTAGAAACTTTCCAGCATCAGGCAAGCCCGGAATTACAATTAGAAGCTCGTGCTCGGGGTGCACTTCACGAAGCGTTGCTTCAAGCCAAATTGCAACAGCTGGCGTGTACTCACTTGGTTTGAATACAACGGTATTTCCAGCAGCTAATGCGTAAGAAATTGAGCCCATTGGGGTGAAAATTGGATAATTCCAGGGTCCAATCACGCCGACAACACCAAATGGAGATCGCTCAACTTGCGCAGACATATTTGCCATCAGTAATCCGGGGGAACGTTTAGTAGTTTTCAGATAAAAACTAGCTTTACGTGCAGCCCAACCAAGATGACCAATCGCAAGTGAAGTTTCAAGTTTCGCATCGCTAAATGGTTTGCCAGTCTCGGCAGAAACTAACTTCGCACCCTCATCAATTCGTTTTGTTAAAAGTCGATTCCAAGCCAGAAGAATTCTTCGGCGACTGTTGGAGCTTTGCGAAGCCCACCAAATTTGAGATTCACGAGCACGGTCAATAGCTTCTTGCACCTGAGTGTCAGAAGTATTTGGATAATTTGCAAAAACTTCGCCACTTTCGGGGTAGTGGGTTGCAAAAGTTGCATCTGTGGTTTGTGACATTAGCCAATCATCTCAGTTCTTCTCATTTCAGCATAGTTTTTACCTGTAAAAGAGCAATTTCGTTAAGTCGTTTAGCGCATAATTAGGGAATGGCCGAAATGATCAGAGCAAGCACTGTGCTACCGGCTCGGCGTGAACCTTTTAAGTTGGTGACCACTGATGGCTTGAATTTGGTGGCCGAAATTGCAAGACCGCTCAAAGCCATGAATACGAGTGCTGGAACATTAGTTATGTTGCACCCATTGCCAACAGCCGGGGGAATGATGGATAGTCATCTCTACCGTAAGGCCGCAGCACGCCTACCAGAATTGGCTGATCTAAACATTTTGCGTTTCAACTCTCGAGGAACAGAGAGCGAAGCGGGTCGTAGCGATGGAAATTTTGAAAACGGTGATGGTGAAATTCATGATGTACAAGCGGCTATTGATTTTGCAGCCACTAATTGCGATACCCAAAATCTTTGGGTACTTGGTTGGTCTTTTGGAACAGATTTAGCTCTACGTCATGCAAGAGATTCGCGAGTTAAAGGTTTAATTCTGCTGAGTCCACCATTGCGTACAGCCAAGTTAAGTGATCTGCAATGGTGGGCGCAAGATGGTCGCCGCGTTATTGCCTTAGTTCCTGAACATGACGATTATTTAAAACCAAAAGAAGCGATAACTGCATTCGAGGCGCTAACACAGATTGAGATTATTTCAGTTGATGGAGCAAAACATCTATGGGTGGGCGAACCCTATGTTTATCGAGTTTTAAATGAAATTACTAAAATCGTAAATCCTGCTAAAACACCACTACCTACTGAGTATTAGCTTTTTTCAGCGCGCGGAAAAACCACCTCTTCTAAAATCAAAATAACTGCAGCAGCAACTGGGACTGCCAGTAAGCCGCCAACTAATCCTAGAAGTGAAGTTCCAATTAATGCTGAAACTATGGTGACAATTCCAGGAATTGAAAGAGAGCGCTTCATAATTCTTGGAGCAATTATGTAATTTTCAATTTGCACGTAAAGCACGTAAATAATAAAGGCAATTAAACCTGTTGTCGGAGTTTGAGCGGTAGCTACAATTGTAAAAATCGAACCCGCAATAAAATGTCCAACAAGCGGAATCAATGCAGCAACAAATACCACCATGGCGATTGAAGTTGCGTACGGAATTCTAAGAATTTCTCCAACTATAAACATCACCACTGCGGCTAAGGCAGAAATAGATACTTGGCTTCCCACAAAAGTTCCGATGCGAGAGATAATTGCATCTGAGATATTCGCAATTCGATCACGGCGCGAAGCTGGTGCTAAGCGGTAGGCAATTTTTGTTATTTGTGGAAGTGAACTTAAAAAATAGAGAGTTAAAACGATAATAGTAAGTGCTGAAAATGCACCAGATAATACCGATCTTCCAACGCCAACAATTCCACCAAAAGCGGTTAAAACAAATTTTCCATCTTTAATCCACACCTGCAATTTACTTTGTAAAGTATCGATAACTCCATACTGCTCATTTAGGAGAGCAATTGTTGGATTTTTAGTTAAGTTATTTAGCAACTCTGGAGAGGTAGCAATTAGTTGATTGCTTTGAGAAATAATGGGCGGAATCACTAAATAACCAAACAAAATTACAAAACTAATTACACAAGCAAAAACGACAGCAACCGCATTTGATCTTTTTAGCCCACGCCTTCTAATTGCCTCAACCGCAGGATTTAACCCCATAGCTAAAAAAATGGCTACAACTAGAAGCACAAAAACTTGGCTGACTGATGCAAAAGCGCGCATCAGGGTTAGCGCAGTAAGTGCTCCAAGCGCTGCTATGAAACCAAAATAAAAGGGATGGCTTTGATTAAAGGGAGCACCTGGCTCACCAAATGAAGGATCTGAAGCAGATTTTGAGGCCATACAGGTGAGTTTAACTCCCGTTAACTTAAATAGGCGAGAATGTAGCCATGGCGCTGACGATTCTAGGTTCTGGAGAAGAGATCGCCTTATTGACCTCGTTGCCGTGGGAACTCCCATTGGAGCAGTGGGAGGAAGAACCTGAACTTGGTGCACAGCGCGGGATCTCGCGGCACGTAGTTCGTCTTGTAAATGTAGGAACTCCTGACAAGGCTGAAGTTTTTGCTGTGAAAGAAACTGTCCCTGAATTTGCAAAGCGTGAGTACGCCCATCTTCGCGAATTGGCAAATAGATCTGCACCATCAGTCGAACCAATTGCTGTTGTTGATGGTCGTGAGAGTGCAACAGGTATTCCACTTCCGGCAATTATTGTTACTCGGTATTTACCATTCTCACTTCCTTACCGAATCATTTTGACGCGAAATGTGACTCCCTATGAGATTGAAACTATGGGAAGTGCACTTTCTCTTTTATTAGTGCGCCTCCACTTATTAGGATTTTGGTGGGGGGATTGTTCACTTTCAAACACGTTGTTTCGTCGCGATGGGGATGGTTTTGCTGCTTACTTAGTTGATGCAGAAACTGGCGAATTTCAAGAACACTTATCTAACGGTCAACGCGAGCACGATTTAGAGATTGTGCTATTCAATGTTGCCGCAGAGTTAGATGATTTAGCATCAGGTGGATTGTTACATCCAGGGATTGATCCGATCCGGTCAAGTGAAGCCGTAGTAAAACGGTATCGCAGACTCTGGGCGATGTTGAAAGAGAAACAAGAGTTAGATCCGACGGACCGCAAAGCAGTTGAACGAGCGATGCGCGCTCTGCAAGATCTAGGTTTTGCAGTAGAAGAAGTTTCAGTTTCACTCGATGGCGCAAAGCAGGCCTTGATTTTCCAGCCAAAATTAGTCGCTGCTGGATATCATCAAAACCGTTTACGGAGTTTGATTGGATTAGAAGCCGAGGAGTTGCAGGCGAAGCGAATCTTGGCTTCATTCGATCGATACAGAGCGCGGGAATCAACGCCACTTCCACCAGAGCGTGAAACTGCAAGAAAATGGCAACGAGAAATTTTTAATCCAATCATGAATTCAATGCCAGATTCGTTGCGTGGGAAATTGCCACCTGCTCAGTTATTTCACGAAGTCTTAGAACACCGCTGGTTTCTTAACGAACGCGCGGGGGAAGATGTTGGTTTGCCAACAGCGGCCGCATCATATTTTGCAGATGTATTGCCAGGAAGACTTGATTACAACGCACTTAGACTTTGATGACTCTAAGAGCCTTAAGAGATTTACTTTGCCTGTACAAGCTCGATAAGCACTCCGCCACAATCCTTTGGGTGCAAAAAATTAATCAGTGATCCCTTAGTTCCAACCACTGGTGCTGGATTTAATACTCTAATTCCCAGATCTATCGCGGCATCCATGGCCGCTTGGAGATCTTTTACTGTTAGCGCTAACTGTTGAATTCCTGGCCCATTTTTGCTTAAGAATTTTCCAATTGGTGATTCAGGAGTTAATGGAGCCAGTAATTGCAAAATTGAATTACCAGAATTACCAGCATTACCGATGGAGAGCATCGCTTCATGCACCCCTTGCGCGGAGTTAACTTCTTGGTGGATCAATGTCGCGCCGAAAATGTTTTGATAGAAAGTAATACCCTCATTTAAATCTGCAACTGCTACGCCCACATGGTCAAAGCCTAAAATCCCCGGAATGTTTGGAATGATCGGTGGTTGGCTCGCAAAAGCGTTCATAGCGTCGTATCGTGTCATATGTGAGTCCAGACCCGGCTTTTGATGGCGAAGCGATTGCTCGTGGCGATATTAAGTTAGATATCGGCACCCTCGCAAAAGCAATTTCATGGGTCGAAGATGGCGGGAAGTTGCCCGATCACTTTCTTGAGGCAGGCAAAGCGAAAAGCCAGACCATCGGCATAACCGGTTCTCCTGGAGTGGGTAAATCCACCCTCACTTCAGCAGTAGTCAAGGCGATTCGCAAAAACGAGGAGTTGGTTGCGGTGTTGGCGGTAGATCCATCTTCGCCAATTACTGGCGGCGCGCTACTCGGTGATCGAATTCGGATGCAAGAGCACTACTTAGATGATGGGGTTTACATCCGCTCGATGGGCTCGCGAGGCCATTTAGGCGGATTAGCAGCAGCCACGCCACAGGCGATCGCTTTAGTTGCCGGCGCTGGTTTCACCCAAATAATTGTGGAAACCGTTGGGGTTGGGCAAAGTGAAGTTGAGATTATGAAGTATGTCGACACTGTAATCGTCTTATTGGCACCCGGAATGGGTGATGGAGTTCAAGCAGCAAAAGCTGGGATCTTAGAAATCGGTGATATTTACGTAATCAATAAGAGCGACCGAGATTTAGCAGGGGCTGAATCTGTGGCATCTGAATTAGCGAGATCAATCGAATTATCACCACGCACTGATGGATGGAAACCAGAAATTCTAATTGCATCAGCGCAAGAAAATATTGGTGTTAATGAAATTTTAGGCGCGGTCGAAAATCATCGCAAATGGCGTAAATCGGTGGCAGGATAGCGGGGTGAGTATTTCGGGTGGATTGCCGCAGCAATTTAACCGAGCAATAGATTTAAGTGCTTTAGCTGCTAAAAAGACACCCCCTCAAGATTCCGTAAGTGCAGGCGGTAGCGCTCGCCGCGATGTTGATGAAAACTCACTTGTTAAAGAGATTATTCCTGGATCAAAGCAAGTCCCAGTAATTTTGGTTGTTTGGTCGCCTCGAAGTGAAGAATCTAAATTATTAGTGCAGGCGTTAGAAGCACTCCATCGCAAACACAACGAAGCATCACAGAGTTGGTCATTGGCAGTTCTAAATGCTGATGCCCAACCTGCAGTTGCACAAGCGTTACGAGTTGCAACTATCCCAACAGTTATGGCAATTATTGCTGAACAGGTTGCGCCACTATTTGATTCAATGATTCCTGCAGATCAACTTGAAGTTGTTTTAAACAAAGTAGTTGAACTTGCTGCCGAGCAAGGGGTGACTGGAATATCAAATGGAGTTCCAAATGAGCGAGTAATTCTAGATGATCCTGATTTAGTGATTGCAGACCAGGCTTTAGAAGATGGAGATTTTCAAGGTGCAATTACAGCCTTTGAAAAAGTGTTAGCACGCAAACCAGGAGATCCCGAAGCGACGCAAGGATTAGCAAATGCAAAATTATTACTTCGCACTTCTTTGGCAGATTCAGCCTCAGCCCAAGCGGCAGCTATTGCTAACCCAGAAGATGTGATAGCTCAAGCGCTAGCTGCAGATTTTGAAATTTTGTCAGGTCAAGCAGAGGCGGCACTAGATCGACTTATTAAATTTATTTCAACGAACCAAGGTGCACAGCGCGATATCGCCCGAACTCACCTTTTGGAACTTTTCCAAAACTTCGCCCCTACTGAACCAATCCTGATCGCAGCGCGATCAGCTCTATCGAAAGCCCTGTTTTAATGAATCCAATAGCTAAGTCCTCTCGCCGTTTATTTGCACTCCTCTATTTCACTTTTGGTTTAAGCATTATGTGTTGGGTTCCAAGATTCTCGGAGGTAAAGAGACACCTTGGTTTGAGTAATGGCGAGTTCGGAACAATCATCAGTACCGGTGCATTTGGAGTTTTCTTTGCGCTATTGATAGTTGGACACGTAGTTCATGCATTTGGAGTAAGAATTATTCTATTAATTTCAGGAACATGGATGTGTGTGGCGATTGCTGCCATTACTTGGATTACCAGCCCGGTTTACTTCCTCTTACTTAATATAACGATCGGTGGAAGTATCTCTGCCTTTAATACAGCAATTACAGCACAAGCGCTTGCAATGGAGAAAGAGTTAAAGCGCAGCTATCTTCCAAAGATGTCGGGATTTTTTGCAGTAGGTACATTAGCAACCACTTTAATCGCGGCTATCGCTGCAAAATTTTTATCTGTCCAGATTCACGCAGCGATAGTTATTGTTTTTTCACTATTTTCACTTTTTTATATTGTAAAACGTCTTAGCCCAATTTTAATCCCGGCAGACAAAAGTGATTCAGCGAGGGACGCGATTAGACTTGCACAATTTTATACTTCGTTTAAAATTGATTGGCCAGTTAACTTAGGTTTACTATTTGGCTCACTACTCGCTTTCTCTGCCGGAGATTGGGCTTCGATTTATAATCGAGAAGAGTTAGGCTTACCTAAAGGTTTGGGAGGAATTACGTTTTTTATCTTCACAGTTGGAATTATTTTGGGCCAACTTAAATATGCAGGGTTTGAGAAAAAGTATTCAATGGTGAAATTAGTTAAGTATGGCGGGATAGTAGGCGGCGTTGGTATGGGTATCGGAGTCGTAACTGGCCGATGGTTATCTGATTATTCGGCTTGGAGTGGGGTTGCTCTAGCAAGTCTGGGGTTTTTCATGGGCGGACTTGGTTGTTCTTTCATGGGCCCGATATTTGTTTCACAAGCAACTAAACGCTCTAAATTGCCAGCAAGCGTTGCGATAGCCCAGTTAAATTCAGTAAATACATTAATAGTTTTTGTATCGAAAATTATTATTTCACTCACCGCACAATTAACTTCAGTTACAGTCGCATTACTAATTCCGTGTGCTCTACTTATCTTTACGGGAGCATTTCTACGTAAAGATAGTTA
>DDZI01000094.1:0-412 GCA_002346305.1 Actinobacteria bacterium UBA3012 | reverse complement strand
TAGTTAGCCAGATCCTTCAGTATTACCTGGATCTGCTGCCATGATGTCGTGTAGCGCGTACTTGTCGAGCGCCGCCCTAAGGGTTGCAACTTGAACTTTTCCTTCGCGAACAAGGGAAGCTAAAGTGGCAACAACTATTGATTCTGCGTCAACACGGAAATGTCGACGCAAAGCGCCTCGAGTATCAGATAAACCAAATCCATCAGTTCCTAATGAGGTAAATGGATTAGCCACCCAAGGAGCTACTTGATCTTGAACGGCGCGCATGAAATCGCTTACCGCAATAACTGGACCAACACTGCCCGCTAATTTTGTGGTGATATATGCAGTACGAGGGGATTCCGGGTTCATCATGTTGTGACGATCCACTTCTAGTCCATCACGACGTAATTCGTTCCATGAAGTAACTGAC
>DDZI01000044.1:8784-9341 GCA_002346305.1 Actinobacteria bacterium UBA3012 | reverse complement strand
AGAAGGTCATGATGGCAATGAGATAGACAAGGTTTTCAGTCTGCCAAATTTGCCGTGCTGAATCTATTCCAAAGAAATTCAAAATTGATCTAATTGGACTAATGGTTGGTTCAAAAATTGCCCACCATACAAGCACTGCAACTGCACCAGAAATTGATGCAGGAACGATATAGGCCATGCGCAAGTACTTGCTCCACTTATTTGTTTTGACATCTAGCATCAATGCCATGCCTATGACAACAATAATCATCATCGGAACGAAGTACGCCATAAATCCAGCCACATTTTTTAACGCTGCAGGAAATCTAAAATCTTGAAGGACAATTCTGAAGGCATCCCATCCGCCATCTGGGTTAGCAAGTGACTCCCCGGGAACTTCAAAAAATGCCATAATTAATGGAAGGATTCCGAAGGCAAGTAAAAGGAATAGATACGGCGCGAGCATCGCCATCATTAAAAGATTTCGCTGCTTATACCCTCGTGATTTAGCCATTCAATCTCCCTAAAGATGCATTCAAATCTACTTTAACTTAAGAAGCGACGGGTTTGAAAAATTC
>DDZI01000044.1:0-8648 GCA_002346305.1 Actinobacteria bacterium UBA3012 | reverse complement strand
CGACGGGTTTGAAAAATTCAAACCCGTCGCTCTCTACTATTAGTAACTCTTAAGAATTACTTTTTGGTGGTTACCTCATAGCCCAATTGCTGAGCTAAGTTCGAGGTATATGTTGCATATGCATCTAGAGCTTTTTGAATGTCCTTAGACTTCGCCAACTCTGGAGCAAACGAAGCTCCCCATGCACCATCAGCGTCATACCGAACTGGCTTTACGCCGGTCCAGACTTTGCCCGCTTGGGCTGCCATGGCTTTGTAAGGGCTTGCCTTGTAGTAAGTGTCTGCGTCGATCTTTGCTTTCCAAAGCTTATTTCCCTTGATATACGCAGGGAAAGTTGGAGCTCCGGTGCTCTTATCTGGGTTAACTACATCCACAACGTTTCTCTTATCGCCAACCATGAAGATTGCGAAATCGAGAGCTGCGCGTGGGCTCTTTGCGTGAGGAGAGATTGTGTAGATTCCACCACCCCATTCACCAGAGTAATTAACTTTCTCACCATCCCATGTAGGCATTGGAGCTGCTGTTAAGCGACCTGATGGAATGTTGAATGAAGATGCTGGGCGAAGTACGAACTCACCAAACCATGATGGTCCAATGTGTGCAACAAGCTTGCCTTCTTGAGCCATCTTGATGTACTCAGGTGAGAATGCAGAACCTGCATAGAAAACGTCTTTGTCAATCAGCGGTTGTAGTGCTTTTGTAACGCGGGTGCACTTAGGTGATTTTGAATTGATAAGTACCCGAGTTGCGCTTAATTCATTATTAAGTGGACATTGTGATGGCCAGAAATAAGATGAGTAAGCAGCTGCATCACTTAGAGCTCCCAAGGAATACCCTGGGTGATTTGCGGCAAGGTCTTCACCAATTGCGAAGAATTCGCTCATCTTGGTTGGGACTTTGTATCCGAACTCTTCAAACAATGCTGTGTCATACCAAAGGACTGATTGCGCCATGTCATTCTTTACGCAGTAGTACTTTCCGTCTGCACCTTTACACCAGTCATTGAGTTTGCCAAAGTTTTTGATCTCTTTAGCCTTCAATAGACTTGAAATTTCGCGAGCATTTCCGATGATTGGGTTACGCAATACAGCTACATCGTTTGGTGGACCAAAAACTACATCTGGCCAACCTTTTTTAACACGGTTAAATAGCTGTACTTTCGCTAGCAAATCACCTTGGGCGTGAAGTTCAACTTTTACGTTTACTTTGCCCTTCATAATCTTTGCGTACTCTTTAGCTCCAGGAAGACGCGGTGAATCTACCCACACTAGAAGTGATGGGGTTGCCGCTTGTGACGGCATGCTAATCAGTGCGCTACCTACTATTGCAAGCACACCAACAGCAGCTGCTGCTTTCTTGTTGATTTTCAAGGATCCCCCTTATTGGTTCTGAGAAAAGCTTTTTCCCAGTGATCTTTGCGCTCATAGTAAGGTGAAAAAACGATTTTTCCTATATCTTCACAAAATCAAAATTGATTAAGTAAGCACGAATTAGCCTTGTCTATATAAGCGTTATCAAACCGTTATGAGAGCGAATAATTAAATATGTCCGAATTGTAACGATTCATTACTTGTAAGGTTATCCCCCTGATGCGAAATTATCTAACTTTGCTTAAATTGCCCGACGTTAGATTGCTTTTGATCGTCTCCTTTCCAGCCCGGATTTGCCAATCAATGGTGAATTTATCAATCTTTTTTCACGTTCAGCGTGTATCTGGATCTATAGCTTTGGCTGGGTTGGCAAGTGGCACCTTTCAACTCTCGCTGTCATTATCCCTGGGTTATCGAGCTTTATTGATTGAAAAATTTGGCCAACAGAAACCATTATTGATGTTAGTTCCCATTTATTCGGTGATGGTTTATTTCTATAAATATATTGACGCATCATTTTTGCTAGTCACATTACCTCTGCTGATGGGGATGGCCTCTCCACCAATTAATCTTTCCGTTAGACCCTTATGGAAAGCAGCAGCGCCGGTGCATTTACTGCGCACATCTTATGCGTTGGATCTAATTGCAATAAATATTACAACCATTCTTGGTCCTATCTTGGCAACAACTTTAGCACTCTCATCCAGACCGGAAACTGCCATAGAACTTTGCGCATTACTTCAACTCATAGGCGGCTTTGGATTATCACTCACCACTCTTTCGCGGAGTTGGGTCCCAGAAAAGAGAAATAAAGAAGATGGTGCTATTTGGAAATCGAAAGGTCTGCGAATTTTAGCAATTCAAAGTGCTGGCTTTGGATTGGCCGCCGGCGCTTTCTCAGTGGGTATTCCAGCATTTACCTTAATCGAAAACGTTCCTAAATGGTCAGCAGCAATTTTCACCGGTATGGCAGTTGCATCCGTTTTTGGCGGCTTAATGTCAGGATTAATTTCAAGAAAAACCTCACCTGTTTCAGCGTTGATTTTTAGTAATGGAGTATGGGCGCTTGTGACAATTCCTTTTGCACTTACATACGCTGATTGGAGTTTGTTAACTGTTGCTATTTTTTATGGGTTCTTTGCCGGTATTTTACGAGTCTTTTTCTGGGAAGTTATTGAAGCCATTAGACCTGCAGGAACTGCACTGACATCTGTAGGAATGTTATGGACTGTTGAAGGACTATTTATCGCTTTTGGGGCTGCTGCTGGTGGCTGGAGTGCTGATCATTTATCTCCAAGAGCAACACTTTTAATGATTACTATTTCTATTGGTATTAGTTTCTTTACTATCGTGATAAACTGCTCCAAAATTCAATCTATCTACAAAATACATCTCGAATCAGCCAACGAGCGCGCTAAGCATTTGTAATTAGTTAAGATCTCTAATTATCTCTTTTTGTAACCGGTTGGGCATTTTGGATTACTGCCAGAAACCTTCTTTCTCATCTTTCCTTTAACGCACTTAATTACTTTGACTTTTATAATTGTTTTCTTAACTGGTGCTACTTGCTTGCTCGGCTCTGTGCTCGACTTCAGCGGTTTATCTTGCATCAATTTAACTTTGATTGTTGGAGCCGAAAATGTGAAGTTTTTAGCACTAAGGGTAATCCAACCATTTTTCTCGGTGACTAATTCGGAAGCGACATCTTGAGTTGAGCCATCACTTGAAAGTACGGAAACACTTGCCCTGATGGGTGCATTTGAAAATCCATATAAGCATCTTGCAACATCTGAACGTATTGCTAGGTCGTATGAACCTTTGAAGACTGATCCATCAGCTTTATGATGCAAACCAGCAACTTTATAACTTAACGCTCCATCCTTGAAAGCAGGAGCCCCTGAATCATAGATTGGTGCGTTAGTTGTCACTAGCCCGATTAATTTGTCTTTTCCAGCCTGAGCAAAACAATTTGTTCCATTAGCATTATTATTGTTACTAGAGGCAAAGTTCCATCGCCAATTATCTTCAGGATTTGGCTTAATCAATTGTTCCCAAACTTTAAATTGATCAAAAGTACCCGTTGGATTTAAGTCGCCCCATTGGGAACCAGTCTCGTTAAGTCCATCTTCAAATTTTCCATCACCGATGAACCAATTCTTTTTCATATAAGCATATAAATCTGGGTAATTGATTAAATCTTTTTTAGCTACCCAGGCAGTTCCTGATAGTAAATTAACTGAGGTTGCTTCCACCCGTAACTTATTATTTTTAGCATCTATTGTAGTAATTGCTACATCAACATCTTTCATCCGACCAAATAACCAACCAGTAACTTTACTATCCATCCGCAACGTGAGTGCCACTCTGGAATTTGGTAAAAATTCGGCTGGGGCGGCACAGCTTCCCTTTTCAGTTAATATGCACTCTTTATATTCTGCGTACTTGCAGCCCTCTCCCACCATCCGTGAAGAGGTGTTTACTTCACCAAAGCCGTAGCCATCATCTGCAACCTCGAAAATTTCATAACCACAGTAAGCACCTATTTTGATATTAACTGGGATTACTTTTGCTTCAAATCTGATTACTTCAAATTTTTGCGAATTAGCCGGAGCCTTTTTATCTATGTTGTAACCGGCGCTGACAATAACTGCGTACGAAAGTGCATTTCCTTGATGTGCGACAGAGGGGGCATTCCAAAGACTTGCCGACCCTCCTGCAGGTAAACCCAATTTGGCATCTGCCGGTGTTTTCTTTGTCGTTAACTCGTGATCAAGAACTGCTTTTTCAAGTGGCTTGCCTTCGGCACCAATTTCCAATCCTTCAACACAAATGCGATCTGCATCGGAGTAACAAGGAGGAATTATTAAATCGGCAAGAATGCTGGCGACATTTGCACAATGTGGATCTGAAGCAGATGCGCACAACGGATGATCGCCTTGTCCTTGCTTGCCAGGTGCTACCGGGATCCATCCACGCAAAGCAGATAAAGACCACTCAGGCGATGGATAGGGTTCTGAAAAACCACTTCCAAATGAAGGCGCTTCCGGAGGAGATGCGGCAGCATGGCTCACGGTTGGCATGAAAGCAAAGAAAATAGCCGCTGCCAGCAAAGTTGCCTTAAGAGCTAATCCGGTTCTCACACGCAAGAGTATATTGAATAAAGCTGTGTTTTTGAGTTTTTGTAGGGAAACCCCCACGTATTCCTGACTCTTTTCAAAACATCTCACCCTCAGGGGCTTAGAGCGAGATTTAATCTTCTCCGCCAGTTACCGTTAATGAACGGAGAATCAACTTAATCCAAATAATCCGGCTAATCCGGCTAACCTGCCATCACGGCGTCGCTTCATCACAATTACAAGTGGTTTTATCGGCTCACTAATTTTGGGCGACCGAGCACTGGGAGCCACTAAGCCAGTAGTTAAAAAAAAGATAACTAAAAAGCCGGTAGCTAAAAAGCCGGCAGCAAAGAAACCAGTAGCTAAGACAACTAGCAAGCCGACCCCAATTCCTTCTGCCTCTGCAACACCAACTCAACCACCAAATACTGCACCTGATGCACCAGTAATTGGCAAAGCAAGCGCCACCGGCGCCACCGGCGCCACTGTTGCATTTACTGCTCCGGTAAAAAATGGTGGAGCGCCAATCACCTCTTATGTCGCAACATCTAACCCTGGTGGAATTAAAGTAACTCTTCCGCAATCTGATTCAGGAACTTTTACATTTGCAGGACTTACTGGTGGTACCGCATACACATTTACTGTTGTTGCAGTAAATAGTGTTGGTACATCATCTGCATCTGCTGCATCATATGAGATTGAAACATTAGATGAAGTACCTGGGACTGCAGTTGCAATCAAGAAATCTGGAGTTGCTTTAACGCTTGCCGATATTGAAGTTGGTAAAACAGTTTCAGCGACAAACTCAGCGACAAACACAAACCTCTTTGTCTCCCGACTTGCGGAAGATTCATTTAAGGGATATCCCACAAGTTGTACGCATCAAGGTGGTCCATTAAGTATCCAAGGAAAAACTTTGGACTGCCCATGGCATGGTTCTAAATACGACGCTCTGACTGGCGCGGTGAGCAGTCCTCCGGCAGCAACGCCTCTGACTCCTATCAAGGTAGCAGCGCTAAATGGGGCTTTATATATACTCTAGTTATCTCTGCTTCTTAGAATGAGGTAATTAAATGAGCGCCACATCAACTGGTAAGAAAGTAGCTGTGGCAGGTTTAACTTTTGAAACTAATAGTTTTTCACCTGATTTAACTCACTTGGATACATTCCAGAGATTTGCCATGGTCGAAGGTGCTGACCTGTTTACTGCGGGGCTCGGCAAAGATGAAATTGCCGGTGCAATGGAAGTTGCAGCACAAATGGGAATTGAATTAGTGCCAACCACAACAGCCGATGGTGGATGTGGGCCAACTGTAAGTGATGAGGCTTATGCATTTCTGAAGGAGCGCTTTGTAACTGGAATCGCCAAAGTTATCCATGAAGTTGATGGCGTTTACTTACGTTTGCATGGAGCGATGACCACTGAAAGTTGCGAAGATGTTGAAGGCGATTTAATCGCTGCAATCCGAGAGATGGTTACCCCGGATTTTCCAATCGCCGTTAGCTGCGACCTGCACGCTCACTTCACAGCGAAAATGGCACAAGGAACTAATCTGATTGCCGGGTATCAAACTTGCCCTCACATAGATTTTTTCAATACTGGAAAGCGGGCAATGCGCCTAGTTGGTTTGGCAGTTACTGGTCAAGCAAGGCCAAAGTTAAGTTATCGAAAACTAAAGATGATCTCTCCTGCCGAAGGAATTGATACAACGATCTGGCCACTAAAAGATGTCAAAGCACGAATTCATGAGATTGAAAAACTACCTGGAGTTTTAGATGCAACGATTTTTTGCACTCAACCTTGGCTCGATGTCAGCGAGTTGGGTTGGTCAGCGCTAGTACTTACCGATGCAAATATCGAAAGTTCACCGAACCTCGGTCAGCAATATGCAGATGAAATTGCAAATTCACTTTGGAATTTTCAAGATGAGTTTCTATTTACCAAAGTGGATATAGCTGATGCTGTGAAAACTATAAATTCAAGCACTCCCGATCAACGTCCCTTTGTATTCGCAGATGGAAGCGACAGCACTTCTGGCGGTAGCACCGGAGATAGTTCATTTATTTTGGCTGAATTAATCTCCAATCCAATTCATGGACAAGTGTTGATGTCGATAACGGATAAGCCAGCCGCTCTAGCCTGTGCAGCAGCAGGAGTCGGTGCCACGATCACCCTTAATTTAGGCGGAACTAGAGCAACTAAATTTTTTAAGCCGTTGAAAGTTACTGGAACGGTCACAAAAATTACTGATGGATGCTACCAATCTAAATACCCATCTAAATTGTTTAATGTTGGAACTACTGCACTTTTGAAAATTGAAGAGATTGAGATTGTGATTACTTCAAATCCTGCCTTTATGTTGGATTATCAACTTTATGATCACATGGGATTAGATGTCAGAAAAGCAAAAGCCGTACAAGCAAAATCTGCTGGTGGATATCGCGCATATTACGAACCCATCGCTTTTGCCTGTATCGATGTTAACGCCCCAGGTCCCTCAGATAATCGATTGAGCGAACTTCCATTCACCAGACCAAAGCGGCCGCTGTGGCCCCTCGATCTAAATGTTTCTGATCGAAATTATCAATACTAAAAATTAATACATCACCCAACCGCCATCAACATTGATGACTTGTCCAGTAATAAATGCAGCATCTTCACTTGCCAAGAAAACAAATGCTCCGGCAAGATCAATTGGAAAACCTCGACGTTTTAATGATTGTAACGGCAAAATTAAATCATCAACTGGTTTGGGGTCTGCTGCCAGTGAGACTTCATGTTCAGTGCGAATCGCGCCGGGCATTACAGAGTTAATCCTCACTCCATCTACACCGATTTCACGTGCGAGTGAACGAGTTAAACCAATAATCGCAGCTTTAGAAGCCGAGTAATGAATCTGTCCAGGTTGACCGGTTTCAGTCATGACTGACGTGACGGTAATAATATTTCCCTATTGCAACACGGCAGCATTCGCAACTATGGTGGTGACTTTTCCGAATTTTGCTTGAGTGGCTTTTACTAAAGCTGCAGGAACTTCGGGGTCAGATAAATCTCCAGCTAAAGCGATTACATCACCGTTAAATTGGGCAACTAAATCCTCTGCCTCTTTTTTGCGCTCTGGAACATCCAGGTAGTTGATTGCAACTTGCGCACCTTCGGCCACAAATGCCCGGACAACCGCTGCACCAATACCTCTACTGCCTCCGGTGATTAACGCAACCTGTCCTGACAGACGTTGTGAACTCATAAGTTAAAGCGCCGGAAGGTCAGCCACAGATTTGTAAGCCATTCCAACTAATGCCACCACATCACCTGGAGTCACTCTTGGATAGCCTCTTTCAACGCCTAGGACTCCATCTTGTCTGGCAATTACCGGAACTGCGGGAACTTCTGGGTTATCCATGTTGTGGACCAATCCCAAAACTTCACCTTTTTTAATTGCTCCTCCCAGTGGGAAAAGATTTTCATACAAACCAAAATCATTGACAGAGTGATAAGCGGTTTCTGCCCGCATATCTAAAATAATTGCCGAAGGTAATCCTTGTTCTTCACGAGTTTTTGGTACACCATTTAAAATTCCCAGAGTACGCAGCGCGTTATCTAAACCATCTTTAGCGACCTTAACGCTGGTGTGATTTGCTAACGCACCTCCGCCAAGTTCAGTTGTAAAAACCTCTTTACCTTGACGCTCAGCCTCTCCCGGCAAAAGTGAGGCAGGATTTGTTGAAGGTTGTTCTGGAAAGATCATGCTGTAACTAGAGTTCCATGCGAGCATGCTCTTTAACATCTTTGCTCTTTGTTTTTCATCTTTAGCCCAGACCATATGAGAGCATGGAATGAAAACATGTCCACGACCACCACTATGTATATCCATCACGGCATCAACTTTTGGAAATAATTCGTGAGTTAAATAATATGCAAGCTTTGAACTAACTGGACCATCTTCATTTCCTGGGAAAATTCGATTGAAATTAACGCCGTCTGGCCAATGTCGAGTTCCTCCACGCGATGCTTCTTGAGATAGGCAAGGAATAATAATTACCTGGCCTTTAATTTGATCAGGTTGCAAATTCCGAGAAAGTGTTGACGCGGCAATCTGTCCTTCGTACTCATCGCCATGATTACCACCAAGAACTAGTGCTCTTGGCCCATCGCCATTTT
>DDZI01000073.1:509-9623 GCA_002346305.1 Actinobacteria bacterium UBA3012 | reverse complement strand
GAGCGAAACGAACTTTTACTGGCCGATCGTTGCTATTACTCACCGGCGCTCACTCGATTCTCACTTTTTATGTCTCTTGATAATTGGGTTACTTAATGTTCCGATACCTGCAATTGTAAGCGTAGTTACCGAACCTTCCGGCATTGGACCGATTCCTGCTGGCGTTCCAGTCAAAATCACATCGCCAGGAAGCAAAGTATAGACCTGAGTGACAAATGCGATGATTGTTGGAATATCAAAAATCATATCTGCCGTAGTTCCAGATTGACGCACTTCTCCATTTACCTCTGCAGTTAACTTCAAATTACTCGTATCTAATTTAGTCTCTATCCAAGGTCCAAGTGGGCAAAAAGTGTCAAACCCTTTTGCTCGACTCCACTGTCCATCTACTTTTTGCAGATCTCGCGCGGTTACATCATTTGCGATTGTATAACCAAAGATCACATCTTTTGCATTCTCTTTTTTAACATCTTTACAAACTTTTCCAATGACAATAGCAAGTTCTACTTCGTGGTCTACGCGCTCACTCATAGCCGGCCAAATAACTGCATCATCTGGGCCGATTACCGAAGTATTTGGTTTAATAAATAGCACTGGCTCTTTAGGGACTTCACTATTCATCTCAGCTGCATGATCTGCATAATTCTTTCCGATACAGACGACTTTGCTTCGCGGAATAACCGGTGCCAATAGTTTTACATCTGCCAAATTCAGCTTCTCACCCGTAAATGTAATTGGCGCATATATTGGATCCCCAACCAATACTGAGATCATTTGGTTTTCATCAATAACACCATAAAGTGGAGATACTGAGATCTCTTTCGCTGGTGAAAATCGGGCGATACGCATGTGGGAATCTTATCGGGTCAGTTCTATAGCCGAGGTCGTTTATGTCAATCGTTCAACTCATTCAAGTCATTTAAAAGGTATTGATTTTCCCGTCTTGATCAACACTAGCAAGCAAGGCTGATGGTGAAATCTCGCGAACAGCCAATCGTGCCCGTGCAATTGGCTCACTTCCAAAAGTTATTGCTGCTTCGATGGCGATCGCTCCGCTTGAAAGTGCCATACCTAATGCAAGTTCCAGCGCATCTAAAGTTATTGAATCTAACTTAACTGAAGCCGCAGCATAAGTTCTGCCAGTCTCATCTCGAACAGCTGCTCCCTGTGTTGCACTTACTCGTGCTGCGGTTGCTTTAGCGAGTGTCAATAACTTTTCATCTTCAGGATTTTTAAACGTCATTTTTTTCATCACTTACTGAATCTGATATTTCTTCGTCTACAAGTTCTAGCAAAATGCTGCCGATTCGTTTACGTCGTCCGATAGGTCTTTCAGCTGTATAGCGCCACTTTCCAATCGTAATTTCACTTCCTGGGATTGGTACTTGACCTAAATGCTTTCCCATCAATCCACCAATTGTGTCTACTGACTCTTTATCTTCTTCGTCGAATTCGATATCAAGTTCTCGTTCCAAATCATCTAGGTGTAATCTTGCCTGAATTCTGACTTTTTTATTTCCTTCACCAATCCACTCCAACACTTCTTCTTCATCATCATATTCATCGGCAATTTCGCCAACAATTTCTTCAAGAATGTCTTCAATGGTTATAAGTCCTGCAGTTCCACCATATTCATCAACCACAATTGCTAAATGGATTTGGTCAGATTGCATCTCACGCAATAACTCATCAGCCATCTTATTCTCAGGAACAAAATTTGCTGGTCTCATCAATTCTTCAACTTTTTCGGTTTGCTCGGCTTCTCTGAAATCATGAGTACGCTTAGCTAAATCCTTAATGTAAGCGATTCCAATAATTTCATCTAAATCATCCCCGATTACCGGAATCCGTGAATACCCAGATCGCAGCGCTAGAGAAAGTGCTTGTCGCAAACTCTTGTCTCGCTCGATATAAACCATTTCAGTACGTGGAACCATCACTTCGCGCACTAAAGTGTCACCCAATTCAAAAACTGAGTGAATCATTTCGTGCTCATCATCTTCTACAAAACCTTGTTCACGTGCTTGATTAACTAAATCACGAAACTCGGCTTCTGTCGTAAATGGTCCGCCTCTAAAACCTTTTCCTGGAGTGATCGCATTTCCGATCGCAATCAACAATCGTGTAACTGGAGAGAGAACTACCGCAAGGGCTCCAGCAACAATTGCGCCAGGACGAGCCCACTTAATCGGATGCTGTCTTCCGAGAGTGCGTGGACCAACTCCTACTAATACATAGGAAACAATTAACATTCCAAGAACTGTTACGGAAAGTGCAACCCGACGATCAGTAAACGAATCAAGTGCGATTGTTGCAACAATTGCGGTTGCTGCCAATTCGCAAGCTTTGCGTACTAATAAAACCACATTTAAATATTTAATTCTGTTTGAAGTAACTTTAAGTAGCCAAGCACTGCCGCGTTTTTTTGAACTAACTAATTCTTCTACCGCAATTCGAGAGATTGAATTGAGACTTGCTTCTGTTCCTGCTAGAAATCCAGCAAAACCTAATAGCAAGACAATAATCGCGAAGTTAAAGGCGTTCATTTCGACCAATCTTTAACTATCTTGCCCTGAAGTGCAAACATTTCGGCTTCCTCTTCTGGTTCTAGGTGGTCAAAGCCCAGCAGATGCAAGATTCCATGGACTAGCAAAATTCTTAATTCCTGTTCCATTCCGTGCCCCGCAGTGTCGCCTTGTTTCCGGGCCACATCAGGACAGATGACCACATCCCCTAGAACTACAGGCACTTCGTCGTTTTCGGAAAGTTCATTTGGTCGCAACTCATCCATTGGAAAAGATAAAACATCTGTTGGTCCTGCTTCATCCATCCACTCTTCATGGAGCCGAGTCATTTCCGCCTCGTCAACAAGAGATATTTCTAACTCTGCTCGTTCATCAACCAGAAGTTCTTTCAACGCAAATGCAGCTAAGTCAAGTAATTCAACTTCAGCACATATAGCACCTGAACGATTATCTATTTCTATAGACACCTAGCGGTCTACGCCTCGCTTAATTTGTCTAACTTGATTGGCTTCGTCATAACGGCCATAAGCAGCCACTATGTCGCCAACAAGTTTATGTCGAACAACATCCTCTTGAGTTAGATCCATAAATTCAAGATCATTTACTCCCTCTAAAATATCGCGAACTATTCGCAAACCTGAAGTTACTCCACTTGGTAGATCTATCTGAGTTATATCTCCAGTAATTACCATTTTAGAATTAAAACCTAGGCGAGTTAAAAACATTTTCATCTGTTCAGCAGAGGTATTTTGAGCTTCATCAAGAATAATAAATGCATCATTTAAAGTTCTACCGCGCATATATGCAAGCGGAGCAACCTCGATTGTTCCTGCTGTCAATAATTTAGGAATGGAATCAGGTTCGATCATGTCTTGAAGAGCGTCAAACAATGGACGCAAATAAGGATCAATTTTTTCATGCAAAGTCCCAGGAAGAAAACCTAAGCGCTCCCCTGCTTCAACCGCAGGCCTAGTGAGAATGATTCGGCTAACTTCTTTACTTTGCAATGCTGCTATTGCTTTCGCAACAGCCAAATAAGTTTTTCCAGTTCCGGCTGGTCCGATCCCAAATACAATTGTGTTTTTATCAATCGCATCAACATATTTTTTCTGATTGGCAGTCTTTGGACGGATGGTGCGTCCACGTAAACTTAAAATATTTAATGAGAATACTTCTGCTGGTTTGGAATCTGATGTAATCATCTTCATGCTTCGCTTAACTGAATCAATAGTTATGAAGCCGCCAGAGCGCACAACAACACTTAGCTCTAGTAATAACTTCTCTAGTAAGAGGATTTGAATGCGATCTCCAGATGCAAGGACGGTTTCGCCCCTCACGGCAATTTCAAGATTAGGAAAAGCCTTTTCGATCTCACGTAAATTTGCATCGCCTGCGCCCAGCAAATTAACCATTGAGACGCCAGCTGGCAGGGCAATTGATACTGCGTTATTGGGCTCCATTAATACCAGTCTAGCCCGGAGGCCAAGTAAAGGAGCGTCCACCTAATAGGTGTAGGTGAGCGTGAAAAACACTCTGCCCCGCTTCAG
This sequence comes from Actinobacteria bacterium UBA3012, assembly GCA_002346305.1. GTDB lineage: Bacteria > Actinomycetota > Actinomycetes > Nanopelagicales > Nanopelagicaceae > UBA3012. The sequence goes on along the minus strand of DDZI01000073.1, from coordinate 5,551 downwards.
CCCCGGTGTTGAAAGTTAAGCGATAGCCAGATAAACCTTTTTCTTGGGCAAGATCACCAGCTTTGGCCAGCAGTTTTGCTGCAGCTTGTGGATCTTTCTGGGCCGTTTCAGCACCGTTTTCATAATGCTTTTTTGGTATCAATAAAAGATGCGTGGGCGCTTGAGGGGCGATATCAGCGATCACAAAAATATCTTGATCTTCAAATATCTTTACAACTGGAATTTCATTTTTGGAGAATTTACAAAATAAACAATCTTGTTCACTCAACTGATAATCACCTCCATTTCGCTCTCGTTACCATTTCCCTGTTCTAGACATTACAACTGAAGCAGCAGCTGCGCCGGCATTTGCAGCACGCAACACGCTCTCCCCAAGACGAACTATTTTTGCGCCGGCGGTGACAAAAGCATTAACTTCGATTTCACTCAATCCGCCTTCTGGACCAACAATTAAAATCACATCTGCTTCTTGTTTTATTTCAATTTGAGAGAGTCGGTTATCGGCTGATTCATGCAACACAAAGATATTTTGTAAATCTTGTATTTTTAAGATCAAATTTTCAGTTGAATAAGCATTAGTGATAACTGGAATCCTAACTCTGCGAGATTGTCTTGAACTTTCTCGAGTAGTGCTTTGCCATTTACCTAAACTCTTATCATCAATCTTTCCAATACTGTGTTGGCTCTGCCAAGGAATGATTTCATCCGCTCCGACTTGAGTTAAGAAATCTACCGCTTCTTTATTTGCATCATTTTTTAGAATTGCTTGAACCACAACAACTCGTTGTTTAGAAGTAGGCTCAAATCCTCGATCCAAAATTTCAACTGTAAAACTCTTTTTGTTGACTTGACTGACTGTACCTACGCCCCAGTTTCCAACACCATCACTGATTTTTACTTCTTCAGAAGTTTTCAACCTTAGGACGTTAACTCCATGGTGTGCTTCATCTCCATCAACTTCAATTTGATTTGCCGAAAAATCAGTTCCCTCTGCTACAAAAAAAGTAGATAGCATCAACGGCCAAGTGCATCTTTAAGGCGGCCAAATAAACCATTTTCACGGTTATCTACTTTTGCGCTTTCAGCTGTATCTCCACGCAAATTTGCAAAATTACGAACTAGTTCCTCTTCGGCCTTATTTAATTTGGTTGGGATTACTACCTCGACATGTACAAATAGTTCACCACGTTGGGAGCTTCTTAATTTAGTCACGCCACGATTTTTAATTGGAATCACAGTTCCACTTTGAGTCCCAGCCTTGATATCAACTTTGCTTTCACCATCTAATGTTTCAATATTCACTGTTGTGCCTAGGACTGCACTTGTCATGGGAATTGTGAGTGCCATATGCAAATCATCACCACTGCGAACTAAATATTCATGGGGCCTCTCAACGATCTCAACATATAGATCACCTGCTGGTCCGCCACCAGGTCCAACCTCACCTTGGCCACTCATTTGAATTCGATTTCCAGTTTCAACTCCAGCTGGAATCTGCACATTTAATGTTCGGCGTGATCGCACTCTTCCATCCCCTGCACATTCACGGCAAGGATCGGTGATGACACTTCCAAATCCTTGGCAATTGGCGCATGGCCTGGAACTCATGACCTGCCCTAGAACTGATCGCGTTACTTGTTGAACTTCTCCGCGACCTTGGCAGATATGACATTGAGTTGGTTGCGCCGAACCTGAGGATCCAGATCCCGTGCACTTTGTACAAACTAAAGCGGTTTCAACTGTAATCTCTCGGTCACTCCCAAAAGTTGCTTCCATCAAATCAATTTCAATTCGAATTAACGCATCTTGACCTCTGCGCACTCGTGGGCGAGGACCTCTTGAACCGCCGCCGCCGCCGAAAAAGGCATCCATGATGTCACCAAAACCAAATCCACCGCCGCCACCGCCACCGCCAAAATTAAAGCCCTGTCCCCCGCGGTCAAAATTAGAACGCTTATTTGGATCGCTTAAAACTTCATACGCTTCAGTTACTTCCTTAAAGCGATTTTGCGCAACTGGATCTGGATTTAAATCTGGATGCAATTCACGAGCAAGTTTGCGATATGCACGTTTGATCTCATCACTTGATGCATTTCTTTCCACACCAAGCACATCGTAAAAATCAGCCATTAAAATCCTTCTTCTAGGAAGCGACTTACATATCTAGCGACTGCGCTTACCGCACTCATTGATCCAGAGTAATCCATTCGAGTTGGCCCAATAATTCCTAAGTTAGCTACTCGCTCTCCTTCCGGCCCATATCCTGATGTAACAATGCTCGTTGATTGCAGATTGGTGTTGTCTTGTTCGTGGCCAATCTTAACTTTAGTTCCATCTGCTGTTTCGCCAAGTAGATGAAGTAATACAACTTGTTCTTCCAGTGCTTCCAGAATCGGATGAAAGCTAGTTGGGAAATCACTTGGGATTCGTGCCAAATTTGCAGTACCTGAAACTATGACTTTTTCTTCACTTCTTTCGATTGTCATTTCAAGAATTACATTAACGGCTGAGGTGACGTTTGTTCGCTCGGTAGGTTCAAATTTTTCAGTAAAACTCTTTAACGTGTTTGGTATTAAATTTAATTTCTCTCCAGCACAAAGTAAATTAAGTTGACTTCGGAGTTTTGCAACATTTGCTTCGCTCATTTGGTTGGCTAATTCAACAATTCGCTGTTCTACCCGTCCAGTATCTGTGATTAAAACAATCATTAGGCGCATTGGAGTCAAAGGTAAAATCTCGATATGTCTGACTGCAGATTTTGAAAGAGATGGATATTGAACAATTGCTACCTGCTTTGTAACTTGAGCAAGTAAACGAACGGTTCGATTAACTACATCATCAAGATCTACTGCACCCTCTAAAAAGTGATCGATCGCCCGACGCTCTGGTGCAGACAATGGTTTCACCGTAGAAATGCGATCAACAAAAACTCGATATCCGAGATCGGTTGGTATTCGCCCGGCACTTGTATGTGGCTGAGAAATCAAGCCCTCTTCTTCAAGAAGTGCCATCTCATTGCGAATTGTTGCCGGTGAAATTCCTAATGAGTGTCGAGCAGCTAAAACTTTTGAGCCAACAGGTTCATTTGTGGCAACGTAATCATCAACGATCGCTCGTAATATCTCGAGGCGGCGATCGGCGATCATCAAAAGCTCCTAGATTTAAAAGGCTAAGCAGGTTAAGCATTGGCACTTAACTCGGTCGAGTGCCAAATTTACCCCCTAAATAGTGACTAGGGCGATCGAAAGTGCGGTCAAAAGTACAAATGCAGGCAGGGCGGTCGATCCTTTGCCGGCCCGGAAGTGAACCCCAACGGCTCCAGCCATCACAAACCACAGCCCGGCCAAAGCTAACCAGCCAATAGCGGTGACTCTAATTCCAAGCAAAATTCCAAAAGCACCCAGCACCTCGAAGATTCCGATGACCCGGGCAAGGGAATCTTTAACCCCAACATCACGTGTTCCGGATAGCCCTTTCTCATTTCCACTGGCTTGTGATACTCCAGCTAGAAAGAAAATAATTGCCAAAATGATCGAAAGTACTAAGTTGAAAGTTTCCATAAATAGAGAATACTCCATCGACTTTTAGGATCACTGCTTATTTGTGCTAATTGTCTAATGCCCGAACTATTTGATCTGCGAGTAAACGGCCCGATATCGACAATTTGAGTTGCCCTGATTGCCATACCTTCTCATCTAAGTGACCTAGAGCAAGATAAGAATTCAGAATTGCCAATTCCGCTTCAGTGAAAAAAGCTAATGGCAAACCAGAAGAGAGTCGGATCCGCAATAAAATTTCTTCAAACCGCATCTGCTCTTTTGTGAGCGTTTCATTTTCCAACATCGGTGATTCACCGCTTATGAGTTTTGAAATATAAGTAGTGGGATGTTTTACATTCCACCATCTGACTCCTTGCACATGCGAATGCGCACCAGCACCGATTCCCCACCAATCATTACTGTGCCAATAAGCAATGTTGTGACGCGCTTCCCCACCAGTTAATGACCAATTGCTAACTTCATACCAATCCATACCGGCCTTTGTGGCCAACTCATCCACCAATAAATATTTGTCCGCACTTTCATCATCTGGTGGCATAACTACATCACCCCGTCGAACTTGCGCACCCAATTTGGTTCCTTCTTCAACAATTAGCGCATAAGCACTTAAGTGATCAATCGGAAGAGACAAGGCGGCAGTAACGCTTTCTTTCCAATCATCAATTGATTCTCCCGGTACTCCATAAATCAAATCCAGAGATACATGTTCAAACCCAGCTTCTATAGCCTCGTTAACAACTTCACTAACTCGAGCCGGATTGTGTGTTCGATCTAATGTTGCTAAGACGTGGGTCTTTGCAGATTGCATTCCAAAAGAAACTCTATTCATGCCTGCTGTTCTTAAGTTCTTTAAGTCAACAGCGCTTACTGAATCTGGATTAGCTTCTGTTGTTATTTCAATATTTTCTGAGAAGCCAAACTTCTCTCTTAATTCATCAAGTATGCGCGCTAAATCAACGGCTGGAAGTAATGTCGGGGTGCCTCCACCAAAAAAGATAGTCTCGATTGGACGCACCTGATTTTTGTCATCGAAAAAAGCAAAAGCCTGATTAATCTCAATAATTGCTGCATCTACATACCCTTGTGAAACTTTGGCAACGCTAGCTTCGCCATCTTTTAATTCACTTGGTGTGTAAGTGTTGAAATCGCAATATCCACATCTTCTTATGCAATATGGAATATGAATATAAAAAGATAGCGGCTTTAACTGCTCTTTTTCCACTATTACTTCTTGGCCTTGGCTTTATCTACCTCTTCATTTGTCGAAAGGGCAGCAATAAATGCTTCTTGAGGAACTTCAACGCGGCCAACCATCTTCATACGCTTCTTTCCTTCTTTCTGCTTTTCTAGAAGTTTGCGCTTACGACTGATATCTCCACCGTAACATTTTGCCAATACGTCTTTGCGCATAGCGCGGATACTTTCGCGAGCAATGATTCTGGATCCAACAGCAGCCTGAATCGGAACTTCAAATTGTTGACG
>DDZI01000073.1:0-294 GCA_002346305.1 Actinobacteria bacterium UBA3012 | reverse complement strand
CCTTGTAACAAAATATCAACTTTTACAAGTTCGCCCGGTGCTTCACCAATTGGTTCGTAATCGAGTGAGGCATAGCCACGAGTTTTAGATTTCAAACTATCGAAGAAGTCAAAGACAATCTCGCCAAGTGGAAGGGTATAACGAATCTCGACTCGGTCCTCAGACAAGTAATCCATTCCTTGTAGGACACCGCGTCTAGTTTGGCAAAGTTCCATAATTGCTCCGATAAATTCACTTGGAGCCAAAATAGTTGCGCGCACAATTGGTTCACGTACTTCATCAATTTTTGTCATC
>DDZI01000092.1 GCA_002346305.1 Actinobacteria bacterium UBA3012 | reverse complement strand
GAAATGCGCCGATCACTATGGCATTTTTCCGTGCACATCAAGCAGGCAGAGTTAGATTGCACTCAAGAATTGATGAAAGAAGTGCTGCATTTCTGGCACTCGGTATTTCTAAAGCTTCCAACTTGCCGACAGTTGTGATTTGCACCAGCGGAAGTGCGGCTGCAAATTTCCACCCTGCAATTCTTGAAGCTCACCACAGCGACATCAATCTGATTGCGATAACAGCAGATCGGCCGGCACGCCTGCGACACACAGGTTCGAATCAAACTACAAATCAAGTCAATTTTTTCGGTGATGCTGTCAATGTATCGCTAGATATTTTTGCACCAGTCAAACCAGAGGTTGGACAGGTTGCGAAATGGCGAGCACAAATATCCACGGCTTTATTTGAAAATGGTCCAATCCATTTAAATGTGCAATTTGAAGAGCCACTTTTAGGCGACCTTGAATGGATAGAGCCACTTTCTAATGGAATTCCTGAGGTAGAAGAAAAGATAGAAGCGCTGCCCCATCTGCTAGGCAGGTATGAAACTCAGGGTGTGATTTTGGTAGGCCATGATCGAGCCGCAATTCCAATGACAGATATTGAGCACCTATCCGAAAATTTGGGCTGGCCAATTTTAAGTGAAGATCCGCTATCGAGTAAAAAAGTTATTTCGCATGCTTCATTGTTGTTAGGTAGTGCGGCACGACGTGCGTTATTAAAACCAAAAGTTGCTATGGTAATTGGCAGGTTGACTTTGTCTAGATCATTAAATTCTTACTTGGAGTTAGCAGATTATAAAATTATTGTTGATTCTAGAATTGCAGAGATAGATACAGCCAGAACCGGCGATGAGATTCATCTAACTCTTCCTGAAGTTACTCCACAAAAAATAGACCCAGAGTGGATGAAGTTATTTGTAAAATCATCAGCAGAGATCCACAGTAAAGTTTTGGCGCACCTAAATGGCTGGAGTGAACCAGCAGTTGTAAATGAATTTGTTTCTCAACTTTCCGGGGAAAGCGCGTTGTTTGTCGCTTCATCACGACCAATTCGCGACATCGAAAGTTTCGCGACACCAAGGTCGGATTTGGAAACATTTGCAAATCGCGGCTTAGCTGGAATAGATGGAAATATTTCCACAGCGATAGGCATAGCTCTTAACCGAAAGAAAACTTTTGCAGTGATCGGGGATCTGGCCTTCCTCCATGATGTAAATGGATTACTACTAGGTCCCGAGGAAGTTCAACCAGATTTAATAATTTTAGTTATCTCAAATGATGGCGGAGGTATTTTTTCCACCTTGCCTCAAAATGGAGTTACTGGTTTTGAAAGAATTTTCGGCACTCCGCACGGAAGATCAATCGCAAAAGTTGCCGAAAGTTATGGAATTCCGGCTATCGAAGTTCGCACGCTCGAGGCTTTAGCAGCCCAAATCGCCCGCGATACAAAAGGAATACGAGTAATAGTTGCAGTGATGCCTGATCGTGAGAGCAATGCTAAGTTGTTAAAACAAATTTCAACTGATTTAGATTAAATCAACTAATTTAGTAACTTTCTAATGCCTCACGTATGGGAAGAAGTTTTGCTTGACTTTCGGCAAACTCCTTTTTCGGATCAGAGCCAGCAACGATCCCACACCCTGCAAAAAGTCGAATTTGTTTTTGATTATTTGGATTTACTTGAGCACATCTAAGTGCGATTCCCAGCTCTCCTTCACCGCGTGAATCAATCCAACCAGCAGGACCGGCGTATCGTCCGCGATTCATACCTTCAAGATCTGAAATAACCTTTTTTGCGATATCGCGTGGAGTTCCACAAACAGCTGCTGATGGGTGAAGTGCTCCAGCAAGGGCGAAAAGATCAGCTGGAGTAAGTGAATCGCTAATGACACCAGTTACATCAGTAGCTAAGTGCATGACATTTGCCAAGTGAAGCACAAAAGGTGATTCTGGAATATTAGTTGATGAACAAAATGGCATTAGTGATTCTGAAACCGATTTAACCGCATAGTTATGTTCTTCCAAATCTTTTGATGACCTTGCCAAAGAACCTGCCAGTGCTAAATCACGTTCATCATTTCCGGTGCGTTGAATAGTTCCAGCAAGAACTCTTGAGGTCACTAAACCTTTATTTAGACGTAGTAATAACTCAGGAGTTGCTCCAATTAGGCCATCGATGTTGAAAATCCATGTGGCTGAGTATCTCTCCGCTAATTTGATCATTATGTGTCGGGCATCAAAAGGTAGATCTGAATGTGCAATTAAATCTCTCGCTAAAACAACTTTATCAAGTTCACCCGCTGTAATTCTTGCTACTGCTTGAGCAACAATTCCCTCCCAGGCATGTGGCTCTAAGGCCCCACCTTCCCAAGATAAATTTAATGGTGCCTCTGGTTTTGGATATTCAATAATTGCAGGTTTTGGAATATCTCCAATCCAGGTCAGCCAACTTTTGCCATTTCGTTGCCCAATCACAATTTTTGGAATCACGACCACACTTTTTTCAGTAGAATCAAAAGCCGCAGAAATAAAAGCGATTGGCCCAGTTCCGGAAATATGTAAATCATTACTCACGATGAATTTTGCTAACTTTGCATGCCACCAGGCACGCATTTGATCAAATCTATCTTGGCCATCTTTATCGGATTGTCCGCCGCTAACTTCAAACCGTTCGAATTCGCCAATACCAATTACGCCATCGCCTCCACGAACCCACGCCATTGAATTTGCTTCAGGCAAAAGTTTTAATAAGTCCAGCCCATGACTTATCTCAATGGTTTTTACAGGTATTGAATTCACGAACGACGTTTATCCACAACTTTCCAAATTGTTGGAAGAGTAACGGCAGCAAGTGAGATTTTTATTGCTTCGCCAAGAATAAATGGAGTAAAACCTGCACTTATTGTCCAAGACCAATCTTTACCTGTTGCATGTTGCAACCAAATTAACCCAGGTATGAAAGTTAAAACTTCGCCGATTAACATTGCAGGTAATGCGGTACGAAAACGAGCATCCCATTTTTTGTTTGCTAAATATCCAAGAACCAAAGAAGTCAAAATCATTCCAGCCAAGTAGCCGCCAGTTGGGCCAACCAATTTTGCAAAACCTGATCCACCATTTGAAAAAATTGGAGCGCCTGCAGCACCGATTGCTAAATAAAGAGCAACCGTAGAAATGCTCAACGCTGGGCCATAACTTGCACCAATTAATAGAACTCCAAGAGTTTGGCCAGTGACTGGGACTGGTGATCCTGGAACTGGGATTGCGATTTGGGCCATGACCGCTAGAAAACCTGCGCCACCTAATGCCAGCAATGAATTAGTAAGTGAGTTTGCACGAGGGAAAATTGCAGCTCTGAGAGTCAGGGGTGCGATCGGAAGTGTGGTCATGGTCAATCCTTTTGGCTTGTTATTGAATTGGCATAAAAAGCATTACCGGGTAAAGATATACGCATGGCCGGCCCGAACCTTAATAAAGTTCCATTTGATATTGCAAAGATGTTTGATGGCGTGGCCCGGCGCTATGACATCGTCAACGATATTTTAAGTTTGGGACAGACCAAAGCTTGGCGGGGGGCGGTCGTTGGCTCTATTGAGCCAAAGCCGGGGATGTTGATTTTAGATTTAGCCGCCGGAACTGGAAGTTCGACCGCCCCATTGGTTGCGGCTGGAGCCACTGCGATTCCAGTGGATTTCTCGCTGGGCATGCTCAAAGCTGGTCGAAAAAGGCACCCAAACCTTCCGTTTATGGCCGGAGACGCCCTGGCTTTGCCATTTAGCGATA
>DDZI01000088.1:5422-6452 GCA_002346305.1 Actinobacteria bacterium UBA3012 | reverse complement strand
ATATTTACCAGGTTCTCCCAAAGAAGGGTAAAGAAGACGAATACAGCAGGTACTAGTAAATACTCGGGCTTATTCCTTAGTCTCTTCACTTTCTCTCCTTCAGTTTTAAAAATATTTAACTACGCTAATTACTCTTACTACTCAATAACATTGGCTGCACTAAAATAATGACGAATCTTTTGCACATAAACACCGGCGGCATCACTAGCCATCATCTCTAGTGACCGTGGGCGCGGCAGATTGATGTCGATGATTTCTGCGATGCGACCTGGACGTGGACTCATCACAATTACTCGATCTGATAAGAAAACTGCCTCAGAAATTGAGTGGGTAACAAGAGCGATTGTCTGGTTGCTCTCCTTCCAAATACGAAGGAGTTCAAGATTCATGTATTCACGCGTCATGGCATCTAGTGCGCCAAAGGGCTCATCCATAAGAAGTACAGATGGTGAGTGGACTAATGCGCGACAGATACCTGCGCGCTGCTGCATACCACCACTGAGTTCTGATGGATACTTATCCTCAAAGCCTTCTAGCCCTGCCAGCTTCAAAAGCTCTTTCGCTGTTTCACGGTAGACCTTCTTATCGAGTTTTTGAACCTCAACTGGAATCATGACATTCTCTAAAATTGTGCGCCAAGGAAGAAGTGTCGGGGCTTGAAAGACCATGCCGATTTCTGGAAGCGGTTTGGTAACTTCGCGTCCAGAGACTTTCGCGCTTCCCTCACTCCTGCTAATAAGCCCAGCAAGAATATTTAGAAGGGTTGTCTTTCCGCACCCAGAAGGACCGACGATGGAGATGAACTCTCCTTTTTTGACACTGAAATTGATATCAGCGAGTGCGTGCGTCTGTCCGCCGCCACGGGTGTTATAAATTTTATGAAGGTGATTAACGTCAATCCAGGACGCCTCTTGCGAGGCGTCCTGGATCTCCGAGTTATCTCTTTTACTCATTTGAATTTACTTCTTTTGAGTTTTGTTATCCTTACTTAGGCTGCTTGTTAGCAGCCTTGACAATCGCTTTACGGTCG
>DDZI01000088.1:3904-5201 GCA_002346305.1 Actinobacteria bacterium UBA3012 | reverse complement strand
CTTGAGATTTCTTCCAATCTTCTGCCGAAATGTCACTGAGCTTATTCCATGAGACTGGCTTGCCTGTTGTTGGTGTAGCTGAAGCTAGCCATGCCTTCAGGGCTGCCATAGCCGCAGGTACTTTTGATTCCACGGTTGCGCCAGCAAGTAGTGCTGGGAACTCCTGGTAACCAAGAAGAACTGCTGCTTTGATGTTAGTTGACGAGTAAACGAGACCCTTATTTGCAGCACGAATCAAACGCTCGTACACCTCTGGGTCTTCCTTATACTTTGCAGAATTTACGATCCAAGAAAGTGAGCGAACGCCGGTGAGCGCAGCTGGGTTTGGTAGATAGCTGTACTTGGTACCGAGAAATTCTGACGATGCATAAACTGCGGTGTAATATGCAATTGCGTCTACATCACCCTTCATGAGGGCCTCTGTAGCTGGCGCGATTGCTGAACCTGTTGCAACAAGCGTTACATCAGCCTCTGCAAGTCCGTTACCAGCAAGCCATGCCTTTGTGTATGGGTAGCTTCCTGAACCAAATCCAATGATTCCGATCTTCTTACCCTTGAGATCTGCTGCTGACTTGATATTTGCCGCTGGGTTAGTTGCCATTGCCCAAGGGAAGTTTTGAACTAGACCACCAACGATTCTGATCCTGGCACCTTTTTCAATTCCTTGCATAGCAGAACCAAGATCTGATACACCGATATCGGCACGGCCTGCGCTAACGATGTTTACAACATCAATTGAGCCTGTTGAAGGTACAACCGAGACGGTCAGGTTTTCTGCCTTGAAATATCCAAGGTTCTTAGGGACTGCAAATATCGCAAATTCTTCTTTTGGTGAGAAAGCGGCTGATGCGATGGCAAGAACAGATGTTGCTGGCTTGTAGCCGCGCCATTTTTTGCCATTACACTTTAGTGTTGCACCTGTTTTAGTGGCGACAGCCAACGCTGCAGATTTAGTGCACTTTGCATTTTTAACAATTTTAGCTGGCGCAGCGTTCGCTGATGGAGCGAGGACGCTCACCAAAGCGCCAGTCAAGAGAACTGCTAAAAGTGTAGCTGGTGACTTTTTTATGGGGGTAGTTGCTTGAAAGCTCATACTTCTCCTCATTTCATAACTTAAAGGGCGCCCGCAAAAAGATTGAGGGTGTTTCGAGTATGGGGAGCGTAGAACCTAATTAGAGATGGGTCAATGACTTTTCCGAGTAATGGAATCAATACTTTGATCACGGTTCTCTGGGAATTCGGTAACTTTTAGGGCTGCTTACCTGCCAGTGGCTGCAATCGCTTTCGCTGCTAGATA
>DDZI01000088.1:0-3780 GCA_002346305.1 Actinobacteria bacterium UBA3012 | reverse complement strand
GGCTTCTCGAAAACTTTTCGCCCTAACTTATCTTCAGCTAAACCCGCTGAGACTGCGTTGGCATTAGCAAATTCATTAATCACATTCTCGACCGGAAGATTGGTCTTGGCTGCAATTTCTTCCATCGTATCCGCCCAAATAATTGCGCCACTCGCAGCAGTTACCTCGAATTCTTTAAATGACATTGATCCATCATGAATTCGTTTATCAATCATCAGCCAACCGGTACTACCTTCTTGGTTATTGAGAATTGCCGCAAACTCTGAATACCCGGCTGATTCATCATCAAAGCGCTTTCCATTGAGATTAAGGATGTACCCGCCCTGCATGACAGTAGCCCAACCAACCAGAGTGTTTGCATGTGCTGCAATTGCGGCATGTCCTTGGTAAGCATCTAGATACGCAACAGCAGCGCCGTGCTTTACACCAATTTCAAGTGCGTCGCCACGGGAATACTTTGAACCGTGATAGTAAACATGGGCGATCTCGTTATTGTATTTTTCTAGTAGCTCTTGATTAGCACCATATCCATTAGTTGCCATAAGAACATTCTTTGTTGGAATTCTTTCTCTCTCGCCATTTGCACTCTCGACAACTGCGGCAACGATAACGTTATCGACGATCTCAACATCGACTAAACGAGTGCTGCTTCGAAATTCAAGAAGGTTGCTATCTAATACCGACTGCCAAATTGGTGCCATGACTAGGTGGCCTTTGCGGCCAACGACAGAGAGGCAACGATCGACAGAGTGGCCTGGGTAGTGAAAATCTGTGACAAGTTCCCAGGGAACCTGAAGAGAGTCGGCCATCCACTCTATGACTTCAACGCTGACTTCAGTGAGAGCTTTTGTAGCTACAACATCTGCGCTATTTTTCGTCTTTTTCATGATATCCCCGGTAAAAATCTCAGGTGAATCAATAATCCCTATCTCACGTTGCCAACGTGAACCACTAGCTGGAAACATGCCAGTGGTAAGTGAGGTATTACAGGTATTAATAAAGTCATCTGAAGCATCGATCAGGAGAACTTTTGCACCAAGTTGAGCAGCTTTGATGGCACCGATTAAACCGCCACCTGCACCTGCGACCACAACATCATATGTAGGGGTGTTGGACATTGAAACTAATTTACCTTTGAAACCATTTGGTCAGCGATTATTTTTAGAGCAAGCTCTGCTGGGTCTACAACTGGAATCGAAAGTTGTGATTGATTAACGTTCACTGCTGAGCAACCATTGATTACCACAGTTGCACCTTTGGACGCTAAACAGTCTACTGCAATCTTGAGCGCCCTATGCCACTGTTCCTCATCATTGATGGCATTAAAGCTGAGATTGAGAACTTCAAGATCCACAAAGTGACTTGCAAAACCGTATTCGCCAACGCGTCTGACTAATTCATTTCCAATACTCTCATTGCGTGTGACGGCTCCAACTTTTCCACCTGCAGCCACAAGGTGGCTCATCACGCTTTCCAGCATTCCAATCGTGGTGCCGCTAGCGTTCTGGCGGAATCCTGGGTCTAAGATGCAATCAGGAAGAAGTACTTCACCAATCTCAAGGTTAATTTTTAAAGCATCGGCCAAGAGTGCGAGATCACTTGCTCGGACATCGCTATCTCTCTCCAGCGCGTTAAGAGATTGTTCTGAAAGATTACGAAGTTCAACTGTGATGCCCGCGGGGGCTAACCGCTCATAGCGTGCCTGACGTCTTTTCAGTTCTTCTTCAGTCACATGGATAGGTGTTATCGAAACAACCTTCATAGTTTTTCATCCCTTGTTGAAATATATATTTTTACTTGTGGCAACTTTTTAATTCTAGGTAAAATTGCTTGAATTAAATCTTTGCTTACCATCGTAACTTCCTCCTAGTTCGAGCAATCGTAACAGGCACACTTTTAAGAGAATCAATTCTTGTTGTTCCCCCAACTTTACCCAGGCAGGCACAGCCTGGAGCAATGGTGTGTTACCAGAGTAGAGTAATCGCCATGACAGTTAGAGCCGGTGGGAGAATTCCAACTCTCACTAAATTACGTGAAATTAGTATCTCGACTGCTGAGATTCCGACACCTATGGGTGGTGAACTTTTGGTAAAAATCCTCTCTGCCGGGGTTTGTGGAACAGACTTGCACCTATACGAAACTGACTGGGGTTTTATGCCTGTGGTTTTGGGTCACGACGCAATTGGCGAAATTGTAAGCACTAAAAAACGTGTTGCAATTGATCCCGCAATTAGTTGTCGTCAATGTCCAGTTTGCCTGGCTGGAAGACCAAGTGGTTGCTCAGATTATAAATTCTTAGGTCTCACTGCGCCTGGCACTTTTGCCTCTTATTTGACTTTGCCAGCAGCCAATCTTCATGAACTTCCAGATTCAGTCGACGATGAGGCAGGGACCGTTCTGGAACCAATCGCAGTTGGACTACATGCACTGGAGAGGATTTCTGGCATTGTGACGCAGGACGCTAAGGTGATCGTTATTGGTGGTGGACCAATCGGAATTGTTGTAGCTAAACTTTTACAGCTGAATGGTTTCAGCGTGCAGCTAGTCGAACCTATAAAATCCCGTCGAGAGAGGGCAGAGCTCTGGGGAGTTCCATCCCTTGATGTAACTGAATTAAAATCCGTCCACTCAGGACTCGAGCGTGCTGTCGCGGTCGAGACCTCTTCATCAAAGGTGGGCGCGCAGTTGGCCATGGACTGGGTTGGAACGGGAGGGGTGATTGCCGCAGTTGGAGCCGCTGATACTCCCCTTACATTTGCACAGGCAGTGCTCAAGGATCAAACTTTGATTGGTATTCGAGGTGGGGCTAGACGTTACGAAAGGGCGATTGAATTAGTAGCCACGGGTTCTCTCCCTGTAGGTGAGCTAGTTTCTCACCGTGATTCGATCATGAATCTTGAAAGCATAATTATAGAGACTAATGCGAACCCCTTAAATGTATTTCGTACTGTCTTGTATCATTGACCTAATCTAGCGAATCGCGTCTGTGAAACCCGAATCAGATCTTTTTTTCAGTTATGAAAATCCAGTATAATTTTGGAGAAAGCATGGAGTGGTTTGCAATGAAATCCTTATTCTCCATCAAAACACGAGTTCGAGGAAGGTTAGACAGTGAAACCCAACACTTTTTTAAGTAGAGTTCCGCGCGATCAACTCAATGCATCGATGCAGGTCGCCTTTGACCGTTCGATGACTATGCATGAAGACGCGACCTTTGTGGAGGTTATGGGGCATGCTCCAGATCTCTATGAGTGGTATCAAAATGATTTTTATATGAAAGTATTCTATGGAAGCTCTCTTCCCAAAACTTTGTTAGAGATAGTTCGACTGCGTTTAGCCAATTTACATGGATGTGCTTTCTGCAACCGTAATAATACAGCTGCAGCATTACAAGCTGGAGTTTTACAAGAGCAGATTAATGCCCTATCTAATTATGAAAGTGGCCCATTCTTGGCATCTGAAAAGGCAGCTCTGGCCTTGGCAGATGTAATGGCGCTCACAAATCCAAAAGGACAACTGAGCGCCTCTTTACATGCTCGATTGAATTTATATTTTACTGATGGCGAATTAGTAGAACTCGGACTTTTGATGGCTGTTTTGTGTGGGATGGCGAAGATGATTTTTGCTTTTGATCTTGTAGAAAAAGAGGAGACATGTCCATTTCTGGTTTAAGGAGTAATCTAGTGTGTCATTTCCGGCTTAAAGGGCGACTCTTCTTTATATTCACTCTGCCCCTATTCGGTTCTAGCGCTGGCTTGGCTTCTTCAGTGCCCCTGCTAT
>DDZI01000078.1:671-3441 GCA_002346305.1 Actinobacteria bacterium UBA3012 | reverse complement strand
ATCGCTCATGTACATCCTTGCGAGCCCACATCGTCTTGCGGGATTCATCCCAATTCTCGGATTCAACATATCCAATTACCAAACCATCTGGCATCAAGTAAATCGAATAATTCTTCCACCCGGCATCACTTAAAGCTTGGCGATAATAATCTGGAATTGCTGCATGAGATTCGCGGTAATCATTTACTCGATCTGGATGTACCCGAAGTGTCCAGCAGATTCTCTCCAACTTGATCTCCCCTTAGGTTAGTTACCTTTGTAAATCTTTATCCTCATCAGCGAGATGAGCGAACCTAAATGTTAGGAGTAAAAGTACTGCCGGCACAAGGAGGGCGGCGGCGACCGAGACGCGTTCGGCCACAAATGAGATTATTAGTCGAATCACAAACAAATACATCGTGAAGACTAGATAAACCCGACCTAGGGCAACGTTTAAAGATGTGCCCGATTTGTCGCCAAGAACCTTAATAAATATTGCCTGGATTCCACCAATGCCAAACCCACCAATTAACACGCCTAATCTAGCAGCGATAAATGCCAACCACGGAGAGGTTTCAACAATTAAGAATGCCCCATAAATTCCGATTGCATATCCGAGGCCTCCAATTATTGAACCGTAATGAATCAAATTAACTGGGCCAAACCTTTTTAACATCGGGGCAAATTTCCATCTAGCAATAATCATCGCGAGTGAGAACAAAATAAAGTAAATCACATGTGGTCCGGCTGGAATATTTAATGTTTCGCGAGCGTAGATTGCCATCCAATCATTAGTTGCAATTTCAATCACAGTAGCGCAAATTAGACCCAAGCTAATTAACCACTCCAACTGAGTGCGTGGAATTAACTCTTTTACAAATTTTAATCCAAGGTGTGGTTTTTCACCTATTGCCAAATCTCTAGATGATGGAACTTGATTTGCGCAGTAGAAAAATATGGGCGCTAAAATAAGCGACACAGCTGTTAAGTGAGTTCTAACAGAAACAAATGGCGAAACGATTCCACCAATAATCATGACAATTAAAAATCCAATGTTAAAAGCGCCATGCATCTTTGGAATAATTGGACGGCCTATTTCCTTTTGAATTGCCGTTTGGACACCTAGAAGAGCAATATGGAGGAAAGAACCTCCAACAGCAGCAAAGAAATTTATTAGTGCGAAGATCGCAATATTTTGAGTCCAAGTTAATCCTGCATAACTGACAACCATTAAAAAGATCGAGATATTGCTCACTACTTTTGACCCAAAACGCTCAATTACATATCCAGAACTTCCATATGCCACTAATGCGCCAAGAGATCCAAGGGCTAGAAGTGACCCAAAAACTTCATTATTCAATCCAAGCATCTTTTTAATTGCAGAAAGACGTGGAATCCAAGAAATGATTAAAAGTGCAAATAAGAAATTCATCGCGAGCAAATACTTATTTGCGCGCTCTAAATCATGTTGCTTTTTTACTGAACTTGACATCGAAATTTACTGCTTTCAAAACCTGAATTAACGTACACGGATGGCTAACTATACCAATTAATAGCGATAACTACTGAACAGGGGTTTCTAACATTTCGGTAACAAGTGCAGCAATAGCAGAGCGTTCACTTCTTACTAAAGTTATATGTGCAAAAAGTGGATGACCCTTGAGGGCTTCAATCACGGCAACAACACCATCAAATCTTCCAACTCTCAAATTATCGCGTTGGGCAACATCATGAGTCAAAATCACTCGAGAGTTCTGTCCAATTCTTGAAAGTACAGTTAATAGGACGCCACGTTCCAATGATTGTGCTTCATCCACAATCACAAATGAGTCATGGAGTGATCGACCGCGAATATGAGTTAACGGCAAAACTTCAATTAATCCACGATGCACAACTTCATCGATTGCACTTTGACTTACTAATGCGCCCAGCGTGTCAAAGACCGCTTGAGCCCATGGCGACATCTTCTCCCCTTCACTTCCTGGGAGGTAGCCGAGTTCCTGTCCACCAACTGGATATAGCGGGCGGAAGACCACAACTTTTTTATGCAGCCGGCGCTCAAGTACGGCTTCTAACCCAGCACAAAGAGCTAGCGCACTTTTACCGGTACCTGCTCGGCCGCCTAGTGAAACAATTCCAACTTCATTATCAAGTAATAGGTCTAATGCGATTCTCTGTTCGGCACTTCTGCCGTGAACTCCAAATGCTTCACGATCTCCACGAACTAAGCGCAGTTGCTTATCGGGCATTACGCGCGCGAGTGCACTACCTCGCTCTGAAGAGAGAACCACACCCGTGTGAACTGGCAAATCTTTGGCCTCAGGACATAGCGTTCTTTCATTCTCGTATAACGCATCAATAAGAGCAGCAGATACTTGAAGTTCTACCATTCCGGTCCAGCCGCTACTTATTGCAAGTTCGGCACGGTACTCCTCCGCTTCGATTCCAATAGCCGATGCTTTTACCCGTAAAGGTAAATCTTTTGTAACTAAGACAACATCACGGCCATCGGCAATCAAATTTTTTGCAACTGAAAGAATTCTTGAATCATTACTTCCATCACGAAAAAATCCCGGAGGTAACGAACTTGAATCAGAGTGGTTTAACTCAACTGAAAGAGTTCCACCTTCTGGGGTAATAACCATTGGCTTATCAAGCCGACCATTTTCGACCCTGATGTCATCTAATAATCTAAGTGCGCCTCTTGCGAAGTATCCGAGCTCAGGATGATCTCGCTTGCTTTCTAGTTCGCCAATTACAGCAATCGGTAAAACAACTTGATGTTCTGCAA
>DDZI01000078.1:0-612 GCA_002346305.1 Actinobacteria bacterium UBA3012 | reverse complement strand
AAAACAACTTGATGTTCTGCAAATCTCGTAAGTGCAGTTGGGTCCGCCAAAAGAACGCTGGTATCTAAAATATAAGTCTTAATTTTATTATTAGACTTCGCCGACACCGGCACTTCCTATTCTGTTATTTAGTAGGTAGTGCAAAATTTAGAATATTTCTACTGTGGCTCAGTTGCGACACGCGGGCACTTAATCTGATGTTAACTTCCGAAGCGACGGTGGCGGGCAGCGTATGAACGCAATGCTCGCAAGAAATCCAACTTTCGGAAATCAGGCCAATAAGCTTCGCAAAAGTAAAACTCTGAATGTGCACTTTGCCACAATAAAAATCCTGAGAGCCTTTGCTCACCTGAGGTTCTAATGACTAAATCTGGATCAGGCTGACCTGCCGTGTACAAGTATTTGGAGATCTCATTTATCTCTAAATTCTCAATTATCTCAGGAAGGGATTTTCCAATTTTCAAATTATCTTCAAGCAATGCTTTGACAGCATCAGAAATTTCCTGGCGGCCCCCGTATCCAATTGCAAGGTTAACCGTTAATTTTTTCTTTCCATGATCTATGGCTACTGCTTTTGCTAATCGATCAGCAAGCCAAGTAGGTAGTAGGTCT
>DDZI01000027.1:8148-8353 GCA_002346305.1 Actinobacteria bacterium UBA3012 | reverse complement strand
AGGCGAAAAAATTGATATCGTCGATTGGTCAGAAGATCCTTCACTTTATGTGGCCGCAGCTTTGGCACCCTCGCGCGTGATCTCCTCCGAAGTAGTCGATGAGGAACGCCGCCAGATCAAAGTAGTTGTCCCTGATTTCCAACTCTCGCTGGCGATCGGAAAAGATGGACAAAATGCTCGTTTAGCGGCTCGATTGACTGGCTGG
>DDZI01000027.1:5582-7980 GCA_002346305.1 Actinobacteria bacterium UBA3012 | reverse complement strand
GATTGACTGGCTGGCGGATCGATATTCATGCCGATCAGGGTGAGGTAGGCTAACCCCCATGCACTCATTGCACAGATTGCCAATCCAACATCTCGGTCAGTTGAGCACCGTGTTAAGCCCAACGAGATGATCAAGATTTAACCGGCTTCGCAACGTATGCGCAGCCACGAAGGAGTGAAGTGGCTAAGGTCCGCGTATACGAGCTAGCAAAAGAGCTAGGTCTCGAGAGCAAGGTACTGCTTACTAAGATTCAAGATCTTGGTGAGTTTGTTAAATCTGCCTCTTCAACTTTAGAACCCCCTGTTGTGCGCAAAATGCGCGAGTTATACCCAAGTGTTAATCCACCAGCAGATGAAGCCCCTGCCAAAAAGGCACCGGCCAAGAAGGCTGCTGCGAAAAAAGCTGTTCCAAAAGTTGAAACTGTCGAAGAAGTTTTGGCTGATTTGCCACCTGATTTTCAATTACCAGCATCATTAAATATTCCAACTCCATCATCTTCATCATCACCAGCTGCTCCGGGCTCAATTGGCTCAATTGCTGATGCTCCAGTTCAACCACGTCCAGCGAGCGCGCCACCAGTTGGTCTGCCGCAAATGCCCCAAATGCCAAGGCCTCCAGCTCCGCGTCCTGGTACTAGTCGACCTGGAAATAATCCATTTTCTTCAGCACCTAGAACTCCAGGAGCTCCTGGTTCGACAGATGGTCGACCACCCCGTCCCGGAAATAATCCATACGGATCTTCAACTTCTAGACCACCACTTCGTCCAGGACCAGGAGCCCCCATCCGACCTGGTAGCCCTGGTGCGCCCGGAGCTTCAGGAATGCGCCCACCAATGGGCACCAGACCTCCATCCCAATCTGGTTACGGTTCCCCATCATCTTCACGTCCTGCCGGCGGCGGATACACATCTTCAACAGGTGCGCCTAATCGCAGTGGTGCTCCAACAACTTCTGGCCCAGGCGGTCCAGGTGGTCCAGGTGGTGGACGTCCAGGTGGCGGTCCCGGTGGTGGACGTCCAGGCGGTCCAGGTGGCGGTCGTCCCGGAGGCAAGAAGGGCGGACCAAGACAAGGGCAGAAGTCAAAGAAAGCTCGTCGCGAAGAGATTGATAATTTACGCGCACCATCACTTGGTGGCGCTGTTGTTCCGCACGGAGATGGAAGCACTCCAGTAAGACTTCGTCGCGGTGCATCTCTTGCTGATTTAGCCGAAAAAATTAATGCTGATTCCGGCGCACTTGTTGCTGCACTTTTCCATTTAGGCGAAATGCTTACTGCAACTCAATCAGTTGATGAAGATACTTTCGCACTTCTTGGTGCAGAACTTGGTTATGCAATCACAGTTGTAAGTCCAGAAGATGAAGACCGTGAATTGCTAGGTGACTTTGATATTGATCTTGATGCTGAAGTTGCCGGTTATGCAGCGGAAGATTTAGTTTCACGTCCACCTGTCGTAACAGTCATGGGTCACGTTGATCACGGTAAGACTTTGTTACTTGATGCATTGCGAAAAGCTCAAGTTGCAAAAGGTGAAGCTGGTGGAATTACTCAGCACATTGGTGCTTATCAAATTCACCGCGAACATGATGGTGTCGACCGTGCGATTACATTTATTGATACACCGGGCCACGAGGCGTTTACCGCCATGCGTGCTCGTGGTGCAAAAGTAACTGATATTGCAATCTTGGTTGTTGCCGCTGACGATGGCGTTATGCCGCAAACAATTGAAGCTTTAAATCATGCGCAAGCAGCAAATGTCCCGATCGTTGTTGCCGTTAACAAGGTTGATAAAGAGGGCGCAAACCCAGGAAAGATTCGTCAACAGTTGACTGAGTACAACTTAGTAACTGAGGAGTACGGCGGAACAACTTTGTTCGTAGATGTTTCTGCAAAAACTGGAACTGGATTAGATGATTTGATCGAATCTGTTTTCTTAACTGCAGATGCGGCTATTGATCTTCGCGCAGTTGCAGCCGGTGAGGCTCGTGGAATTGCAATTGAGGCTCACCTTGATAAAGGTCGCGGACCAGTTGTCACTGTTCTAGTTCAACGCGGAACGTTAAATGTGGGAGATGCAATTGTTGCCGGTGGTGCATTTGGTCGCGTGCGCGCAATGCTTGATGAGCATGGCGAGATTGTTGCAAGTGCAGGTCCATCTCGTCCAGTTCAAGTACTTGGATTTACTTCGGTACCTGGTGCTGGAGATACCTTCTTAGTTGCTGATGAAGATCGCACTGCACGTCAGATTGCCGAAAAGCGTCAAGCGGCAGAACGAAATGCATTACTTGCTAAAGCACGTAAGAAAGTTTCTCTTGAAGACTTCATGGAGCAATCCAAGATCACCACTCTTAATCTCATTCTTAAGGGAGATGTCGCCGGATCTGTTGAAGCGCTCGAAGA
>DDZI01000027.1:472-5404 GCA_002346305.1 Actinobacteria bacterium UBA3012 | reverse complement strand
CGTGGCGTAGGTGCGATTACAAAGAGCGATATCACTCTTGCTTCTGCATCAACTGCAGTTGTTATCGGATTTAACGTTAAACCAGAACCACAAACTGCAATCTTCGCTGATCGCGAAGGTGTGGAAGTCCGCTTCTACTCAGTTATCTATCAAGCAATTGAAGAAATTGAGAAAGCACTTAAGGGTCTGCTTAAGCCTGAGTACGAAGAGGTTGTACTTGGAAGCGCAGAAGTTCGCGAAGTATTCAAATCTAGCAAGTTCGGAAATATCGCTGGATCTATTGTTCGTGACGGTGCAATTCGCCGAAATGCGCAGGCAAGATTGTTGCGTGCTGGTGAAAAAATCGCTGATGAGCTATCAATTGACACTCTTAAACGATTCAAAGATGACGCTACCGAAGTTAAAGAAGGATACGAGTGCGGAATTGGACTTGGATCATTTAATGACATCAAGGTAGAAGACATTATTGAGGTTTACGAGATGCGAGAAAAGAAGCGCGCTTAATGGGACGCTCTTATCGAACTCGTAAAGTTGCTGATCGAATTAAAGAAGTAGTCGCTCAGGCGTGTGAAGGAAAGATTAAAGATCCACGCCTTGGTTTTTTAACGATTACAGATGTTCGGGTTACCGGCGACTTGCAACATGCTTCAGTTTTCTACACTGTATTTGGTGATGAGCGGGCACGTGCAGACACCGCTGCGGCACTTGAGAGCGCTAAAGGTGTACTGCGAACCACTCTTGGCCGTGAAATTGGTTTACGAATTGTTCCAACAATTGAATTTTTTGCAGATGCGTTACCAGAAAGTGCTGCGCAACTTGAGAGCGTGATTGCCGCTGCGCATCGCAAAGATGAAAAACTCCAATTAATGAGAAGTGTTGCAGAATTCGCTGGCGAAGCAGATCCTTATCGCAAGCCTCACGTTAAACAAGTTTCAACTGAAGAGGATGAGCAGAACAGGCAGTCATGAAATCTGGCTTTCTTGTTATAGATAAAGATCAAGATTTCACTAGCCATGATGTTGTTGCCTTAGCTCGAAAATCATTAAAAGAAAAACGCATCGGACATGCCGGAACTTTGGATCCAATGGCAACTGGCGTATTGGTTCTTGGTGTAGGACATGCAACACGTCTACTTTCATTTATCACAGATGGATCTAAAACTTACTTAGCCACAATCAGGCTAGGAAGCGCAACAAATACAGATGATGCGCAAGGAGAGGTAATTTCAGTAGCGCCACCTGAGCGCCTTGCCGCAATTACAGAGATTCAAATTACAGAAGAGTTAGCCAAACGTACCGGTGAGATTTTGCAGCGCCCAAGTTCGGTATCCGCCATCAAAGTTGATGGAGTGCGGTCATATAAGCGGGTACGCGATGGGGAAGCGGTCGAATTAGAAGCCAGACCAGTTCATATATCCAGCCAAAAAATATTAAGGATCAATCGGTCCGCTGATTTTGTTGATGTTGAAATTGAAGTCACCTGTTCTGCAGGGACTTATATTAGAGCAATCGCCCGTGACCTTGGAGATGTTTTAAATGTCGGTGGCCACTTAACGCAATTGCGGCGAACTCATGTTGGTACTTTTACAATTGATAATTCAATTACTTCAACGGAATTAAAAAATGGGAAAGAGCCTAAAGTCATGCAGTTGGTCGATGCGGTCAGGTCACTCTTCAAGGTGAGGGAAATTACCGAAGATGAAGAGATCTCAATATTTTATGGCCGGGCGATTGACGAAAATTCTGAAGATGATAATTCCGAACGTCAAGCCGCAGTTAATTCTGTGGGAGAAGTGATTGCGATACTTGAACCAAAAGATGGCCGCCTGCATCCATCAATAGTCTTTCCCAAGGATGCCGCCAAATGAGTGCGTCGATGAAAATTTATGGAGAGATTGGCGCAACAAATGTTGTTGCTATTGGAATTTTTGATGGAGTGCATTTAGGACATCAACAAATTATTGCTACTGCGGTAAAGGCTAAAGCAGATAGTAACTCTCCTAAATTAGTGGCATTAACTTTCGACCCACATCCGACTGCAATTTTGGCGCCAGAAAAAGAGCCACCGCGGCTCACCACTCTTGAAGATCGTGTTCAACTTTTGCAAGCAGCGGGTGCTGATGCAGTTGCAGTAATTAATTTTAATCGGGAGTTCGCCAATTTAACACCTGCTGAATTTATTCAAGATATTTTGATTGATAAGTTATCTGCCAGTGAAGTAATAGTTGGAGAAAATTTCACATTTGGAAATAAAGCGGCAGGTACGTCAAAAGATTTAGCGGCAGTTTTACCAACCCATGTGGTTCCACTTGTCGAAAGCGGCGGAGAAGTAATTTCTTCAACTCGAATTCGTAATCTATTAATTGCGGGCGATGTCACTCAAGTTGAAATTTTATTAGGACGTAGATTTACTTTGTCTGGAGAAGTCATTCATGGTGAGGCACGCGGCAGAACTATTGGATATCCAACTGCCAACTTAAAAGCTGCGCCAAAGATCTGCATTCCAGCTGATGGCGTCTATGCCGGTTGGTTATCAATTCCTGGTGATCGTTGGCCAGCCGCAATTTCAATTGGCACCAACCCGACGTTTCCCGGCGAGCGCGGGCGACAAGTTGAGGCTTACGTTTTAGATCGTGACGATTTAGAGCTTTACGGCGAGATTGCCACTTATGAATTTGGATTAAGACTGCGTGAAACCATTGCTTTTGATGGACTTGATCCGCTGCTGATTCAGATGGCTCAAGATTGCGACCAAGCCCGGAATTTCACCGCTTTAGAGCGGTAATTTAGGCTCGAATTGGCTCGGTCAGGCGGGCGCTGGTAGCCTTCGGCGCTAGGACAGACCTGTAGCAATCTACTTGGTCTGGGCAAGCGAAAATCCAAGAGCAGTGTGTGAACTTTTAGCACCATGAAGAGCAAGGGAAGGTTTTACAGATGGCGTTAGCACCGGAGAAGAAAAAAGAAATTATCTCCAATTACGGACAAAATGCCTTAGATACCGGAAGCCCCGAGTCTCAGATTGCCATGCTCTCACAACGGATTACTGATCTCACCGAACACCTCAAGGTAAATCAAAACGATCATCACGGTCGTCGCGGACTACTTCTGATTGTTGGACGTCGTCGTCGCTTACTCCAGTACTTAGAACGAATTGATATTGCGCGTTACCGTGCACTTATCGAGCGCCTTGGTCTGCGCCGCTAATAAAAAAATAAGTTAAACCTATTAACTAACCAACTAAACGGTTACTCATCCATCCGATGAGGGGTCCTCGGTAGTGGTTTACGGATTTAATGCCGTGGGCTTCGATCGAAGATCTTCATTCGGAACATGAATGCAGTATCCGAGATTCGGAGGGACCCATGTCGGGTCACGATTATCCAACTCAAGAAGTAATTATCGATAATGGAAAATTTGGTAAAGCAAATATCCGCTTTGAAACCGGAAAATTAGCTCGCCAAGCAGCAGGCTGTGCAACTGTTTATCTAGATGAAGAAACAATGTTGTTGTCAGCTACTACTGCATCAAAAAATCCAAAAGATCAATTTGATTTCTTCCCACTAACAGTGGATGTAGAAGAGCGCATGTATGCAGCCGGAAAAATTCCTGGTTCATTCTTTCGCCGTGAAGGTCGCCCAAGTGAGGATGCAATCCTTACCTGTCGTTTGATCGATCGCCCATTACGCCCAACATTTGTTAAGGGATTACGTAATGAGGTGCAAGTTGTTGTAACTGTTATGGCACTTCACCCAGATCACCTATATGACGTGCTTGCAATCAACGCAGCATCTATGTCTACCCAACTTGCTGGCTTGCCATTCTCAGGTCCAATTGGTGCAGTGCGAATTGCACTCATCGAAGGACAATGGGTTGCATTCCCTAAGCATTCACAATTAGAAAACGCAGTGTTTGACATGGTTGTTGCTGGAAGTATTGCCGGCGATGATGTGGCAATCACAATGGTTGAAGCGGAAGCTACAACTCAAACACTTAATTTGATTAAAAATGGCGCACAAGCACCAACTGAAGAAGTTGTCGGTGCCGGACTTGATGCTTCAAAGGCTTTTATTCGTCAACTCTGCGAAGCACAGATTGCACTTGCCAAGGTGGCTGCAAAGCCAACTGGCGAATTCCCAGTCTTCTTGGATTACCAAGATGATGCTTTCGATGCAGTTTATGCACAAACATCAACTGCAACTACAAAAGCATTAACTGTTGTTGCTAAAGCAGATCGCGAAGCCCAACTTGATGTAATTCTTGCTGGTGCAAAAGAAGCACTTGCTGAAAAATTTGAGGGCCGCGAGAAAGAAATCAGCGCAGCATTTAGATCAGTAACTAAGAAATTAGTTCGCGAGCGCGTATTGCGTGACAAGATCCGTATTGATGGTCGTGGATTACGTGATATCCGTCCAATCTCTGCAGAGGTAGAAGTTATTCCTCGCGTTCACGGTTCAGCATTATTCGAGCGTGGCGAGACTCAGATCTTGGGTGTTACTACTTTGAATATGCTCAAACTAGAACAACAACTAGATACTTTGAGTCCAGAGACTTCAAAGCGTTACATGCACAACTACAACTTCCCACCATATTCAGTAGGTGAAACCGGTCGCGTTGGATCTCCAAAGCGTCGCGAAATCGGTCACGGTGCTCTCGCAGAGCGCGCACTACTTCCAGTACTTCCAACTCGTGACGAGTTCCCATATGCAATTCGTCAAGTTTCAGAAGCACTTGGATCAAATGGTTCAACATCTATGGGATCTGTTTGTGCTTCAACTCTTTCACTACTTAATGCTGGCGTTCCACTAAAGGCACCAGTTGCAGGTATTGCAATGGGATTGATCTCTGATCTAGTAGATGGAAAAACCGAGTACGTAGCACTGACTGACATTCTTGGCGCCGAAGATGCATTTGGTGACATGGACTTCAAAGTTGC
>DDZI01000027.1:0-204 GCA_002346305.1 Actinobacteria bacterium UBA3012 | reverse complement strand
TAGATACCAAACTTGATGGAATCCCTGCTTCAGTTCTTGCAGCTGCATTATTGCAAGCAAAAGAAGCACGTTTACACATCTTGGGAATCATGAAGCAAGCAATTGATGTTCCAGATGCAATGAGCCTTCTTGCTCCACGCATTATCTCGATCAAGATTAATCCTGAGCAGATTGGTGCGGTTATCGGACCAAAGGGCAAAGTTA
>DDZI01000049.1:3184-4090 GCA_002346305.1 Actinobacteria bacterium UBA3012 | reverse complement strand
CAGGGATGCCAGGGATGCCAGGATGGAAAGGCGGAATGCCAGGAATGCCAGGCGGAATGCCAGGAATGCCAGGCGGAATGCCAAACCCAGGAATGAAGCAAATGTCTGCCGCAGATTTCATGAGTGGCAACAGAGGTGGAATTCGTCCACCAGAGCCACCAATTCAGCCACTGGAACCAGACATGCAAGAAATTACCCAAAAGGTTTTCGCTGACAAAGTTGATGACTTAGTTGGCCTTTTTGCGGGTGCTGCAGGTTCTCGACAAGGTTTGAAGTTGTTGCAGAATGTTCTTGGCAGCGTAGTTGGTGCAGGTGGAAAGCAGCTTGCAAATATGCTCACAAAAAATCCAGAGCAGATTATGGAAATGCTTGAATCTGATCCGCAACGTTTAGAGCAACTTCTTCATCATTTGAGTGACACCAAAGCCGGAGCTGAATTAACTGAGCTCATGCAAAAAGATCCAGATGGTGCTGCATTATTCGCTGAAATTGAAGGTGAATTAGATGAAGCACTGTCTGAGTACAACGATGAGGTTGCTGCTTTTGAGGAAGAATTCAGTCAATATCAAGAAGATTTTGAAGAATTCGAATCTAAGATGATGAACAACATGCAACAAGGCATGCAAGGTGGATTCGGTGGACCACAAGGTGGATTCGGCGGACAACCTGGTGGCTTTGATCCAAACATGCAACAAGGCATGCAAGGTGGATTCGGCGGACCACAAGGTGGATTCGGCGGACAACCTGGTGGCTTTGATCCAAACATGCAACAAGGCATGCAAGGCGGATTCGACGGACAACCTGGCGGCTTTGATCCAAAAGGTGAAGATCAATCTGGTGGATTTACTAATGCGTCAAACGCATCAAACGAGGCACCAATAGATGACGCAATAGAAGACGCAATAG
>DDZI01000049.1:499-3056 GCA_002346305.1 Actinobacteria bacterium UBA3012 | reverse complement strand
CAATAGAAGACGCAATAGAAGATGAAGCACCAGAAGAGGTCATACTAGAAGAGGAAGCACCAGTAGATGAAGCACCGCCAACATCATAAATAAGTAGTTAGTAAGTAAAGGGGTGGTGACTTCGGTCATCACCCCTTTACTCTTTGTCTATGAAGTCACGTTTAGTAGTTGTTGGATTACTGGCGATTGCCATTTCGATTCCACAATCTTCAAGCGCCGTAAGCGTCAAAAAAGAGCGTGCTACCGCAATCATTGAAACTTTGGCCGTTAAAGGTCGTGCCGCAAAAACTGGTTATCTGCGTTCTTCATTTTCACATTGGCGCGATCCAGATGGAAACGGATGTGATGCACGTAATGACACTTTGCGTAGAGACTTAACAAACTTAGTGATTAAATCCGATTCAAATGGATGCAAAGTTTTAGGTGGAGTGCTCGCCGATCCATACTCAGGTAAAAATATAGATTTTGTCTTCGGAGCATCACTAGTTGACATAGATCATGTAGTTGCGCTTTCAAACGCGTGGCAAACAGGAGCATTTCAATTCAGCGATGAGATTAGATTTCAGTTCGCAAATGACCCGCTAAATTTATTAGCGGTAAGTGCAAGCCTTAATCGTCAAAAAGGGGATGGGGATGCGGCAACTTGGCTTCCACCCACCAAGTCTTATCGCTGTCAATACGTTGCTCGCCAAATAGCCGTGAAGAAAAAGTATGGTCTTTGGTTAACCAGACCAGAGAAGATTGCAATGTCATCTCTTTTAGCAAAATGTCCTAAAGAGGAAATTCCTAATTCTTAAATTGCGTCACTTCCACGCTCGCCGGTGCGAACTCGTGTAATCGACTCGACTGGCGTTACCCAGATTTTTCCATCACCAATATTTCCGGTATTTGCAGCCTTAACAACTATGTCAATTATTCGCTCAACATCCTCATCGCTTGCCAATATTTCTAATCGAACTTTTGGAATTAGGTCAACGGTGTACTCAGCACCGCGATAAATTTCAGTGTGGCCCTTTTGTCGGCCAAAACCGCTTGCCTCTGAAACTGTCATTCCATTTATGTCACCTGCACGAAGAGCTGTCTTAATCTCATCGAGCCTTGAAGGTTTAACTACTGCGGTGATTAACTTCATTTCCAGATCCTAACTCTTAGTCAAATTATCTAGCGGTTTGCGTGCAATGTGAAGTCATAAGCCGATTCAGCATGCTCAACTGTATCTAGGCCGGTTACTTCTTCTTCAGTACGAACCCTGAATCCGATGGTTCGCGAAATCACTGTGGCGATTATCCAAGTTACGATAAAAGAGTAAGCAATGGTTGCCACAGATGCGATTACTTGCTTAATTAACAGTGATGGGTCACCACTAACAAATAATCCATCTCCTCCTGCAGCATTGACTGCCTTGGTGCCAATCAAACCAATCGCAATCATGCCTACAAGGCCGCCGACTCCGTGAATTCCAACCACATCAAGTGAGTCGTCGTATCCCCATTTGTATTTACGTGAGACTGCCCATGCTGATGCAACCCCACCAAATAATCCAATGGCAAGAGCGCCCAGAGGTGTTACATATCCACAAGAAGGAGTGATTGCGACTGCACCAGCAATTGCACCTGATGCAACGCCAAGTGTTGTTGGTTTTCCGTCGCGAATCTTTTCAAATGCAATCCAAGACATTGCAGCAGCTGCTGTTGCAACTTGAGTGTTGATCATTGCAGTTGCAGCAAGTTGGCCGGCTGATAGTGCGCTACCAGCGTTGAATCCGAACCATCCAAACCAAAGTAATCCAGCACCGAGAAGC
This sequence comes from Actinobacteria bacterium UBA3012, assembly GCA_002346305.1. Taxonomy (GTDB): domain Bacteria; phylum Actinomycetota; class Actinomycetes; order Nanopelagicales; family Nanopelagicaceae; genus UBA3012. The sequence continues at coordinate 1,255 of DDZI01000049.1, read as the reverse complement.
ACAAATGGAATGTTATGTGGACGCATTGAATCACGACGGAATCCATCACGTTTTCCAAGAACAATGGCTAATGCGAGTGCAGCAGCACCTGAGTTCATTTCAACAACAGTTCCGCCAGCAAAATCGAGCGATCCAAGACGATCAATCATCCATCCACCATTGCCACCTTGTGATGCAAATCCCCAGTGAGCAATTGGTGCGTAAACCAAAGTTATCCAAACTGCAACAAAAATTACCCATGCAGTAAATCTGGCACGATCTGCAATTGCACCGGAAACCAATGCGACAGTAATGATCGCAAAAGTTAATTGGAACATTACGAATGCAAGTGTTGGGATCTGATGCCCTTCTCCACCAACAACCTGATCAATAGTTCCTTGCAATCCTAAATTCGAAAGATCTCCAATTAATCCATTTCCTGCATCTGGACCAAAAGCTAATGAGTATCCGTAGAGCACCCAAACAATTGTGGTTACTCCCATGGCCGCAAATGACATCATCATCATGTTGAGTGTGCTTTTTGCGCGAACCATTCCGCCGTAAAAAAGTGCCAAGCCTGGTGTCATCAGGAGCACTAGCGCTCCACTCATCAAAACCCAAGCGGTATCTGCTCCGTTAATTTCCATTCGGTTACTTTGAGGGCCAATTGTTTCGCCGATGTAAAAAAGCGGCATTGGCGCGCAGGAATTTTTCAGCCAATTCAAAACAAATTAGTGGGGTGAGCGACGGGGCTCGAACCCGCGACATCTCGGACCA
>DDZI01000049.1:0-321 GCA_002346305.1 Actinobacteria bacterium UBA3012 | reverse complement strand
CTGAGCTACGCCCACCATGTGAGGTCAATACTACCGGCTACTACCGGGTCAGAGTTATTGGGCGGTGAGCCCTTCGGCAATTAACCGCAGCGCTTCACTCTCGGGGCCAGGTTCTGCAGTAAAGATTGCAGCGCGGTAATAGCGAAGTTCTGTGAGGGAGTCTTGGATGTCGCCAAGAGCGCGATGGTTTCCACTCTTTTTTGGAGCGTTGAAGTAGACCCGGGGATACCAACGTCTGGCTAATTCTTTAATGGATGAGACATCCACACTTCGGTAATGCAAATACTCACTAACTTTCGGAAGATCGCGGGCGATGAAATT
>DDZI01000070.1:12350-24045 GCA_002346305.1 Actinobacteria bacterium UBA3012 | reverse complement strand
TAAGTGGAATCATGATTGCTTGGTATGGAATAAACATTCCAAAGAGAAAGAGCATGAAAACCGCGTTGGAACCCGCAAAGCGCCATTTCGAGAGCACATAACCGTTAATGGATCCAATGAGTGCTGAGATTATTGAAGATTGTGTGACAAATAGAAGGGTTCGTCCCATTGGAACAGCAAGCCAATCCCAGGCCGCTGCCCATGTTTCAAAATTTATCTTTTCAGGCAATTGGAAAGCCGTATTTAGGTATACGCCGCTGATTCCCTTAAATGAGTTAACTACTAATACATAGATCGGCAAAATGACCATCGCCAAAATAATTGTTAGCGATACATAACGGAAGATCAACCAGAATTGGCCAACACCAGATAACTTTTTGCGATTCTTCTTAGGCGCAGTTGAATGTGTGACGCGATCTACGATATCTGCACTCATTTAGTTCTCCTGCTCTGTCTTATTTACATGGCGCAGATAGGGAATAACTACAATCGCTACCATAAATAAAATAATCATTGCTATTGCTGCACCCTTGGCAAAGTTTGTAATATCAAAGGTCACCTGCCACATATATACGGCCAATACGTCAGTGACATAGCTCTTTCCAGAAATACCGATGATTAGATCAAAGACCTTCATTGAGATATGTCCTAGAATAATTAGCACAGTCAAAAATGTTGGGCTTAATTGTGGGAAAAGTACATGTCGATAAATCTTAAATTCAGTTGCACCATCCACACGGGCAGCTTCACGTAGGTCATCTGGAATCCCGCGGAATCCGGCAAGGAATAGCGCCATTACATAACCGCTCATCTGCCAGATAGCAGGAACTGCCATGGCATACATCGCTCCACTAGGTGATAAGTACCAATCATTTTGCAAAAATCCAAGACCAATTTTTTGCAATACTAAATTTAATCCACCAGCATCCGCGTCTCTACTTGAGTTAAGCAACCAACGCCAAACAGTTCCCATTGCGATGAAGGAGATGGCCATTGGGTAGAGGTAGAAGGATCTAAATAGGCCTTCCCCAGCAACACCTTTTTCAAGAAGCAAGGCCATGATGAAACCTGAAAGTAAAGTTCCCACCAAAAATACACCCGTGAATTTTAAAAGGTTTCCAAGGGCGTGTAGAAAGCGCTCATCCGAAAGAAGTTCAGTGTAATTTTTAAATCCCACATGTTCAATCTCTTTTACCGAAGCAGAGTTTCGGTTAGTCAAAGAAATATTAAAGGTATAAGCAATCATTCCATAGACGAAAATGGCAATAGCAATTATGGAAGGTAACACAAAAAAGAATCCACCGATCCGAGCGGAAGCTTGTTTGCTTTGCACCTTTGGCATTTAAAAACCTTTCACACATTAACTATTGCTTTGTTGAAACTCTACTTGTAATTAAAAACTCTTGCCAGTTAATGATTCTGGTGGGCGGTGTTTCCACCACCCACCAGAGCTCACTTACAAATTTGCAACTAACTAAACTTGTGAGTTAGCCGTAAATTTTTTTACTTCTTAGGCTTGTCCTGCCATGTAAGCAGCATCAAGGTCTTTTGCCAAACCGGCATTGTCCTTGAATCCACCTGAGAAGTACTTACCAACTGCAGTGTTGTACGCGGCCATCAAAGCGTTGTTGCCATTTACTCCGTGGACTGTTGAACCAACCAAACGATCGGTCTTCCACATTTCCATAGCTGCTTTTAGATAGTCATCGTAAACTGATGGATCAGAGTCGGTACGAGCAGAGATTGAACCCTTCTTAGGGTTGAATGCATCTTGACCTTCTTTAGATCCACAGACTTTTAGCCAAGCTAGACCGGCATTGCGGTGCTTTGCGCCAATTGGAAGTGTGAATGAATCAGATAGCCATTGGTAGACGCCAACTGTTCCTGGAGCAGGGGCCCAGGTGTAATCGGTTCCTAGTACAAGACCTTCTGATTGCCACTGAGCTGAAGCCCAGTCACCCATGATGAAGAATCCAGCTTTTCCACTGGTAACTAACTTGCCAGCATCTGGCCAGTCAAGGTTTCCAGCACCCTTATTTCCATAAGAAAGTGCTTTCTGGAAGTTCTTCAATGCGGCTGCAACTTCTGGACCAGTCCATGAAGTTGTTCCCTTGAATAGACCTTCATAAGCATCTGCACCTAGTGATGCAAGCAAGATGTAATCTAACAAGTGAGCAATTGCCCAGTCACCGTTACCTGCAAGTGCAAGTCCGGTGATGCCAGCTTTCTTAAACTTCTCTAGATCAGTGAAGAACTGATCAAGAGTTGTAGGAGCTGCAGTGATTCCAGCCTTGGCTGCAGTTGCAGGATTCCACCACAGTACGTTTGCACGGTGAATGTTTACTGGAACTGAGTAGATCTTTCCGTCAACGGTCAGAGTCTTGATTAAGTCTGCTGGGAAAATTGTGTCCCATCCTTCTGACTTGTAGAGATCAGTTAGATCTTCAAGTTTTCCAGATTTAACATATCCATCAAGTTCCATACCAGCATGTGCTTGGAATGAATCTGGTGGATCGTTTGCTTCTAGACGGCTGGTAAGTACAGCCTTTGCGTTAACTCCAGCACCACCGGCGATTGAAGCATTTACATACTCGGTGTCTGGGTTATTTGCTTTAAATACTGACTCCATGCCAGCAAGACCTTCTGCTTCTCCACCTGACGACCACCAGGTAAAGATTTCAAGCTGTGGATCTACTGCAACGGTTCCTTCTGTTGCGGCTGTGTCTTCGGCTGCGTTGTCTGATGAGCAACCCGCTGTAAGAAGTGCAAGTACAGCAAGACCAGCAGCGACGCGATATGACCTTTTACGCATTCATATTCCATTCTCTGCGAGGATATTTGGATGTAGCAGAACTACAAGGTGAATGCTTGTCCAACAATCGTCCCTCGTCAATTTAAATACCCGTTGGTAACAGTATTTTTAATTTTTATTGAGTTTCTTCGAATATTTGATTTAAATTACAAATAAAAATTTGTCCGTTTTACGATGATTCCAGTAGATAAAATCGCCATTGAAATGTTCCAATTCAGCAAATTAGCAGGATTAAACGATTTTCCGCTACCCCCTTTAGGCTATAGCCATGACCTCAAATAACCCAGCTCATGACCTGACCCGACTCCGCACGATCTTCGGTGCGGCCCTAACTTCAGATGTTTTAGATCATCTTGGTTACCGAAACCAAGTATTGAAATCAGATGTCAGCATGATCTCAGGCGATGGCGTAATGATGGGTTATGCATTTCCAGTAAGACTTGAAGTTGTTGATACATATCCAGAGGTTCCATATGTAGGTTTGCTTGCCGCACTTGATGCAATTCAAAAAGACCAAGTTTACGTAACACCATCAGGTCGAATGAAACGTGCTGCGCTTTGGGGCGAATTGCTTTCAACTGCATGTGCTTTCAAAGGTGTTGCTGGCGCGCTTACCGATGGTCCAGTACGCGATGTAAATCGAATGCGTGCAATGGGCTTCAAAGTATTTGGGGTCGAAACCGATCCGACAGATATTAATAGTCGTTATGAAGTTGTTGAACACAATGTGCAAGCGGTAATTGATGGCGTGACAATAAATCCTGGTGATTTGATTGTTGGCGATGTTGATGGAGTTGTCGTTATTCCACAACACATGATCGATATTGTTGTTGCAAAAGTCGAAGAGAAAAACTCTGGAGAAAGCGATTTCCGCAAAGCTGTCCGCGAAGGAATGGCACCAAGTGCGGCATTTGCAAAATTTGGCGTTCTGTAAAAAGTCCTAATAAGTATTTATGAGCGCGATAACCAAGATTGATCTTTGGCAGGTCCTTGATTCGCGCGGAATGCCCACAATCTCGGCTCGAGTTTCTATGGGCAATAAATCAGCAAATGCAATTGCCCCTTCTGGTGCAAGTACTGGCGCTCATGAGGCATTATTTTTGCGTGATAATAAAACTTCTTACGACGGAAATAGCGTAAATGATTCCATCGGCCGCTTCACTGCAGAAGTGCTTCCGCATTTGATTGGAATTGATGCAAACGATTTCTCGGCACTTGATAAAACTCTTCGTAATTACGATTCATCCCGTACCTTTTCTAAATATGGTGGTCATATTCCAGTTGCCATAACTATTGCTGCTTGGTTAGCTACTGCAAAAGAGAAAAATACTGATCCATTTACAATTATTGCTGATCATTTGGATAGCACTCCGACTCTCCCGCTCCCGATGGTTAATATCTTTTCTGGTGGAGCTCATGCCGGCGGTGCAATAGATCTGCAAGATATTTTGGCAGTTCCGATAGGGGCATCCTCAGTAGAGGAAGCGATGGAGTGGGTTTGGAAAGTTCGGGAAAGTACGAAATCACTACTGAGTAAAAGTGGTCATGATCAATCCTTGGTCGCTGATGAGGGTGGCGTTACCGCTCGTTTGCAATCTGATGAGCAAGCACTCACATTTGTAAGCGATGGAATTACCAAAGCAGGGCTTTCAGGAAAAGTAGCGATCGCTCTTGATATTGCAGCAACTCAATCATTCCATGGAGATCATTACGAAATTCATGAAAGTGGAAATCTCAAGAAACTTTCTACAGAGCAATTTGTTTCCAGATGGAGCAATTGGTTAAATTTATTTCCGATCGTCTCAGTTGAAGATGGTGCGGCTGAAGATGACATCGATGGTTGGAAGCAACAGCAAGAAAATTGTGACCGGATTCAAATCATTGGCGATGATCGTTATGCAACTCAAAATGATCGACTGCAAAATGGAATAGCGACCAAAGAAGCAAATACTATTTTGATTAAACCAAATCAAGCAGGGACTCTGCATTCTGCACTAACAGCTTTAACAACCGCTAAGAGCGCTGAGTGGGGAACAGTTGTCTCAGCGCGATCTGGCGATACTGAGGAAAGTTGGTTAGTTGATTTAGCAGTTGGCAGTAATGCAGGTCAGATAAAAGTTGGGTCTACACATAGATCTGAGAGAAGTGCTAAGTGGAACCGTTTACTGGAACTTTCACATTTTGCAGCTGCTCCATACATTGGCAAAGCAGCACTATCTCATGTCAAAAACTTAAATTTTTAAACTTTCTCAACTGAAATTACTTGCACTCCCCCGATTGCATTTAAAACATTTAACAAATCTGTTGGATCAGTCCCCGGGATAGCCACAACTAAATCATCTACACCTTCGCCGTTCTCATTTTTGACAACTGAGAGATTGCGGATATCTCCTCCGGCAAAGCCAATTGCTGATGCGACAGTGCCCAGGGATCCAGGACGATCAGGAAGTTTAATTTGAAGATGAAATTGAGCCATGTATTGATCATACTCCGTCATATTTCCAGCATGTGAACTGAAGATTAAGGATTTGAAAGAGCACTACCAAGTTTTACAGTGAAGGTTTGTTGACCGCCAGTTGGTAGATCAACAAGAACTTTTACTGTCGAATTTGGAGCATATGAACGAATTCTGACAATTGCTTCAACATCACTGTTGATTACAAAACCATCAATTGCTCGAATCACGCTATTCACTGGAATTCCAGCTTTGTCAGCGGCCCCACCTGTAGTTAAACCAATTAACTTTGCGCCCACACCCGTAAAGGTGGGATCAATATTTACACCCATCAACGGTCTTGTCGATTTACCAGTTTCAATAATTTCCCGAGCAACGCGCATCGCTTGGTTTACTGGAATTGAAAATCCGAGTCCGATGCTTCCTGCTTGGCCCGTTGCAGAATCTGCCAGAGAGGCGATAGCGGAATTAACGCCCACCATTTGGCCTTGACCATTTACAAGAGGTCCACCAGAGTTACCCGGATTTACTGCAGCATCTGTCTGAATGGCATCAATGTAAGACTCAGTAGATGTTGTATTTCCAGTAGTTACTGGGCGGTTTAATGCTGAGATAATTCCACTTGTTACTGTTCCAGATAATCCCAGTGGTGATCCCACCGCAATAGATAGATCTCCAATTACAACTTTACTGGAATCACCAATCTCCATTACTGGAAGATTTCCTTTTGAGATTTGAAGAACAGCTAAATCATATGCAATATCTCGACCACGAATTGTTGCGGTAACTTTTTCACCATTTTGTAATTCAACTTTAACAGTGCCGCTAGAAACCGCATTGGAAATGACATGATTATTAGTGATGATGTAACTCTTAGTTGCATCACTTTGGATTACTGCGCCAGATCCTGTTCCAGAACCGCTAGTTGCGCTTACTGAAATCGAAACAACCGAAGGAAGTACTTTTGCTGCAATATCTCTTATTGATAAATTCCCTGAATTATCTTTTGTAATTCCATCTGCTCCCGCAGCTCCTGGAGCGCCTTGGGGTCCGGTAACACTCCATCTAACTAGTGAGCGACCGACCCGACACTTAGCAGTTTTTGAGTAGTACATAACTTTGGTTTTGTTATCAACACATGCAGAGACAGTTGGTGAGGCAGAAGTAACCGCATAGGCTCCGCCTCCAGCGAGTGCGACACCAGCCATAAATGCGACCACAATTTTGCTACCTGTTTTCGCACTTTTGAATTTAGCCATTGTGTTTGTGGCCAATACCCTCGATGACCTCAGTACTACAGATGTCCCAGTCGATTTCATCTTCCTACCTAACTGCGTAAGTCTCAGTAAAGTCGGTGCTCATTCTGAGAGCTTTTTGTGGGCTCCCTGACTTGGACTCGAACCAAGAACCTGCCGGTTAACAGCCGGCTGCTCTGCCAATTGAGCTATCAGGGAATATTGGCAAACCTTATCGCAGGTCGCAACCTGAGCTAAATCTAGATCTCTAGGCCACTTCTAAATGGCTAAAGGGCTAGATCCCCCAAGCCCAGATCATGTAGCGCACGACGCTTGGCCTCTAGAGCCACTAATTCGCCAAAAATACCCATGTATTGCGCGTCCTCAGGGTCGATCCGTTGCAATTTAGATTTGATTTCAGCGACCTGGCGAGTGAGGGAAACCTCTCGCAACCGCGCAAAAACACTTTCGGCATATCTTTGATTTATCTCGCCAGTTTTAATCGGCTCTACCAGCAATTCGTGTAACAAACCTTGGATTACCTCATCTTGATTTTCAATTAATTGTGCTGGATTTTGCAATCCACCGCCGATTAAAGTGCGGATTGCTTCATAAAGTGGATCACTAAAATCATGAGCTTCAATCTCACTCCACAATGCACTAACTCCTGGCTGTTGCAAAATAATTTTCAACGCTTCTCGCTCTAAAGTAATTGTGGGACTGGCTTGATCCGGTCTTGGCGCACGTGCACTTTCGCGTCCACCTGAATTTCGACCAACAGCATCGCGAACTGATTCAATATCCATTCCTAGCCACCCTGCAAGCGCTCTGGTGTATTCAGGGCGCAGTGAACGATCGCGAATTTTTGCAACTAGCGGTGCGCTCTCGCGCAGCGCCGCGACTCTTCCTTCTGCTGTTGCTAAATCATAATTTTTTAAATGTGTTTTGATGGCAAATTCAAATAACGGTACGCGTTTCGCAACTAAATCACGGACAGCGGCATCACCACTTTTAATTCTAAGGTCACACGGATCTAAACCATTTGGCTCGACAGCTACAAATGTTTGTGTCACAAATTTCTGATCATCGCCAAATGCTCGCATTGCTGCTTTTTGACCCGCAGCATCACCATCAAATGTGAAAATTACTTCACCACGAAAAGAATCATCATCCATTAATAATCTGCGCAAAATCCGGATATGTTCATCACCAAAAGCAGTTCCACATGTAGCAACAGCGGTGGTGACTCCCGCTAAATGCGCTGCCATCACATCGGTATAGCCCTCTACAACAACGACTTGTCGGGTTTTAGCAATCTCTTTTTTTGCCATATCGAGTCCATACAAAAGTGCGCTCTTTTTGTAAACGATGGTTTCAGAAGTGTTCAAATACTTTGGGCCGGTGTCTTCCTCAGATAATTTCCGAGCACCAAAACCAACTACATCACCTGAAATCTCATGAATTGGCCAGATCAATCTGTTGCGAAAACGATCAATAAAACCGCGCTGACCCTCTTTGGTAAGTCCAGCCATCTCTAACTCGGCATCGGTGAAACCTTTTGCCTTTAAATGTTTTGACAGTGCATCCCATTCATCAGGTGCGTACCCCACTCCAAAACTTTCTGCGGCAGCACGATCAAATCCGCGTTGTTTTAAAAATTCTCGACCAACTTGAGCCGGGCCTGGACCATTTAACTGGTCTTTGTAAAAAGCCGCCGCTAATTTATTTGCTTCCAGTACACGCTTACGTTCGCTGCCACTTATACGCGGTGAAGAATCAGATGAGCTTTCATAATTAAGTTGGTAATTCATTCGATCTGCAAGACGTTCGACAGCTTCGGTGAAAGAAAGATGTTCAATTTTCATCACAAAAGAAATAACATCTCCGCCCGTTTGGCATCCAAAGCAGTGGTAATAACCTTTGCTTGGCGTCACGTGAAAAGATGGACTCTTTTCATCGTGGAACGGACACAAACCTTTCTTTTGCCCACCACCAGCACTTTTTAGTTGTACGTAATCGGCAACAACATCATCAATTCGACTGGTGTCGCGGATGTGAGCCACATCAGCATCAATTATTCGGCCGGCCATAAGGGGATCCTAATTCCCATCTATCTTGGCAAGTAACAGATCTACAGCGGGATCGGTGAGCGAGGCGATTTGGTCAACGATTACTCGCACCTTTTCATGATCTGAGGAAGCTTCTTGCCAGCTTAGTTGAAAATTTCGGTCCAGGTATTTCGGTGCGTTCTCGCTTAGGGCAGAGAAAAGTCTTTGGATCAAAGTGCGCTCACGCTCGTATCTATCTAGTGAACTTTTTGCACGGAAAATGTAATGAGCTGAAATCGCTTTTAGAAGTGCGACCTCAACTCGTTCATTCTGTGGCACTACTAAATTTGCTTCGTAACGGGTCAGTGGTGAATCTCCATATTTGGAACGTGTTGCCAACTCTGCTCCATGTGCAAAACGTCCAATTAATTGACTTGTTAAATCTTTAAGTCTGGCCATGGCACCATGCGAACCATCAAAGTTATTTGGCCAACAAGAAAGTGCTTGTAAGCGATCTAGCCCTTTTTCAAACTCTTCTTGGGTTAAATTCGGTAAATTCTCATCAGCACTTAACTCCCAAAGTTTTTCAATATCGGCTCTAAATGATTTAACTGAAATCAATCCTGCCTGTAATGCATCTTCGAAATCGTGCACTGAATAAGCAACGTCATCAGACCAATCCATGATCTGGGCTTCAAGCGGTTTTGAAAACTCATTATCAGATGAACTACTAGTCGATTTTGCCCAGTTGAAATGTGCAAGATCATCTTGATAGACGCCAAATTTAGTTGGGAATTTGTCGTTATCTCCTGCAGCCCACGGATATTTAATGGATGCATCTAAAGTTGCGCGAGTTAAATTCAATCCGGCTGATAAACCTTGATCTGAAATTGTTTTTGGTTCAAGCCGCACCAAAATTCGAAAACTTTGAGCATTACCTTCAAAACCTCCACTTGCAGATGCAAGTTCACTAAGTGCATTTTCACCATTGTGACCAAAAGGAGGATGTCCTAAATCATGAGCTAAACATGCAGTCTCAACTAAATCCGGATCTGCACCAAGTGCGGCGCCGATTTCGCGACCTACTTGGGCACATTCAAGTGAGTGTGAAAGACGAGTACGTGGAAAATCACTCGCCCATGGAACTGCAACTTGAGTTTTTGCCGCTAAACGGCGTAATGCCGCAGAGTGCAGTACACGTGCGCGATCGCGAGCAAACTCAGTACGTCCGGGCCGTTTTGCTGGCTCGCTGACATACCGTTCGCGATCAAATTCTGAGTACCCCACAGCCCTCACCTTAGTAGAAGGGGCCGACTAGAGCCCAAAACCAGCATCCTTTATCAGGCTTTAGTGATCGCTTAAATTTATGCCCGCTCTTCCTAAAGTTATATATGCAAGGTAGGCAACGCTCTCACGCAACAAATATTTTGAAGTAGCCGAAGAAACAGAATTTGGACCATCTTTAACCGGTGAGCATGAAGCTGAAATTCCTAAATCTCTAGCCATAGTTGTTGCACGAAGACAGTGCCATGGATCTGTCACTAGTAAAACTTTTTTACCTTTTACAACTTTTGCATACGCCTTAGTACTCGAAAGGGTATCTCTACCTTTAGGCACTGAAATTGCAGCAGAGTTTTTGACGTCATTGTTGACTAGCCAATATTTTCCAGAAGCACCTTCGGTGGTTCGATCACCTGGTGCACCAGCCCCTACGGTGATGATTTGATCGACTAAATTTTCTTTGTAAAGAATTCGCGCTTGCTTCAATCTCGCCTCAAGAACTGGTCCCGGGCGGCCATTAAATTGTGCTGCGCCTAAGACGATTGCCACATCCGATTTATTTTCGACTGGATGTGTACCACTCCACCAAACTCTGCCTATTATCAAAGTTGGAATAGCAACCACAATAATTACCATCAATGAAATTAATCTAAAAATTATTTTGAACGGGTTCATCCTCCGGAAACCAAATCTTCAACTTCTATATGTGCATACTCATCAGGATCATCTAGCCACTTATCTGGTAACGCAATTGTTCTAATTGATGATGATCTTCCGCGTGGTTGCTCACCTAAAGCAACTGGATATGGTTGTTGCTCAATCTGCCCAAGTAAATCTCGTAACTGTTCAATATTCTCAATCATGGCGAGAGAGGCCCGAATCTCTCCACCAACACGAAATCCTTTTAAATACCAAGCCATGTGTTTACGTAAATCTCTTGCGGCACGAAACTCATCTTCAAAATAATCTCCAAGTAATTCACCGTGACGCACCATAATTTGAGCAACTTCACGCAAGGTTGGTTGCTGTGGAATCTCCCGACCTTCAAATGCAGCAACTAACTCTGCGAATAACCAAGGTCTTCCTAAACATCCGCGCCCAACTACAACACCATGGCAACCGCTTTGTTCAACCATCTTTAGAGCATCTGCACCTGACCAGATATCTCCATTACCCAAAACCGGTGTTCCATATGGCGCAAGGTGTTCGACAAGTCTTCCAATCGCATCCCATTGTGCTTTTCCGGAATACATTTGTGCTGCAGTTCGCGCATGGAGCGCCACCCAACTTACGCCGAGTTTTGCCGCACTCTCACCTGCTTCTAAATATGTAATGTGATCGCTGTCGATGCCAATTCGCATCTTTACTGTTACTGGAATGCCAAATGGCTTTGCTGATTTCACAACGGATTCCACAATTGCGGAAAATAATTTACGTTTGAAAGGTAGCGCTGCTCCTCCACCCTTACGAGTAACTTTTGGTACAGGGCATCCAAAATTTAAATCAATGTGGTCAGCTAAATTCTCACGCCCCAACATCGTTACGGCCTGGCCCACAACTATTGGATCCACCGCATATAACTGAACCGATCTTGGAAATTCACCTTTGCCTGGAGTGATCATCCGCAAAGTTTCTGGGTGTCGCTCGACAAGAGCACGTGCAGTCACCATCTCTGAAACAAAGAGTCCAGCACCTTGTTCTCGACAAAGCAATCTAAAAGCGGCATTGGTAATTCCAGCCATTGGAGCTAAAACAACTGGGGGGTCAATTTGAATCTCCCCAGTTGGGATTTGAAGTTTAAGCGGCTTTAACAGCCGAGCAGGCGTGGAGCTAACCATGTTTCCACTTGATCTATAGAGATGCG
>DDZI01000070.1:4591-12138 GCA_002346305.1 Actinobacteria bacterium UBA3012 | reverse complement strand
GCACCCGAATCATCAAAATCAATACTCCAGTTTTTCCGTAATTGCGCCGCAAGATCACGAGCCTTAGGTGACAAATCCGCGTTTCGCGATAACGGCAATACTGCAGCCTTAATTGGGGCTAAGCGATGATCAAGACGTAACACAACCCGCTTTTCCATCTCGCCTTTTGCATTTGGTGCTTCATCTTCAGTGTAAGCATCCATCAAGAAAGTGAGTGCGCAGCGATCAACTCCAGCCGCTGGTTCAATTACAAATGGAGTCCAATGCTCATTTTTTTCTTGGTCAAAGTAAGAAAGATCTTTTCCAGATGCAGCGGAGTGCGCTTTTAAATCAAAATCAGTTCGGTTAGCGATTCCTTCGAGTTCGCCCCATTCAGTTCCTGCAAATTCGAATTTATATTCAATATCTGCAGTGCGCTTTGAGTAGTGCGAAAGTTTTTCTTTTGGATGATCATAAATTCGCAGGCGATCTGGATTAATTCCCAAATCTTTGTACCAAGCCAATCTGGTATCAATCCAATATTGGTGCCAATCTTCATCAGTCCCTGGAACTACGAAAAATTCCATCTCCATTTGTTCAAACTCCCGAGTACGGAAAATAAAGTTTCCTGGAGTAATTTCATTTCGGAATGATTTGCCAATCTGTCCGATTCCAAATGGTGGTTTTTTACGTGAAGTAGTCATTACTTGATCAAAATTTATGAAAATTCCCTGCGCTGTCTCCGGGCGCAAGTATGCCAGACCAGATTCATCTTCAACTGGTCCTAAATAAGTTTTAAGTAATCCTGAAAATTGTTTTGGAGTAGTGAACTGGCCTTTGTTGCCACAGGCAGGGCAATTAATATCAGCCAAAGATTCTGGCGCCTTCTTATGTTTTGCTTCGTACGCTTCTTCTAAGTGATCAGCACGGTAACGTTTATGGCAAGCAGTGCACTCTGTTAATGGGTCAGAGAAAGTTGCGACGTGACCAGATGCTTCCCAAACTTCACGCGCCAAAATTACGCATGAATCAATTCCGACAATATCTTCACGGCCCATGACCATGTATTTCCACCACTGGCGCTTAACATTGTTTTTTAGCTCAACACCTAATGGTCCGTAATCCCATGAAGCCCGCAACCCGCCATAAATTTCAGAGGATGGGTAAACAAATCCCCGGCGCTTGGCCAGGCTGACAATAGTTTCTAAACGATCGGCCATTTTGGTAGAACTCCTTCATCCGGCTGGCTGTCGGCGAATATTTGGATTACTCCGGACAGTCCGGGATCACACCAGGCTGGCGCAACGAGGGAATTCTACCTAAATCAACCCCAAATTATTTGAAAATGAAAATCATTTTCATTTTGTGATACTGTCCTGACATGAACATTGCCATCATCCTCGCAGGACTTACCGCTCTATCAACATTTGCAGGCGGGGCTTTGGCCCTGAAAGCAAAGGACCGACTCCATCTTGTACTTGGATTGTCAGCCGGCCTTTTACTTGGTCTTGTTGCATTTGATCTACTGCCTGAAGTTTTTGAATTAGGCAGTCAAGAATTTCTTCACGCCCCTGTTGTATCAATTGCTTTGATCGGTGGTTTCTTACTACTTCACTTCTACGAGCGAATTTTTGGTTCCCATGAGCCAGCTGAATCAGATTACGGTCATGATCACAAGCATTCACATAACTTCGCAGGCACTTTTGGTGCGATCGCGATGGGTGGCCACGTATTTCTCGATGGTTTGGCACTCGGCGTTGCATTTAAAGTTAGTTCAGATTTAGGACTTGTGGTGTTTATTGCTCTACTTGTTCACGCATTTAGCGATGGACTGAACACGGTTTCTTTCATGATCAAATCAGGTCTTTGGGGGAAAAAGAGTATTGGTTTGCTTGGTATAGATGCATTAGCTCGAGTTAGCGGTGCAGCTCTTGGTAGCACACTTGCCTTGAGTAATAATTTGATTGCTATTTACCTTGCTGCATTTTCCGGAATTGTTATTTATCTTGCGACATCACATATCTTGCCAGAAGCACATTCACGCCACTCATCACGATTGACAATGGTTGCGACTATTTCAGGTGTATTGATTATGTGGGGCTTGGTTGCATACCTTCATTCAGGAGATGCGCATTCACATGAAACTAGTCAAGGGATACATCTAGAAGATGAGCACGCCGATGAAGACCATGAATAAATCAGATCTCAAGTTGATAGCAGTTCTTGAGCGAACTGGTGGATTCGCAAGCGCTCAAGAACTGCATCAAATCCTGCGTCGAGAAGGAGATGGGATAGGTTTAACAACCGTTTATCGAGCCCTGCAATCTTTGGTAGATGACAAGATTGTGGATCTTCTGCGTCGCGAAGATGGAGAAGCTATTTATCGTCTGTGTGGTGACGGCCATCATCATCACTTAATGTGCAAAAGTTGTGGCGATACCGTTGAAATTGAAGGCGGAGCGATTGAAAAATGGGCCAACACCATGGCTGAAGAGTTTGGTTTCCGCGAAGTTGGGCATACAGCAGAGATCTTCGGAATCTGCTCAAAGTGTTAACTAATGGGCGACTTTAGAGGAATTCCAACATGTGCTTGTCCTGCTTGCGGATCGCATCTATTAGAAATTACGGCTTCATTTAACCCAGATACCTATGAAATTGAAATGTACTTACTCGATAATGCTCGTTGTGCGATGTGCCAGGCGGATTTAACTGCACCGACACCAATAGATCATCCAGCAGCTTAAGCTTTGCCAAATCTTCGATCTCGCTTAGCGTAAATCTCGATCGCATTCCATAAAGTGCGTCGATCAACATCGGGCCAAAGTACATCTAAAAATACCAATTCTGCGTAAGCGCTTTGCCATAACATAAAATTACTGATTCGTTCTTCTCCTGAAGAGCGCAAGAAAAGATCTACATCTGTTGGAACATCTAAATACTTAGTCAGTGTTTTCTCATTTACTTTATCTACATTTATTTTCTTGTTTTTAATATCTTTACCTAACTCAATTGCAGCATCAATAATCTCAGCTCTTCCTCCGTAATTGACACACATATTTAAGGTTAATACTTTATTTTTTGCAGTGAGTTTTTCAGCTCTTTCCAACTCGTCAATTACGCTTTTCCATAATTTACGATCACGCCCGGCCCATCGAACTCGAACACCTAACTCATGCATGTCATCAAGTCGGCGACGGATTACATCTCGATTAAATCCCATTAAGAACTTAACTTCTTCAGGTGAGCGTTTCCAGTTTTCAGTTGAAAATGCAAAGGCGCTAATCTCTTTAACGCCAATTTCTATTGCACCTTCTACCAAATCAAAAAGTGCGGCTTCCCCAGCCTCATGGCCAGCAGTTCTTGGCAACCCTCTTTGTTTTGCCCATCTTCCATTTCCATCCATCACAACTGCAACATGATTTGGAATTAAGTTTTTTGAAAGTTTTGGAGGTTTAGCACCACTTGGATGTGGCGTTGGTTTTCTCATGCTCGTTCCACCAGCGGAAGAGAACGTAGCGAACGCTCTAAGTGGTACTGCAAATATGCAGCGATCACTCCGCTTGCTTCTCTTCTACTTTTAGGATCGCTGCTTTCGGCAACATCCCATTGACTGGATAGCAGTGCGCCCATCAATTCAAGGGTTGGTGCAGTGACCGTTGCAGCACCTGAGGTTCGGCAATTTGTGCAAATGCTTCCACCACCCGAAAGTGAGAAGAAACGATGTGGTCCAGTTGCTTCACAGACCGAACAATCTTCTAGTGAAGGCGCGTAGCCGCCGACCGATAGTGAGCGAAGTAAAAACGCATCAAGGATTAAAGATGGTTCATGCTCATTATTTGAAAGCGAACGCAGTGCTCCAATTACTAGCAAAAATTGTTGTAAAGATGGTTCATGCTCATTCAATGTGAATCTCTCTGCTGTTTCCAAAATTGCTGACGCAATAGTCCACTTTTGATAATCGGCCGAGAGGACATCTCCAAAATTTTCACGAGAAGAAACTTCCGTGACAATGTCAAAAGTTTTTCCGGTGTAAAGCTGGATATCTAAGTAACTTCCTGGCTCAAGGCGTGCGCCAAATTTAGATTTAGTGCGCCGAACTCCCTTAGCCACAGCTCGAATCCGACCGCTCTCCCGGGTCAACAAGGTGATGATGCGATCGGCTTCGCCAAGACGTTGGGTGCGAATTACGACCGCTTCATCCCGGTAAAGACCCATAAGTAGAACGGTAGTACCTCGGGGTGAGAACTACCTGATTGCGCGGTTGATGGCAGAAACAATTGCCTTAAGCGAAGCGGTAGTCGTATTCGGATCAATTCCGACTCCCCAAAAAGTATCGCCATCGATGGTGCACTCAAGGTATGCCGCGGCACTGGCATCACCACCTGCTGAAAGTGCGTGCTCGTAATAGTCGAGCACCTGCACCGAGACACCGTGGCTTGCTATCGCATCGCAGAACGCTGCAATAGGGCCATTTCCAGTTCCATTTAAAGTATGGCTAGCACCGCGATCGGTAATTTCGGCAACCAGTTTTACATCTTCGCCCAAAGATGAACTTTGTGAGAGCCCTCGCAATCTAAACCTGCCCCAAGGGGCGCTCTCAGTTGGCAAATACTCATCTTCGAAAATCCCCCACATCTGCTCAGGGTTAATTTCTCCACCTTCGCTATCGGTTTTAGCTTGAACAACTTGGCTAAATTCGATTTGTAATCGGCGTGGAAGATCAAGTGAATGTTCGTTTTTCATCATGTACGCCACTCCACCTTTTCCGGATTGGCTATTAACACGAATTACGGCCTCGTAACTGCGACCAATATCTTTTGGATCTATTGGAAGGTACGGAACAGCCCACAACATTTGATCAATTGTCTTTCCGGCAGATTTAGCATCTCTTTCTAAATGCTCAAAACCTTTTTTAATTGCGTCTTGATGTGACCCAGAAAAAGCGGTGAAAACTAAATCGCCACCATAGGGGTGCCGCTCTGGCACACGTAATTGATTTGCATACTCCACAACGCGACGAACTTCAGAGATATCTGAAAAATCAATGTGTGGGTCAATTCCTTGGCTAAGTAAATTAATTCCAAGAGTTACTAAGCAGACATTTCCAGTGCGCTCGCCATTTCCAAATAACGTACCTTCAATTCGATCTGCTCCAGCCATATAGCCAAGCTCGGCTGCTGCAACACCTGTTCCGCGATCATTATGTGGGTGCAAGCTAAGTACTACCGAATCACGGTAAGCAAGATTGCGGTGCATCCACTCAATTGAATCTGCGTAAACATTTGGAGTTGCCATCTCTACCGTTGCCGGCAAATTTAAAATAGTTTTCCAAGATGGAGTTGGTCGCCAAATGTCATTTACCGCGTCGCAAACTTCTAGCGCATAACTTAACTCGGTACCGGTGTATGACTCAGGGGAATACTCAAAAGAAACTTGAGTTCCTTTAACTGAATCTACAAGTGATAGACAGTACTCGGCAGCATCTGTTGCAATTTTCTTGATTCCCTCTTTGTCTTGCCCAAATACAACACGACGTTGCAATGTCGAAGTTGAGTTGTAGAGGTGAACAATCGCCTGCTTGGCACCTTTAATAGATTCAAATGTGCGATCAATTAAATGTGCTCTAGCTTGCGTAAGCACTTGGATAACTACATCATCTGGAATCAGATCTTCTTCAATAATTTTGCGTACGAAATCAAAATCAGTCTGACTTGCACTTGGAAAACCAACTTCAATCTCTTTGTAACCCATCTGCACCAAAAGTTTAAACATCGCTAATTTGCGCGGTGGATCCATTGGATCAATTAACGCTTGATTGCCGTCTCGAAGATCAACAGAACACCATTTAGGCGCCACAGTGATTGTCTTGTCCGGCCAAGTGCGATCAGATAGATCTATCGGTGCAAATGGCTGATAACGATGAATCGGTGAATTGCTTTTTACTTGCTTTGGGAAATTCATTTGATTGGGGCTCCTTTTAATTCGCGGCTAATGTTTGATGGATTAACCGGCACGTCAACAACCCGTGACAGGGAGACCGGTTACTTGGCCCCGCCACGGCAGGCAAGGAGGAGTGCGCTGCGACGTGTCATGCCATAAGGGTAAGGCAGGGGCTAGAGAAGTGGCAAATAACGATCAAGTTCATAAACGCTGACCTGGCGTTGGTATTCAGCCCACTCTGCACGCTTATTTCGTAGTACATACTCAAAAACATGCTCGCCCAAGGTTTCGCGTACTAATTCGCTCTGTGCCATTGCATCAATTGCACCATTTAAATCACGTGGAAGTGAAGCCAGTCCGGCAGCAGCTACCTCTTCGGCGGAAGTTAAATCGATTCCAGCTGGATCTTGTAATTGATATTTTCCTTCAATTCCTTTTAAGCCAGCCGCCAAAATTACTGCGAATGCTAAATATGGATTGCACGCTGAATCAGGTGATCTCAATTCGATTCGAGTGGAGTTTGATTTGTTTGGCTTATACATTGGAATCCGAACTAAAGAACTGCGATTGTTATATCCCCATGAAATATGGGATGGGGCTTCACCACCACCATGTAATCTCTTGTAAGAGTTGACCCATTGATTTGTGATTGCAGAATACTCAGGTGCATGCTTCAAAAGTCCGGCGATAAAAGATCTTCCTTCTTGTGAAAGTTGAAGTGGTGCGCCTTCTTCGTAAAAAACATTGCGCTCACCCTCAAATAGTGAAAGATGGGTGTGCATTCCAGAACCAGGATGATCAGTAAATGGTTTTGGCATAAACGATGCATAAAAGCCTTGATCAAGAGCAACTTCTTTTACAACTAATCTAAAAGTCATGATGTTATCTGCAGTGCTTAATGCATCTGCATAACGTAAATCTATTTCTTGCTGTCCTGGTGCACCCTCATGATGACTGAACTCGACACTAATTCCCATGGCTTCAAGAACTGTAATTGCTTGGCGTCTGAAATCATTTCCAACAACACTTGGTGTGTGATCAAAATATCCAGCCGAATCAACCGGTTGAGGTGTTTCGCCTTTTTTAGGTTCTTCTTTAAATAGAAAAAACTCAATCTCTGGATGTGTATAAAAACTGTAACCCATCTTTGCTGCTCGATTTAACGTTCTCTTCAATACATTTCGAGGATCTGCAGGGGACGGTTCCCCATCCGGCATGATGATGTCGCAAAACATACGAGCCGCGCCCGGCGCTTCAGTTCGCCAAGGCAAAATTGTAAAAGTACTTGGATCTGGCATAACCAACATGTCAGATTCTTGACCACGTGCAAAACCTTGAATTGCTGAACCATCAAAGCCAATACCTTCATCAAATGCATTTTGTAGTTCAGCTGGAGCAACTGCAACAGATTTTAAAAATCCGAGAACATCGGTAAACCAAAGTCTGACAAAACGAATTCCGCGCTCTTCTAGTGTCCGAAGAACGAACTCTTTTTGGCGCGCATTTTGCGTTTCTGGGCTATTGCTAGATTGGCTCATCCCTTAATCCTGCCTCGTGTGCGTTTCGGCTGTGTTAACAAAATTACTGATTGAAGGCGCCTTTCTGGGCTATTTAGAGTCTATTTAGAG
>DDZI01000070.1:0-4430 GCA_002346305.1 Actinobacteria bacterium UBA3012 | reverse complement strand
CTATTTAGAGTCTATTTAGAGGCCATTAAGAGGCTATTTAGCTTGCCTGCCCCAGGCCGAGATGATCGGCAAGCGACGATCTTTACCAAATGCTCGGGTGCTGATCTTGGTGCCAGGTGGGTATTGGCGACGTTTGTACTCAGCAGCGTCAACCAACCCGACCACGCGGTTTACTACCGCTGGATCAAATCCGGCCGTGATGATTTCTTGAACACTCTGATCTTGCGTGACATATCTATTTAAAATTAGATCAAGAGTTAAGTAATCCCCGAGTGAATCAGTATCTTTTTGATCAGGGCGCAATTCGGCGCTTGGTTCTTTCTCAATAGATCTAATTGGAATCGGCGGAGTTTGTCCATTAGCAATCGCGACTTTATTTCTCCATCGCGCTAACTCCCAAACTAAAGATTTCCATAGGTCTTTAATTGGTGCATATCCCCCGACAGCGTCTCCATAAATTGTGGAGTAACCGACTGCGAGTTCGCTCTTGTTGCCTGTAGCTAAAACTAAATGTCCTTCTTGATTTGAAATACCCATCAAAGTCGTGCCGCGTACTCGTGCTTGTAAATTTTCTTCAGCAACTCCAGTGAAGTGCAATAAATCTAAATAGCTATCCACCATGGTTTGTATTGGTACAACTCTGAATTGAATTCCAGTATTTTTCGCTAACTCTTCCGCATCACCAAGTGAATGATCAGATGAGTATTTACTTGGGAGGGCTACCCCGTGAACACGGTCTGCGCCAATTGCATCAACAGCAATCGCAGTAACAAGAGCAGAATCAATTCCACCTGAAACTCCAAGAATTACCGAGTTGAATCTTCCTTTTTCAACGTAATCGCGTAATCCGGTAACTAATGCGCCCCAGATTTCAGCTTCGCGCTCTAATGCAGGTGAGATGCCTGCTGAATTTGGTGAATAGGGCGCAAGAATCTCTTCACTTATAACTATATCTGGGGTAGCGGAATGAGACTTAGCCTGCATATCTACCAGCATTAAACCTTCAGCAAATTGGGGCGCTCTAGCCATCGTCTCACCACGTTGATTAACGACAACGCTGTCTCCATCAAAAACTAATTCATCCTGCCCGCCAACCAGATTTACATATGCAACAGGTGCTCCAATTTCACTTGCTCGTCGTGAAATTAAATTTAAGCGCACATCATCTTTTTCTTTTTCATATGGACTGCCGTTTATAACGATTAATGCACCTGGAGTACGTGCTGCAATCTCTGGCATTAATCCGCCGTCTTGCCAAATATCTTCACAAATTGCAAACGCAAGATCTACTCCATGAACTCGTACAACTAAAGATTTTGATCCGGGGATGAAATTCCTAAACTCATCAAATACTCCGTAATTTGGAAGATGGCGTTTTGCATAAGTTGCAACAACTTGGTTTCGATAAATTACGGCGAGCGCATTTTGCGGTGCTCCAACCGGAGTGCCAAGTCGATCAAGTGCGCCATCAATCTGATCTAAATAACCAACCACTACAACGATCTCTCCCAAGCCAGAAAGAGATAATTGAGTTGCTAGTTGAGCGACCGCATTCCGGCTAGCTAATCTAAAAGCTGATCGAAGTGCCAGATCTTCCACCGGATATCCAGTAACTACCATCTCTGGGAAAACAATTAAATGTGCGCCTCCTTGGGCACCATGTTTTACGTACTTCAAGATCAACTCGCAATTGTCATCAATCGCACCCAAAGTTGGATTTACTTGAGCCAGTGCAAGTCGTAATTGAGCCGGCGAGGCTGGTGAGATCGGCGGGCTCGGCACAATCGGCCTCTGGTCGGCATCAGCTGAAGCGCTCATAAATACAGCCTACTGTCCCTATATATATGGTGCTGATTTGAGGCTGGGTTTTTGGCTGTATGCCAACTCGCGGTCAAAGTGAGAGGATTGCATCTGTTACCTTCAAAACTGACCCAGGGACCCACGCGGCCTTGAGGGGAGAAAAAATGGAGCCAGTAAACGCTTTATACGGCGGTGCCATTCATAGGCGCATCACGACTTTAGATATTGTGAAATCAAAAGGTCAAGGCAAGTGGGCCATGCTCACCTCTTATGAACAACTGACTGCTGAAATATTTGAGCAAGCTGGAATTCCAGTTTTGCTTGTTGGCGATAGCGCCGGTAATAATTTTTTAGGTGCTGAAAATACAATTTCGGTGACTGTCGATGAAATGATTTCATTGGCACGAGCTGTTGTTAGTGCAACAAAGCGAGCACTAGTTGTTGCCGATCTTCCATTTGGTTCATTTGAACACTCCCCTGAACAAGCCTTGCAAACCTCTATCCGCTTTTTCAAAGAAGCTGGTGTGCAAGCTGTAAAAATTGAAGGTGGGGCAAAAGTTACTCCGCAGATAAAAGCGTTGATTAAAGCTGGTATTCCAGTTATGGGACATCTTGGATTAACACCGCAATCTATTCACACACTTGGCGGGTATCGAGTGCAGGGTCGTGGCGAAAATGGTGCCGCCATAATTGCAGATGCACTAGCGTTACAAGAGGCTGGAGTTTTTTCACTAGTACTCGAATTAGTCCCAGCAGAATTAGCTGCTGAAATTACTGCGGCTTTAGAAATCCCAACGATTGGAATTGGAGCTGGAAAAGATTGCGATGCCCAAGTCTTGGTTTGGAGTGATTTGATGGGCTTAACTGCAAAGCCGCCAAAATTGGCAAAGGCTTATCGAAATTTACGCGAGGAAATGAGCAATGCAGTCAAAGAGTGGTCAGCAGATGTGGCAAGTGGGGCCTTCCCAAATGAGGGGCAAACTTTCCACTAATTATGGAGCCATGAATATAGGATCACCGGATGAGTAAAACCAAATCTCGGTTTTCTAAATTGCGGGGGATCCGAGGGATTGGTTTAGACATATCTTTACTTAGAAGAGTCCGCGACTTTCGGCTCTTATTTACATCTGGCTTAGTTTCCGGCCTTGGTTCGATGATCACTTATGTCGCACTTCCATACCAAGTAAAAGAAATTACCGGGTCATACCTTGCGGTTGGCTTGATGGGAGCGGCTGAATTAATCCCACTCATTGTCTTTGGTTTGTACGGTGGAGTTTTGGCCGACTATGTTGATCGGCGAAAATTAATCCTGATTGGTGAAAGTACTGCTCTAGGACTATCAATAATATTGCTGATTAATTCACAATTAGATAATCCCCGTCTGTGGGTGCTGTACCTAGTTGGCGGTGCTTTTGCTGGGGTAAATGGGTTACGTGGACCTAGCATGGCCGCGGTAATCCCAAGGATTGTTTCGCACGATGATCTTCCAGCAGCAAGTGCAATTATGGGATTGCGCTATCAAATTCCAGTTATTGCAGGACCCGCAATAGGTGGAATTATCATTTCAATCTGGGGTGTGACTCCCGCATTTTTGATTGATGTTATTTCTTACGCACTCTCCTTGGTGCTGCTACTTCAAGTTTCCCGGATGCCACGTAGTGAAAAAGCTACTACACCATCAATTGGAGCCCTTTTTGAGGGAGTTAAGTATGCAAGCAGCCGCCAAGATTTGATGGGTACCTATCTGATTGATCTAGCTGCGATGTTTTTTGCAATGCCTACTGCCTTATTCCCATTTTGGGCTGATCAACTCAACTCTCCACAATCACTTGGATTCTTGTATTCGGCTGGAACGGTGGGCGCATTGTTAGTAACTCTCACTAGTAAATGGACATTAAAGGTGAACCGACATGGCCGCGCCATTATTCTTGCAGCATTAATTTGGGGAGCATCAATCACTATTTCTGCCATATTTAATAATGTTTATTGGGTTTTATTGTGTTTAGTCGCAGCAGGAGCAGCGGACCAAGTCAGCGTTATTTTTCGTGCGACTATTTGGAACCAAACAATTCCAGATGAGTTGCGTGGCCGACTTGCGGGCATTGAATTACTTTCTTACGCGGTTGGACCAATTGGCGGGCAGATGCGCGCCGGTGGAATGGCAGCCGTTACCGGATTAAATGGGGCAGTAATTGGCGGTGGATTGTTGTGCGTCGCTTCGGTATCAGCACTAAGTTCAGTTTTGCCGAAATTCCGCAAATATGATGCGCGCACTGACCCATATGCGGTTTCTGAACGGGAAATCCGAGCAGCGCGAGCATTATCTGAGTTAAAAATGGAAAAACCTGCTGATGAAAAGTAAGGAAAAGTAAATTTCTGTCCTAGAAGAGCAATAAAAAGAAATTTGTTGTAGGGCACAAAAATTCCAAAATATCGGTGTGCGACACGACACAAAATATTTTGCTCAAATGCTGGAACTTATTGCAAAAGAGTGGAACCCTTCTCTTAACAGGTTCGGTGACGGATCGAACCCAGCTGACAGGAGAAGTACGTGGCTGCAGCCAAGAAAACATCAAAGAAGCGCACGACCAAGAAAGCAGCTGCTAAAAAAGCAGCTCCAAAGCGTCGTA
>DDZI01000053.1 GCA_002346305.1 Actinobacteria bacterium UBA3012 | reverse complement strand
TCAATTATTTTGTTCGGACCACCAGGTGTAGGTAAAACTTCACTTGCGCTTCTGCTATCTAAAGGGCGAAGATTTAGGCAACTCTCTGCAGTAAATGCCGGAGTAAAAGATGTTCGCGAAGAAATTGATTCAGCAAAATTTCAATTAGCCCATAAAGGTGTGCAGACCTTGCTTTTTATCGACGAAGTCCATCGATTTAACAAGGCACAACAAGATGCACTACTTCCGGCTGTGGAAGATAAATTGATAACACTCGTCGCGGCCACAACTGAGAATCCGGCATTCTCAATTATTTCACCTTTGCTGTCACGATCCTTAGTCCTTACGCTAAATGCGTTGAGCGATAGATCTGCTGAGAAATTAATTGATCGAGCATTAACTGATCCAAAAGGTCTTAATAACAAGATTGCAATGGATGAAGATGCTAAATCTGAATTAATTAAGATTTCAAACGGTGACGGCCGAAGAATTTTGACTTATCTAGAAGCCGCAGCAGGTGCTAGTCAAGATGGCGGTCTCATTACCGTTGATAATTTATCAAAAGCAGTTTCTCAAGCGATCGTGCTCTACAACGTTGATCAACATTACGACGTCATTAGTGCGTATATAAAAAGCATGCGCGGTTCTGATGTTGACGCAGCACTTCACTATTTAGCTCGAATGCTTGAAGCAGGCGAAGACCCTAGATATATGGCACGAAGATTGATGATTTTTGCAAGTGAAGATATTGGAATGGCTGATTCAAACGCTTTGCTTGTCGCAACTTCAGCCGCGCAAGCTGTGGCTTTAGTGGGTATGCCAGAGGGTGCGTTGCTATTGGCACATGCCACTGTTTATTGTGCAACAGCCCCTAAATCAAATGCGGTAAATGTTGCGATATCCGAGGCTCGCCAAGATGTGAACAGTGGAAATATTGGGCTAGTTCCGCCACCGCTGCGCGATGGAGCCACGCCTTTCGGTGCCAGCGGGGATTACCTGTATCCTCATGACTATCCAGAAGGAGTGGTTGCCGCTCAATACGCCCCTGATCCGTTGATCGGGAAGCAGTATTACCGTCCAACCGCACATGGAGCTGAAGCCAGAGTGGCTAAAGCGCTGGAACGGATTCGTGAAATTTTAGGAGGTAAGGGATGAGTGCAGGCGGGATCGCAGCAATTATCGCTGCCTCTTCATTAGCTGTTGTGGCGGTTGCTATCGCTTATGCAGTGATTAGATTTGGAAAAGTTTTAGATGAGGCTGGCGTTGCCATTAAGAATGTTAGTCAAGAGACCGTTCCGCTACTTGAAGAGGTCACAACGACTGTAAATCTTACAAATAAACAGTTTGAGCGAATTGATAACATAACCAAAAGCGCTGAAGGTTTTACTACTAGGTTGACCGCCGCTGCTGATTCAATCTTTTCTCGTGGGCCAGCTGCCAAAATGGCTGCTGTTGCATGGGGGATTGCAAAAGCAAGAAACAAAAATCGCGATTAATCTTAATTAGTAGAACGGATTTGGTGTGGATTCAGCGGAGATACGTAAACGTTGGCTTGATTTCTTTGAAAAGGAGAATCGCGCTGGCTTAACCCACACTGTTGTGCCCTCTGCTTCATTGATTGCGGATGACCCAAATTTATTACTTGTAAATGCCGGCATGGTTCCTTTCAAACCTTATTTTCTTGGGGAGATACCTGCGCCGTACAAGAGAGCGACATCTGTTCAGAAATGTGTACGAACTTTAGATATTGATGAAGTCGGCAAAACCACCAGGCATGCTTCATTTTTCCAAATGTGTGGAAACTTTTCTTTTGGTGATTATTTTAAAGAGGGTGCAATTACTCTCGCTTGGGAGTTGTTAACCCGCTCGCAATCTGATGGTGGATATGGATTTGATCCTGAACGACTGTGGGTAACGGTTTATCTTGATGACGATGAAGCTGCAGATATTTGGCATAAGCAGATCGGTGTTCCAAAAGAGCGGATCCAGCGCAGAGATATGGATGATAATTTTTGGTCAATGGGAGTTCCTGGCCCTTGTGGTCCATGTTCAGAGATTTATTTTGATCGTGGCCCAGAACATGGCGCTGAAGGTGGCCCAATCGCAGATGAAAACCGATATATGGAAATTTGGAACTTGGTATTCATGCAATCAGAACGCGGTTCTGGAAATGGAAAATCAGATTTTCCAATATTGGGTGATTTACCTAAGAAAAGCATTGATACCGGTTTAGGTCTTGAAAGAACTGCCGCTTTGCTGCAAGGCGTGGAAAATATTTATGAAATCGACACCACTAGATTGATTCTGGATAAAGCAAGCGCTCTAGCAAATGTTAAGTATGGAAAATCAATTGCTTCAGATGTTTCGCTTCGCGTGATTGCAGATCACGCTCGTACCGCGGCAATGCTAATTGGTGATGGAGTTACTCCAGGCAACGAAGGACGTGGTTATGTACTTCGCCGGATGATGCGTCGAACTATTCGAAATATGAGATTACTCGGTTCGGGAGATCCAACAACTCATGAGTTGATTACAACCGCGATTGCAGCGATGTCGCCACAGTATCCAGAGTTAAATACCGATAAGGCGCGAATTTTAGAGATTGCAGTTGGAGAAGAAAGCGCATTTTTACAAACATTAAAATCTGGTACGTTGATTTTTGATTCTGCGGCAGGTGCTACCAAGAAAAGTGGAGCAAAATCCCTATCCGGCTCGGATGCATTCAAACTGCACGATACTTATGGATTCCCATACGACTTAACTTTAGAGATGGCATCAGAACAAGGTTTAACAGTTGATGAGGATGCATTCCGTAAATTAATGAAAGAACAGCGCGATCGTGCTAAAGCAGATGCGCGGGCTAAGAAATCGGGCCATGCCGACCTTTCAATTTATCGGTCTGCACTTGACCAATCTGGAATCACTGAATTTATTGGCTATTCACAAATCAAGAGTGAATCCAAAATCAAATATCTTTTAGTGGATGGCGCACCAGTTACTGCAGCTAAAGCCGGCGACGAAGTTGAGATCATGTTAGATCGAACTCCTTTTTATGCCGAAGGTGGCGGTCAACTTTCCGATAGTGGATTTATTCGTACCGCGAATGGTGCTGTAATTGAAATTGATGACGTGCAAACACCCCTCCCAAATTTGTTTCTGCATAGAGGAAAAGTTGTCAGTGGAGAAGCATTAGTCAACGAAAATGGTTTCGCTGAGATAGATAACGAACGACGTGCTGGTATTTCGCGTGCGCACACGGCAACACATATGGTTCATAAAGCATTTC
>DDZI01000059.1:32719-44154 GCA_002346305.1 Actinobacteria bacterium UBA3012 | reverse complement strand
CAACATCAGGATCAACACCGATTCCGGCTCCCCCACCAAAGACCTCACCCGAGAGTTTTAGTAGGACTCTCGAGTAGGTCATGGTCAATATTCTCTTACTGTCCTACGCGAAAACGGAAGAAGGCGCTCACATTTGTGCCAGCTTCTTCTAGGATCTGAGCAACGCTCTTCTTTGAATCCTTCGCAAATGCTTGCTCTATCAAGGAAACTTCCTTGATAAAGCCAGTTACGCGACCTTCAACTACTTTGGCAAGTGAAGCTTCTGGCTTGCCTTCGTTGCGGGCGGTCTCTTCAGCAATGCGACGTTCGCTTTCAATTAAATCTGCAGGAACATCTTCACGCTTAACATAAGAAGGCGCAAAAGCTGCGATGTGCTGCGCAACATCTTTACCAATTGCATGCTCTTTTGTTAATTGCACTAGAACTCCAACTTGAGCCGGAAGATCTGGGCTAGTGCGGTGTAAGTAAACTGAAACTGGCCCACCTTTGAGTACGCCAATACGACGCAAGACGATCTTCTCGCCCAAGGTTGCATTAGCTTCATCAATATGTGCCTGAACGGTTTTTCCGCCACCAAAGTCACTTGCAAGGAATGCTTCTAACTCAGTTGTTGATGAAGCGCTCAACTTAGCCAAAATTTCATTTCCTAATTCTTGGAAACGTTCGCCCTTTGCAACGAAATCGGTTTCACAGTTCAACTCTAAGATCACGCCAGCATCACCTGAAACAGATGCGCTCACTAAACCATTTGAAGTTGTGCGACCTTCGCGTTTGGTAACACCTTTTTGTCCTTTAACGCGGATGATCTCAACAGCTTTGTCGAAATCTCCACCAGACTCATCAAGTGCATTTTTACAATCCATCATTCCTGCAGCAGTTAATTCGCGCAGGCGCTTTACATCAGATGCGGTATACGACATTTACTAAGCCTCCACGGTTGGTGCAACTTCAGCGGCTACAACTGATTCTGCAACTGCGGCTTCGAGTTCTGCAGTAGCTGAAGCGGCGAGCGCTTCGGCTTGAGCTGCGGCTGCTGCATCTTCTTTTGCTTTTGCAGCACCTGAACGTGCTTGCAAACCAGCAGCAATTGCATCTGCAATTACCCGAGTTAACAAAACAACTGAACGAATAGCGTCATCATTTCCTGGAATTCCATAATCAACTTCATCTGGATCGCAGTTTGTATCAAGGATTCCAATAACTGGGATTCCAAGTTTCTTTGCTTCTGCAACCGCTAAATGCTCTTTCTTGGTATCAACAACCCAGATAGCACTTGGAAGTTTGGTCATATTGCGAATGCCGTCAAGGTTTTTCTTCAATTTATCTTTTTCACGGCGTTGCATCAAAAGTTCTTTTTTGGTGCGACCTTGATCGGTGCTTCCCTCAAGTCCTTCGAGCTCTTTCAAACGTTGAATACGTTTTGCCACAGTGTTGAAGTTAGTCAACATTCCACCTAGCCAACGCTCTGTTACTGATGGCATACCAACGCGGGCAGCTTGAGCCAAGATTGGCTCCTGTGCTTGCTTCTTTGTTCCGACGAAAAGTACGTGACCGCCACGGGTGACAGTCTCTTTTACGAACTCATAGGCTGAATCGATCATTCCAAGTGATTGTTGGATATCGATGATGTAGATGCCATTGCGTTCGGTGAATATGTAACGCTTCATCTTTGGATTCCAACGACGGGTTTGATGTCCAAAATGGACTCCGCTGTCGAGGAGTTCTCTCATGGTGACAACCGACATGGTTGCGCACTCCTTTCGCACAACTCAAAGTTGTGCTCTCGGTTTACGGTAAGTGGCAATTTGCCGGGCTTACCCCTGGTGGCTGGTCATCTGCTGCACTCAACTCACTGCTTTTGGCGGTGGGATTTAATGCAGACCGAGTAGATGAAGTTCAACCACGCGAAGTCACTTAATTGCTTAAGTGCTGAACCGAATCCTACCTGACCCACAGGACCCTAATTTCCCCACGTTTTCCCTGTTCAGCGCCTTAATCTGGGGCTTTTTGGCAGAGTCTCCACATATGAAAGATATGAAGCGGGTGAGAATCTGCCTCGCACTACTGCTTGCCTTACTTCCGACTACTTCCGCAGAGGCCACTCCAAATAACGAACGGTGGGTTGGTCCACTCGCTGGCAAATTGATTGTGGTGCGCACCTTTGATGGAGCCGCCTATCGCGCAAATCATTACGGTCGCGCTCATCGTGGAGTTGATCTCTTGTCTGAAGTCGGTGCACAAGTATTCGCGCCGACAGATGGAGTTGTGGCATATGTCGGCGTGATTAATTCAATTCCGATAGTTGTGATTGCGCATGCAAATCATGGGACTACTGAAAAAGGATTAAGAACAACTTATCTCCCAGTTGAAAGCGAACTAATGGTTGGCGAACTTGTCCGCAAGGCTGATCCAATTGGCAATATTGCATCCCAATCACATTTTTTCGGCAAAACCGTTTTACATTGGGGTGAACGGTTAAATGGTGAATATAACAATCCTTTGCGCCGGTTAGGCGCCCCTGTAATTTTGCCGCGTTTGTCTTAAACTAAGTAAATGGCTTCTCCATTAATTTCACTGACTTCACTTGAAGAAGTTGTCTCTCGTGCAAAATCATTAATGGATGGAGAGCGCAAAATTGTTGGATTGATTGGAAAACCTGGCGCCGGGAAATCAACTTTGTCGGCACAGTTAATTCAGCAGCTCGGTGATCAAGCCGCAATCTTAAATATGGATGGGTACCACTTAAGCAATTTAGCTCTGCACGAATTGGGCCGCGCAGATCGAAAAGGTGCACCCGATACCTTTGACGCACTTGGGTTTACTGAAATTTTAAAAAGAGTAAAGCATGAAGTTGATAAGAATATTTACTTTCCAGTTTTTGATCGGGCGATTGAAGAATCTATAGCGGCTCAAGGTGTGATTGTGCCTTCAGTTAAATTAGTGATAACTGAAGGAAATTATTTACTGCATAATGGCGATAATTGGAGTGGAGTCAAGAATTTACTTGATGAGAGTTGGTTCATCGAAGTTGATGACAGCCTTCGAATTGAAAGATTAGTTAATCGCCACCATAAATTTGGTAAAAGTAAAGTGGATGCACTCTCCTGGGCAACAGGCAGTGATGAAAATAATGCAAAAATCGTTGCTCAAACGCGCGAATCCGCAGATCTAATAATTAATTTAAGTTAAGCACGAGGATGTGCTTGTTGGTAAGCGCTTCGCAATCGATCCTCTGAAACGTGTGTGTAAATCTGTGTAGTTGCTAATGAGGCATGACCTAGTAACTCTTGTACTGCGCGTAAATCTGCGCCGCGCTCAAGTAAATGAGTCGCTGCACTATGACGCAAACCATGCGGACCCATCTTTGGGGATCCAGGTAATGCTTCTAACGCTTTGTAAACAACTTCTCGCACTGTTCGTGGATCAATTCTTTTGCCACGTGAACCTAAGAAGAGCGCTGACCCTGAAGTGCTTCCAGTTAATGCGGGCCGAGCTTCCTTAATCCAATTATCAATTGCTAGCAAGGCTGGTGCGCCGATCGGACAGGTCCGCTCCTTTCTACCTTTTCCAAAAACTCGTACTGTATTTCTATTTCGATCGATATCCGCCAGATCCATGCCACACGCTTCCGATACTCGAATGCCTGTTGCATAAAGCAATTCAACTAATGCGATATTTCGAAGTGCCAGTGGAGTTTGTTCTTCTCCTGCAGCTAATTCAAGTGAATCAAAAACTTCCGTGGCTTCGGCAACGGTTAATACGTGAGGAAGAGTGCGATGGCCTCTTGGAGTAGCTAAGCGATCCCCAACATCGGTTGGTAAAATCCCTTTGCGTGCGGCCCATGCAGTGAATGTTCTTACTGAAACTGCGCGACGTGAAATTGTGGTTCGAGCCCCACCTTTACTTTGTTGATTTGCGAGCCAAGAACGAATTATCGCTAACGTTAAAGCACTAGGTTCGGTAACTTTCATACGCTCTGCATGTTCAGCAAGTGAAGTTAAGTCACCGATGTAAGCCCGAATGGTGTGCTCTGAAAGATTTCGTTGAGAACGTAAATGTTCTTCATATTGCGCAAATAGGCCAGCAAACGCTTCGCTCACCACATCTGACATATGTAAAGGTTACTCGGGTTTAATCCCTTGTCGTAGTAAGCCATAAGTAACTGCATCTTCTAACGCCATTTCAGAGGCTGCAATAACATTTTCATGAACTCCCAAGGTCGTCCATTCCGCTTTGCCATCTCTTGTTTGTACGAGGACTCGAGTTACTGCCCCAGTACCAAGGCGACCTTCCAAAATACGGACTTTGTAATCAGTTAATTCGAGAACGGCAAGTTCTGGGTAAATACTCTCAAGGCCGGTGCGAAGTGCGCGATCGATGGCGTTAACCGGTCCATTACCAGTGCCAGTTGCCTCATAACTTTTACCGCGTGCAGTTATCTTGACTGAAGCTCGGCTAGTAACAACACCATTTGCACTTTTATCTACAGTGGTTGACCACTCATCAACTATGAAGAAATGTAACTTTGCACCAGAAATTTCTGCGCGCAATAAGAGTTCAAATGAAGCATCTGCTGCCTCGAAGGTATAACCCTGTGACTCTAAATCTTTTACGCGATCAACAACGCGACCCAAAACTTCACGGTCTGGACCAATATCTATTCCAAGTTCTTGGCTCTTTAATTCAATTGATGCACGGCCAGCCATATCAGAAACCAACATCCGCATATCATTTCCAACTTCTGCTGGATCTGTGTGTTGATACATCGCAGGATCTACCTTAATCGCGCTTGCATGCAAGCCAGCCTTGTGTGCAAATGCGGAAAGACCAACATATGGCTGACGGGTACTAGGTGCGATATTTGTTACCTCAGCGACCGCGTGTGAAATTCTAAATGCTTCCTTTAGTGAACCGACTGGCAAGACTTTTTTACCAAGCTTTAACTCAAGATTTGCAATTATTGTTACTAAATCTGCATTTCCGGTTCGCTCACCATATCCATTTAAAGTTCCTTGCACGTGGGTTGCGCCGGCATTTACTGCTGCAAGTGAGTTTGCAACTGCGCATCCAGCATCGTTGTGGCAATGAATACCAATTCGTGCTGAAGTAACACCGATAATCTCATTAACTATTTCACTGATTTCATCAGGAAGTGCTCCACCATTTGTATCGCACAGAGCGACAACTTCTGCTCCTGCGGCCATCGCAGTTTGGATAACTTCTAATGCATAGGCCTTATTTGATCGATAACCATCGAAGAAATGTTCTGCGTCTAGAAATACGCGTCTTCCATGATTTTTTAAATGTGCAATTGTGTCGCGAATCATCGCTAAGTTTTCTTGAAGATCTGTTTTTAGAGCCAGGTCTACATGGACATCATGAGATTTCGCAACGAGAGTGACAATTGGTGCTTGCGAATCTAGCAGTGCGGTAACTTGCGCATCATCTCCAGCTTTTACAAGCGGTCGGCGAGTGGCACCAAAAGCTACAAATTGGGCATTTTTAAATTTGATCTCTTTAGCAACACGAGCAAAAAATTCAGTATCTTTTGGATTCGCTCCAGGCCATCCACCTTCGATAAAGCCGACTCCCAAATCATCAAGGTGTTTGGCAATGGTTAACTTGTCTTGGACAGAAAGATTCAAACCTTCTTGTTGCGCGCCATCGCGCAAGGTTGTGTCATAAACATGAAAAGCGTCTGAGGTCGGGCTCATTTGATTACTTTGCTCATCCAACCGTGGGTATCGGCTTCTGAACCATGTTGGATTCCTAATAAGCGCTCACGCAATGCCAAAGTTATTGGACCAGGTTGGCCATCGCCGATCTGCCAATTTCCATTTGCACTCTTGGCTTCACCAATACCGGTGATTACAGCTGCAGTTCCGCAAGCAAAAGTTTCAGAGATCTCACCACTTGCTGCACCTGATCGCCAATCCTCAACACTGATCATCGCTTCTTCTACTTTATAGCCAAGGTCATCTGCAACAATTAACAAGGAGTCGCGAGTAATTCCAGGAAGCAAAGTGCCAGTAAGTGATGGCGTAACTATGCGGGCATCTTTACCTTTTCCTTTAACAAAGAAAAGGTTCATTCCGCCCATCTCTTCAATCCATTTGCGTTCTACTGCATCAAGCCAAACAACTTGATCGCAACCCTCTTTTGCGGCTGCACGTTGAGCTAATAATGAGGCAGCGTAATTTCCACCGCACTTTGCTTCGCCAGTTCCACCTTTTGATGCACGGACATATTCATTAGAGATCCATACCGAAACTGGCTTTGCTGCATTGAAATACGCAGCTGCTGGTGTGGCAATAATCAAAAAAGTCGCTTTGCTTGATGGACGAACGCCTAAACCAACTTCACTTGCAATCATAAATGGGCGAATGTAGAGCGACTCCCCTGGATTATTAGGAACCCATCCAGCATCAGCTTTTACTAACGCTTCAACTGCAGCAACAAAATCTTTAACTGGAAGTTCAGGTAATGCAATACGTGCAGCACTGCGCGCAAATCTTTCTGCATTTGCCTCGGGGCGGAATAAAGAGATCGCACCATCTGGTTGGCGATATGCCTTCATGCCTTCAAATATCTCTTGACCGTAATGAAAAACCATTGTTGCTGGATCTAAAGTAAGTGGCGCATAGGCTGTTAAACGTGCGTCATGCCAACCTTTTTCTTCACTCCATTCTGCAATAAACATATTGTCCGTGAAGAACTTTCCAAATCCAGGTTGAGCCACTCGCGCAACACGTTCTGCATCGGCCACCGGATTAGGGTTTGGATTTATCGTGATTTGCATGAGCTCTCCTTTTTTTATCACTATCAGGCAAGTGCTGCAGTGATTGCATCACCAATCTGTGAAGTAGATCGATCCGAGCTTCGAGATTTCAAATCTGCTGCTACGGCTGCTTCTACTTTTGCCCCTGCTTCTGCGTATCCAAGATGATTTAACAACATTGCAACTGAGAGAATCGTGGCTGTTGGATCTGCAATTCCTTTACCTGCAATATCCGGAGCAGTTCCATGAACTGGCTCAAACATTGAAGGAAATGCACCAGTTGGATTGATATTTCCACTTGCTGCTAATCCAATTCCGCCACAGACGGCAGCTGCAATATCAGTCAAGATATCGCCAAATAAGTTGTCAGTGACTACAACATCAAATCTGCCTGGGTTCGAAACAAAAAACATTGAAGCGGCATCAACATGGATGTAATCAGTTGAAATGCCGGGATATTCTTTCGCTACTTCGTTAAATGTCCGAGTCCATAATGAACCAGCACGAACCAAAACGTTATTTTTGTGAACCAAAGTTAATTTCTTGCGATTTCGAGTTCCAGCTAATTCAAACGCATAACGAATGGTGCGCTCCACACCATGGCGAGTATTAAGACTCTCTTCAGTAGCAATTTCCTGAGCAGTACCTTCTGCTAAAACTCCACCTGCTCCTACATAAGGTCCTTGAGTTCCTTCACGCACGACCACAAAGTCAATCTCATCTTTAGTTGCAAGAGGTGATTGAACATTTGGGTATAGGCGAGCAGGACGCAAGTTGATGTAATGATCAAATGCAAACCGAATTTTTAACAAAATTCCACGTTCAAGAATTCCACTAGGCACAGATGGATCTCCAATTGCGCCTAATAAAATCACATCACATTTCGCAAGATCTGACATCACGCTTTCTGGCAAAACTTCACCAGTGCGATGCCACAATCCTGCTCCAAGATCAAAATTATGACGTTCAAATGTAACGCCAATTTGGGTTCCGATTTTATCTAGGACTTTTAACCCCTCAGCAACAACCTCAGGACCAATCCCGTCGCCACCTATGACACCTAATTTGATCTGTTTCATAGCAACTACACCAATGTCACAAATCTAGCTTTGGCATCAGTTTCTTTTGCAACTTTTGCCAACAAATCTGCAGGAATTGCTGAATCAACTGTGAGCACCATCAACGCTTCGCCACCACGTTCATCACGAGCAACTTGCATTCCAGCGATGTTGATTTTCAAAGCGCCAAGTGCGTTACCGACTGCACCAACTACGCCTGGTCGGTCGGTGTAGCGCAAGAACAACAAGTTTTCAGCGGTTGCAAGATCAAGATCGTAATTGTCAATCTTGATAATCTTTTCAACACGGCGAATGCCCATCAAAGTACCGCTAATTGAAACTCTGCTTCCATCTGCTAGTGCACCACAAACCTCAACCATGTTGCGATGGTCTGGGCTATCTGTATTTGTTGTGACAGTGGCTGTTAAGCCGCGATCACTGGCTAGTCCAGGCGCATTTACGTAAGTAACATCATTAACGCCGGTTCCACTTAGGACACCGCGTAAGGCACTGGTTGATAAGACTGAGCAATCCTCTGCTGCAATTTCACCAAAGACGCAAACTTCTACAGACACTGGAGTTTCGCCAGAGATTCCAACTAGAACTTGTGCCAATTTTTCAACTAAAGGAAGAGCAGGTCTTAGCACTTCAGCAATTGCGCCACCCTTTACATTTACAGCGTCAGGAACTAACTCTCCTGCAAGTGCTTTACGAACTGAGACTGCGACTGCAATTCCAGCGCGCTCTTGGGCTTCATCAGTTGACGCACCTAAATGCGGAGTGGCGACAACTTGATCCAATTGAAACAACGGTGAATCAACACATGGTTCAGTAGAAAATACATCTAACCCAGCACCAGCTACACGACCTGATTTAATTGCCTCATAAAGTGCTTCCTCATCAAGTACTCCGCCACGTGCAGCATTAATAATGCGCACAGTTGGTTTAACTTTCTTTAGTGCTTCCACACCGATCAAGTTTGCAGTCTCTTTGGTCTTTGGAAGGTGAATGGTTATGAAATCAGCCTCTGCGAGCAAAGTATCAAGATCAACTAAACGAACATCCAATTGAGCAGCACGTGCAGGTTGAAGATAAGGATCATAAGCAATCACATTCATACCAAAAGCTTGCATGCGATGTGCAACTAATTGACCAATTCTTCCAAAACCCACAATGCCCAATGTCTTTTCAAATAATTCAGCTCCGGTGTACTTCGACCGCGCCCATTTACCAACACGAAGTGCGGCATGTGCTGGCGAGATATGACGGGCCGAAGCAAGCAAAAGTGCAATTGCAAGTTCTGCTGCTGAGACGATATTTGAAGTTGGTGCATTTACCACCATTACGCCAGCAGCAGTTGAAGCGGGAACATCAACGTTGTCTAATCCCACTCCAGCGCGAGCAATAACTTTTAGGCCTTTTGCAGCGGCGATCGCTTCAGCATCCATTTTTGTCGCTGAGCGAATCAACACTGCATCTACTCCAGCAGCCAGCGCTGGCAACAACTCTGCACGATTTGCACCGTCACAATTTCGAATCTCGAAATCAGGACCGAGTGCATCAAGAGTTGCCGGACTTAGCTCTTCTGCAATTAATACAACAGGTTTAGCCACGCGCAGCCGAACCTTCACGGTAATCATCAGAGGATTTAACCCATGACATCATCGCGCGAAGTGAACGTCCAACTGCTTCGATTGGATGAACTTCACCCTTAGCGCGAAGAGCCTTGAATTCAGGTGCGCCCGCATCTTGATCTGCGATAAATCTTGCGGCGAATGAACCATTTTGGACATCTTTCAAAACTGCCTTCATATTTTCTTTGACATGTGGGTCAAGGACGCGTGGTCCTGAAACGTAGTCGCCGTATTCAGCGGTGTCAGATACTGACCAACGCTGTTTAGCAATTCCGCCTTCGTACATAAGGTCAACAATTAACTTCAACTCATGCAGACATTCGAAGTAAGCAACCTCTGGTTGGTATCCGGCCTCAATCAAAACTTCAAAACCGTATTGAACTAATTGAGAAGCTCCACCACAAAGTACTGCTTGCTCGCCAAATAAATCAGTTTCACACTCTTCGGTGAAGGTAGTAAGAATTCCACCAGCACGAAGTCCACCAATTGCTTTTCCATATGAAAGTGTTAGTGGCCAAGCATTTCCAGTTGCATCTTGTTCGACGGCAACAATTACTGGAACTCCGCGACCTGCTGAGTATTCACGGCGAACTAAATGTCCTGGACCCTTTGGTGCAACCATGCAAACATCAATATCAGCACCAGGTTTAATGTAACCAAAACGAATATTAAATCCATGACCAAAGAACAGTGCAGATCCTGGTTTTAGATTTGGTGCAATTGAATCGTTGTAGATGTGGCGCTGCACATGATCTGGTGCAAGCAACATAATTACATCTGCTTCTTTAACCGCATCTGCGACAGTAACAACGCGCAATCCTTCTGCTTCTGCCTTCGCGCGAGATTTTGATCCCTCGGCTAGACCAACGCGTACATCTACGCCACTATCGCGCAAGCTAAGTGCATGGGCATGGCCCTGTGAGCCGTAACCAATTACCGCAACCTTTCGTCCTTGAATGATGGATAGGTCGGCATCGTCATCGTGATACATAGTTGCCACAGGAGCACTCTCTTTCTAGTTGGATCTGGACTGGGTTTTCCTATATGAATTGGGCTATATCGTACGCCTCATCGCGACTAGCCCGGACTGCGTTAATTCGAGGATTCCGAACGGGTTCAGGTCGTTTATGAGGGCTTCAATCTTGGCTGAGGTATCAGTAAGCGAGATGATTGCTGAATCGGGGGCCATTTCCGCCACTTTTGCCCCATGTTGGGCAACTAGTGCTCGCAACTGTTCTTGGTTGGCCGAAGTTAATGAGACTCTAATCAATAAGAGTTCAATTTGAACAGATGAGCTTTCATGCATCTCTTCAATTGTAATTACGTTGACTAATTTATCTAATTGCTGAATAACTTGATCAAGTGCATGACCTTCAACGCTT
The DNA here is from genome assembly GCA_002346305.1 of Actinobacteria bacterium UBA3012. GTDB lineage: Bacteria > Actinomycetota > Actinomycetes > Nanopelagicales > Nanopelagicaceae > UBA3012. The sequence continues at coordinate 33,302 of DDZI01000059.1, read as the reverse complement.
ACAACAATTGTGATGCGCGAAATTTCTGGATCTTGAGTTGGCCCAACAGACAAACCTTCAATGTTGTAACCGCGGCGTGAGAAGAGGGCTGATACGCGAGCCAAAACACCAGAACGGTTTTCAACTAGAACAGAAATTGTGTGTGAAGTGCGTCCGAGTTTCATCAGAGTTCCTGCGAATCCCAGTCGGGCGCAAGTTCGCGCGCAACCATAATTTCGTCATTGGATGTTCCTGCGGCAACCATCGGCCAAACCATTGCATCTCTGAAAACTCCGAAATCAACTACAACTGGTTGATCATTAATTGACATTGCTTTTTCAATTGTCTTATCAACATCTTCAGGACGTTCGCAACGTAATCCAATACATCCCATTGCATCTGCTAATTTTGTGAAATCTGGAATTCGCTTTGAATGCAGATCAGTATTTGAATAACGTTCGTTGTAGAACAGAGTCTGCCATTGGCGAACCATTCCAAGACTTTCATTATTTATAACCGCAACTTTGATTGGAATGTTATTTAGTGCGCAAGTAACTAACTCTTGATTAGTCATTTGGAAACAACCATCGCCATCAATTGCCCA
>DDZI01000059.1:32140-32452 GCA_002346305.1 Actinobacteria bacterium UBA3012 | reverse complement strand
TTCAATTACATATTGTGGTGAAAGAGCGCCATCTTTAGGAATGTCATATCCAAGTGGGAAAGTAGAACGCCATGAATTAACTTGTTTGATCCATGCAGTGAAATCTGGGCGAGCTTTTGCATATTGAGCCTTTAGTGCAGGCAACAATAAATTAATAGTTAGTTTTAAGTCGCCAACAATTGCCACATCCGCTTTGCGATTTTTTCCGATTTCTGCTGGGTCAATATCGGCGTGAATAACTTTTGCACCAGGGGCAAATGTGGAAAGTTTGCCAGTAACACGATCATCAAATCGTGCACCTAAAGTTATTAA
>DDZI01000059.1:28352-31841 GCA_002346305.1 Actinobacteria bacterium UBA3012 | reverse complement strand
GGAATTCCACTGGCTTCGGCGAGTGCAAGTAATTCACGGTTCGCATTTGCCTTTATTACTCCTCCACCAACGTATAAAACTGGTCGAGTGGATTGTGCAATTAAAGCTGCTGCATCATCAACATCACTTTGTTTTGGTTGCGAATGATCGCGATACCCTGGAAGTGAAATAGAGGTTGGCCAATTAAAAGTAGTTTCGGAAGTCAGTGCATCCTTTGCAATATCTACAAGGACAACTCCAGGGCGACCAGTCGCGGCGATATGAAATGCTTCGGCTATCGCTTGTGGAATATCTGCTGGATTTGTTACTAAGTAATTATGTTTTGTAATTGGCATCGATATTCCGCGAATATCAGCTTCTTGGAATGCGTCGGTACCAATTGCACCTGATGGAACTTGGCCGGTAATTGCCACCATCGGAACTGAATCCATCTGTGCATCTGCAATTGGAGTGACCAAATTTGTGGCACCAGGACCTGAGGTTGCTATGCAAACGCCAACTCGCCCAGTCGCTTGGGCATAACCGGTTGCCGCATGTCCGGCTCCTTGTTCATGACGAACCAGAATGTGGCGAATACTGCTGTCAAATAGCGGATCGTAAGCCGGCAAAATTGCACCGCCTGGAATTCCAAACATCACATCAACGCCAGCATGCTCCAATGAACGCACGAGGCTCGCTGCCCCATTCATCTTCTTATCGCTCATCGTTCACGCTCCTTTTCCTTACTATCGGCGGTTAGTGCAAAAACTCCCATTTAATGCGAAAACCCTCAGTGTCTGCACTGAGGGGTGGCACACGATCCAAGTGATGCTAGATCGCGCGCTGTCCTACCACGAGAATTTTTGACATGGCTTCATTCTCCTCTCTTACCCATATTTTGGTCAACCCCAATTTATGTGGGCTACCTCATTAATAGGTGAATTAATCGCAGACCGCACCCTTTGAGGCGCTGCCAACCAATTTGGCGTATTTGGCCAAAACTCCACGTGTGTACCGAATCGGAAGTGGCTTAAATGATTTAGCCCGTTCGGCCAGTTCAGCCGGATCGACTAGCAAGTCCAAGGTGCGCGCGATGATGTCGATCTTGATGCGATCCCCATCTCTGACCAGTGCAATTGGACCCCCATCAACCGCTTCAGGGGCAACATGGCCTACACATAATCCGGTGGTTCCGCCGGAGAAGCGACCATCAGTAAGTAAAAGCACAGATTTTCCAAGACCGGCACCTTTGATTGCGCCTGTGATCATCAACATCTCACGCATTCCAGGTCCACCTTTGGGACCTTCGTAACGGATCACAACCACATCACCGGCTTGAATGGTTCCATCTTCAAGTGCTGCCATCGCGCTTTGTTCGCGATCGAAAACACGTGCGGGACCTTCAAATACATCAACGCCAATTCCAGCAACTTTTGTTACCGCTCCTTGTGGCGCCAATGAGCCACCAAGAATTGTGATTCCACCACTTGGTGAAAATGGAGCCTTGGTTGCATAAAGAACTTCACCATCCGCACTTGGTGGTGCAAGATTTTCTAAATTCTCAGCCATGGTTTTACCAGTAACAGTTAAGCAATCACCATGTAGAAGTTTTGCATCAAGAAGTGCACGCAATACGACTGGAATTCCACCAACTTTATCTACATCGCTCATAACAAATTTACCGAATGGTTTTAGATCTCCCAGCAACGGAACTTTAGATCCGACACGATGAAAATCATGAAGTTCCAATTCCACATCTGCTTCATGTGCCATAGCTAAAAGATGTAACACTGCATTTGTTGAACCACCCAATGCCATAAGAATCGTTATTGCATTTTCAAAAGCTCTCTTGGTCATAATGTCGCGAGCAGTTATTCCTTGACGAATTAATTCAACAACTGCTTCACCAGATTTATGAGAAAAGTTTTCGCGTCGACGATCTACCGCTGGTGGTGCAGCTGATCCTGGTAAAGACATTCCGATGGCTTCAGCAATTGATGCCATTGTGTTAGCGGTGTACATACCGCCACATGCGCCTTCTCCTGGACAAATTGCGCGCTCAATCCGATCCACTTCATCACGGGTAATTAATCCACGCGCGCACGCACCTACTGCCTCAAATGCGTCGATTAGCGTGACATCTTTTCCGTCAACACTTCCTGGCAAAGTTGTACCTGCGTAAATAAAAACACTTGCTACATCTATACGCGCTGCCGCCATCATCATGCCCGGAAGTGATTTATCGCAACCTGCTAATAAAACCATTCCATCAAGGCGCTCTGCTTGCATAACTGTTTCAACAGAGTCGGCAATAACTTCACGGGAAACTAAAGAGAAGTGCATTCCTTCATGACCCATCGAAATTCCATCAGAAACTGAAATGGTTCCAAATTGCATCGGAAAACCACCAGCAACATGCACACCTTCTTTTGAAGCGGATGCAAGTCGATTTAGCGAAAGATTGCACGGAGTGATTTCATTCCAGGAAGATGCAATTCCAATTTGTGGCTTAACCCAATCATCATCACCCATTCCAACCGCACGTAACATTCCGCGCGCAGGGGCCCGTTCAACTCCATCAGTAACCATTCCTGATCGTGGTTTCATAGGATTGGCTTTAGCAGTATTATCCATAGTGCTCATACTATAAGCATCAAATTAGAAAGTAGCCAAAGAAATGAGTTTTGCCCAACACCAAAACCAGATTCCAGATCCAACCAGATGGCGCGCCCTTTTTGTCATTGCGATAGCTCAATTGATGGTCGTTCTCGATTCATCCATTGTGAATATTGCCATTCCAAGCGCGAAAATTGATCTAGGAATTACCGATGCAAACCAAAGTTGGGTAGTAACTTCTTACACTCTTGCATTTGGTTCACTTCTGCTGCTTGGTGGACGTATTGCCGATTTTATTGGCCGTAAGAAAAGTTTCATTATTGGGTTACTTGGCTTCGCAGGGGCATCGGCACTTGGCGGTCTTGCGCAATCACAAGAAATTTTGTTTGCATCTCGTGCACTCCAAGGTGCTTTTGGAGCGCTACTAACTCCTGCAGCACTGTCATTGATCAACGTGACATTTACGATTCCGAAAGAACGCGCGCGCGCATTCGGAGTTTATGGAGCAATTTCTGGAGGTGGCGCAGCCATTGGCTTAATTCTTGGAGGTGCTCTAACTGAATTTGCATCTTGGCGTTGGTGTTTATGGGTAAACGTTCCGATTGCAATTATCGCGGTTTTGTTAGCGTTTCCATTTGTGCATGAATCAAAAGCTGGCGGAGAGCACTCGTATGACTTGCCAGGAACCCTTACCGCAACTCTAGGGTTGTTGAGTTTGGTTTATGGATTTACCAAAGCAGCACAAGATGGTTGGGCAACTACATCGACTCTCTACTTCTTTGGAATAGCAATAATTCTCTTAGTTGCATTCTTCTTAATTCAGAAAAATGTTAAGAATCCACTACTGCCGCTGCGAATTATCACTGAGCGGAATCGTGGAGGTTCATACCTTGG
>DDZI01000059.1:17660-28149 GCA_002346305.1 Actinobacteria bacterium UBA3012 | reverse complement strand
CTACAAGTAATTTTGGGATATTCACCACTAAGAACTGGATTCGCATTCCTGCCATTCTCAATCGGAATAATTCTTTTCGCTGGCGTCGCAAGTCAATTACTTCCAAAAGTTGGGCCGAAACCATTAATTATCTGGGGATTGATTCAATCAACAGTTGGCTTGTACCTCTTAACATTCATCACGCCTGAAACAGCTTACATAACTCACGTTCTGCCTTCATTGTTGATCATGAGTACTGGAATGGCTTTGGTCTTTATTCCTATTTCGACCACTGCGCTTCATGGAATTGGTGGACGCGATTCAGGAGTAGCAAGTGCGGCACTAAATACCAGCCAGCAAGTTGGTGGCTCACTTGGTACCGCTTTGTTAAATACGATCGCTGCAACATCCGCTGCTAATTACTTGATCAACAATCCGGGACTTGGAGACAAAGCCCAAGTTTTTGCTTTGACCCATGGTTACACCGCATCATTTAAAGCAGGTGCTGCGATTTTGATTGTTGCAGCCATTGTGATGATGGTATTCATCAAGGTTGGCAAGGAATCACTAGTCGAAAAAGATTAACTCTGTCCTAAGCTAAAAGGCCAAGCAGAAGTTCGCGAACTCGGGCTGCATCTGCTTGGCCTTTAGTGTCTTTCATAACTGCGCCAATTAATGCACCTGCCGCTGGAATATTTCCGTCTCTAACTTTTTGAGCTGTTTCAGGTTGCGCTGCGATTGCTCTTTCAATCGCTGCAACCAACTCTCCCTCATCAGATACAACTTTGATTCCACGCGCTGCAATAACTTCTTTAGGTTTTCCCTCTCCAGCAATAACACCTTCAACAACTTGTCTGGCTAATTTATCTGTTAATTCCCCAGCTGCTACTAGCGCAATAATCTCAGCCACATCTTTTGGTGTAATCGGCATTTCAGCAACTTCAACTTCGCGCTCATTAGCAAGTCGTGAAATTTCTCCAAGCCACCAAGTTCGGGCTTTGGTTGGGTCTGCACCTTGTGCAACAGTTTCTTCAACAATTCCGACTACTCCCGCGTTGATCATCGCGGCCATCTCTTTATCTGGAACTTGCCAAAGTTGTTGCAATCGAGCGCGGTGGGCGGAAGGTCGTTCCGGAAGTTGCGCTCTTAATTCTTCGATCCACTCTGCGGAAGGTGCAACAGGTAACAAATCTGGTTCAGGAAAGTAGCGATAATCCTCAGCTTGTTCCTTTGATCGACCCGAACGGGTAGTTCCAGAATCTTCCTGAAAATGTCGAGTCTCTTGTACAACTCGCTCCCCTGCTTCAAGTCTTTGCGCATGACGGTGCATCTCGCTAGTGATAGCACGTTCAACAGATCGAAGTGAGTTCACATTTTTAGTTTCACTGCGAGTGCCAAGTTTTCCACTTCCGCGAGGTGACAAAGAAATATTTGCATCACAACGAAGAGAGCCTTGCTCCATCTTTACATCACTAACGCCAAGAGCCCGTAAAATATCTCGCAACTCTTTTACATAAGCTTTTGCAATTTGAGGTGCATATCGTTCTGTACCTAAAACTGTTTTAGTAACGATTTCCACTAGTGGAATTCCTGCGCGGTTGTAATCCAAGAGCGAGTATTCAGCACCGTGGATTCGACCTGTCGCTCCGCCAACATGCAGAGATTTTCCAGTGTCCTCTTCCATGTGTACTCGTTCAATTTCAATACGGAAAGTTTTCATTCCCTCTGGAGTTTCGTACTCCACATCCAAGTATCCATCAGTGCAAATCGGTTCGTCATACTGAGAAATTTGAAAATTCTTTGGCATATCTGGATAAAAATAATTTTTACGCGCAAAACGTGACATTGGTGCGATGGAACAGTTAAGTGCTAACCCAATTAAAATTGTGCTCTCAATTGCTCGTTCATTAACAAATGGCAAAGCTCCAGGCATTCCTAGGCAGACTGGGCAAACCTGAGTATTTGGCTCAGCCCCAAATTCGGTTGGACAACCACAAAACATTTTTGTTTTTGTTCCAAGTTCGACGTGAACTTCAAGTCCTAAAGCGGGTTCATACTTTTCAATTATCTCGTCGTAAGTCAACATCTCTATGCACCTGCCGATGAATTCAATTTAGGTGCTTTAGTTGTAAGCACTCCACCCCATTTGGCCGCAAGCTCACGCTCTAGCGCAGCTCCGACTTGATATAGACGATCATCCTTCATGGCCGGTGCGATGATTTGAAAACCTACGGGCAATCCTTCTGATAAACCAGCAGGAAGTGACATGGCCGCAACTCCAGCAAGATTTACTGGGATCGTTGCAACATCACTTAAATACATGGCGACTGGGTCATTACTTTTCGCACCGATTAGAAAGGCGACGGTTGGGGTTGTAGGTGAAACCAATACATCTACCGATGAAAATGCTTTAGCAAAATCTTGTGTAATTAATGTTCGAACTTTTTGAGCACTGCCGTAGTAAGCATCGTAGTACCCGGCAGAAAGAGCATAGGTTCCAAGAACAATTCTGCGTTTTACTTCGCGTCCAAATCCAGCAGCACGAGTCATACTCATAACCTCTTCGGCGCTTCGTGAACCATCATCACCAACGCGCAATCCATATCTCATCGCATCAAAACGCGCTAAGTTCGAAGAAGCTTCACTTGGTGCAATCAAATAGTAAGCAGCTAATCCATAATCGAAATTTGGACATGAAACCATTTCAATTGTTGCACCTTGGCTACGTAAGATTTCAAGTGATTCTTCAAATCTTTCACTAACTCCACTTTCATAACCATCGCCAGATAATTCCTTGATCACGCCAATTTTCATCCCTTTAACATCTGCACGTTTTGCAGCAGCAACTACGGGTGGCGTTGGGGCATTAATACTTGTTGCATCGTAATCATCATGACCAGCAATAACTTCATGTAGTAATGCTGTATCCAATACTGTACGCGCGCACGGACCAACTTGATCTAACGAAGAAGAGTAAGCAATAACTCCATATCGAGATACGCCACCATAGGTTGGTTTCACTCCGACAGTTCCAGTTACTGCCGCAGGTTGTCTGATCGATCCACCTGTATCGCTACCAATTGCGAGAGGTGCTTCAAATGCTGCCAGTGCTGCTGCGGAACCTCCACCAGAACCACCCGGAATTCGAGTTAAATCCCAAGGGTTTTGAGTAGTACCAAATGCAGAGTTCTCGGTTGATGAACCCATTGCAAACTCATCCATATTTGTTTTGCCAAGAATTACTACACCGGCTGCACGTAATTTTTTTACAACTGTTGCGCTGTATGGCGGACGCCATCCTTCTAATATTTTTGAACCACAAGTTGTAGGTATTCCCTCTTGTGCCAAAATATCTTTTAGAGCAAGTGGAACACCAGCAAGTGGACCGAGAGTCTCACCTTTTGCGCGAGCCGCATCTACTTGGTCGGCTTGAGCCAATGCGCCTTCTGTATCTACAAATAAAAATGCATGCACCGCTTTATCAACTTTTGTAATTTGATCTAGGTGTGCTTGCGTGACTTCGCGCGCAGAAACTTCTTTTTTGGCCAGACTTTCCGATAATTGCGCGGCACTTTTGTAGATTAATTCACTCATGCTTCTTCACCTAAAATTTGTGGAACTCTAAATCGATCTTCTTCACTTGCTGGTGCTCCAGATAAAGCACTCTCTGGAGTCAGACTTGGGCGAACTACATCTGGACGGGTCACGTTCACTAATGCAAGTGGGTGTGAAGTTGGTACAACATCGCTTTTTGCTGCCTCTTGGACTCTGGCTACGGCACCTAAAATTGCTTCCATCTCGCCCGCTAATTCAGCGATCTCAGTAGCGCTCAATTCAAGACGAGCTAGATGCGCGATGCGCGCGACTTCCTCATTTGAAATCCGGGACATATTCCCAATCCTACCTGCGTCTTACTCGCGGATTTGACCGCTTCCAGTCACGATCCATGTTGTAGTAGTCATCTCTTCAAGGCCCATTGGCCCACGTGCATGCAGCTTCTGATTCGAGATTCCGATCTCAGCGCCAAATCCCATCTGCTCCCCATCGGTGAATCTCGTAGAAGCATTAACCATAATCGCTGCGGCATCGGCGTTTGCAATGAATGCGGCTGCAGTGCTTTGTGATTCGGTAACAATGGATTCAGTATGTTGAGTGCCATATTTATTTATGTGGTCATTCGCACTTTGCCTGTCGGCTACTACACCAACATTCATTTCTAATATTCCATACTCTGTTGACCAATCTTCTTCGGTAGCCAATATCATCTCAACACCACAACTTTTGGCGATCTGAATTGCTTGAGTGTCACCATGTAGGCGAACGCCTTGGTCTTTTAAAGCTTTTAGCGCCATTGGCAAAAACTCTGCAGCAACCTCTTGATGGACCAACAAAGTTTCTGCAGCATTACAAACACTTGGTCTGTGACATTTTGAATTGATGATAATTGGAATCGCCTTTTTGAAATCAGCATCTTTATCTATGTAAACATGACAAACACCAGCACCAGTTTCAATTGTAGGAACTGATGATTCATCCACCACTGTTCTAATTAGTGCTGCACTTCCCCGTGGAATTACCAAATCTACTAAGCCACGTGCGTTCAACAATTCACGCACAGTTGATCGATCATGTGATGAAACCAATTGCACAATATCTGCAGGAAGTCCAACTGAGGTAATCGCACTTCTCATCACATTGACTAATACTTCGTTACTTTTTGCAGCCGTAGATGATCCGCGCAACAACGCCGCGCTTCCGGCTTTGATCAAAATCACTGCTGCATCAACAGTCACGTTGGGTCTTGCTTCATAAACCATGCCAACAACACCAAATGGCACCGCAACTTGTTTTAAATGCAAACCATTTTCAAGGGTACGTTCTCTAATCACTCGACCAACTGGATCAGGAAGCGCAGCAATTTGTCTGGCGCCATTTGCAATTTCAGCAATTCGCTTTGGATTTAATCTCAGTCTATCTATTAAGGATTCAGTGATCCCCTCAGCTTGGGACCTAAGTACATCTTCATTGTTGGCCGCCAAAATTTCACTCTCATGAGCAAGAAGATGATCTGCTATCGCATTCAATGCCCGATCTTTATCCGCGCGACTGGCACCAGCTAATACTCGAGCAGCTAATCTTGCCGCGCTAGCCAAGGTTTCAATGTGCGTGGTCATATAGATAGCCTAACCAAGAGATAAGATCGCATGCATGAAAGCAGTTTTGCGTTGGAGTCGAATTCTTGCAATTTCCCTAATTGGAATCTTTTTATTGACCTATATCGGACTGCGGGTTGTCCATTACCCAAACCCGATAGCCACAGCCCGCCTCGGACTTGCCGCTCCATCGGCCACTCCAAAGTTGCTTCCGGCCCATCAAGTCGCTCCTGCGGTGACTCCTACCCAACTTCAAGTCGTGCCAGAAGAGCTGCCATATGGAGTGCTATTCAACGGCCGTCAAATTAAATTTGGAAAATTTCTAAAGGATACAAAAACTAATGCTTTTCTAGTAATGCGAAATGGCACCATCACTTACGAGTGGTACAACAAGAAATTTTCTCCCGAATATCAATTTCCTTCTTACTCAGTTGCAAAAACATTAACTTCTTTGATGATTGGAAAATTAGTCTCTGAAGGCAAAATAAGTGAGAGCGACACTTTCATTAAGTTCTTCCCAGATTTATCTAATGGAACTTCATTCGACAAAGTAACCATCGGGCAACTCCTTGACACGCGAAGTGGAGTCGGCGTTAGTGACAACTACCCTTCAGGTCCATCGGGCTGGGGTGTAGCGATTGCCCAGATGTACGCCTCTACAGATATTCGGTGGTTTATGGGAAACAACCGCAAGATGATGTTTGAGCCAGGTACTAAAGCCGAATATCGAAGTGTCGATACGCAAATGCTCGGCATGATTATTAAGAAAGTCACCGGAGAAAAAGTTTCTGATTACTTCTCCACAAATTTTTGGCAACCAATCGGTGCTCAACATCCTGCAACGTGGAATGTTGATCACATCGGCGGACAAGAAAAAACTTTCTGTTGCTTTAACGCTACCGCTCGGGATTACGCGCGAATTGGAAATCTTTTAGCTATGGATGGATTTGTTGGCGACAAACAACTTGTCAGCGCCTCATGGATTACCCGTTTATCAAATCCGGTTGAAACTCTTGATCATAACTGGGGATACGGTGCGCAAATTTGGCATCCAAGTCCAGGTTCTCTGATGATGCTTGGATTACATAGTCAATTTGTATATGTAGTTCCAAAAACTAGAACAGTTATCGTTAAATTGAGCGACAGTTTGGTTGATGCTGATGAAGAACCAACTGCTGCAATTTTGCAAGCACTAGCAACAAAAATTGGTTGATGATAATTAAATTAGCGACAAGTCGTCACGATGCACTAATTCGCGCTCGTACTCTGCACCTAACGAGGCACCTAACTCTTTAGTAGATTTGCCCAATAATTGTGGGATTTCTTCAGCATCAAATGCCACTAGGCCACGAGCAATCACTTCACCATCTGGTGAGAGTAAATCAACCGGATCTCCAGCTGAGAAATCTCCTTCGACTTTAGTCACACCTGCAGGTAACAACGATGTACCGCGATCGCGGATTGCAGCAGTGGCTCCAGCATCAAGATGCAACTTACCTTTTGGTAAAGAAGCGTGGGCTAGCCAAAGTGCACGGGATGATGTTCGTACGCCGTTAGCGTGAAATAAAGTTCCAATCTCAGCACCGCTCACAGCTGATGAAACGTTCGCAAGAGATGTGAGAACTACAGGGATTCCAGCACCTGTTGCGATGCGGGCTGCTTCAACTTTGGTAACCATTCCCCCACTGCCAACTCCGGCGTTTCCAGCACCGCCGATTTGGGCCTCATCGAGAAGCGCGAAATCTCTGACATCAGTTATTTGTTTTGCATTCGCAGAAGTTGGTGGAGCATCATAAAGAGCATCTATATCTGAGAGCAAAATTAATAAATCAGCATGGACTAAGTGAGATACCAAAGCAGCCAGACGATCATTGTCGCCGAATCTAATCTCTTGAGTTCCCACTGTGTCATTTTCATTAATAACTGGAACTACTCCAAGAGCTAAAAGTCGATCAAAAGTTCGTTGGGCATTCCGATAATGACTGCGTCTAATCACATCATCACTTGTGATCAAAACCTGTGATGCAGTAATTCCATGTCTGGCAAAAGATTCGGTGTATCTATAAATCAAAAGCCCTTGCCCAACAGATGCCGCTGCTTGTTGTGTTGCTAGATCTTTAGGACGAGCAGTTAACCCAAGTGGAGCAAGACCTGCAGCAATTGCGCCAGATGAAACTACTAAAACTTCTACTCCACGTTTTTTAAGTACCGCAACCGCATCAACTAACTGATCTACTGCACTTAGGTCTAACCCTAATCCGGCGCTTCCAGTTAATGATGATGAACCGACTTTAAGCACAACACGTTTTGCTGTTAATACTTCTTCCCGTGAAGTGTTTAACCTATTGGACGTCATCTTCACCATCACCTAGTAGTAATGCACCAACCTCTTCCCATTCTCCGCCCTCACCAGCACTTCCAGTGCTTCCAGATAAGGCGTGGCGCATATCTAAACGCAAATCTTGTCCACGTGGTCCAAGCAAAATCTCAGCACCCGCTTCAAGAGTTGGTTCCCAATCAAAACTGACTGCATCTTCCCCCAGGCCGATTTGGACTTCACTTCCACCGCGTGCTCCGAGTTTGAATAATTCTTTCTCAACTCCCAGACGTGCCAAGCGATCGGCCAAGTAACCAATAGCTTCAGCATTGCTGAAATTTGTTTGTCTTACCCAACGTTCAGGCTTGATTCCTTGCACTACATAAATGCCGGCATCATTTTTAAAGGTAGTGAAATCTGATTCATCAACGGCGCGTGGACGCAAAATAATTCGAACTGGATCTGTACTCTCTTTTGGAGTGCGTTTGATTAACCGTGCCATCGCGTAAAGCAAATCATTTAAACCTTCATGGGTTGCAGCAGAGACTTGGTAAACCTCAAGTCCACGCTCGCGCAAAGTTGCCTCAACCATGTCAGCCATGGCTCGCCCATCAGGAAGATCGACTTTGTTTAGCGCAACAATTCTTGGGCGATCTTCAAGACCACCATAAAGTGCGAGCTCGGCTTCGATTACATCAAAATCATGAATTGGATCTCGGTCAGATTCCAGTGTTCCGCAATCCAAAACTTGTACGAGTGCAGCACAACGTTCTACGTGGCGCAAAAACTCAAGACCTAATCCTTTTCCTTGGCTGGCCCCTGGAATTAATCCTGGAACGTCAGCAACTGTAAATCGATGTTCCCCAATTTCAACTACACCTAAATTAGGAACCAGAGTTGTAAATGGATACTCAGCAATTTTTGGTCGCGCTGCAGAAATGGCAGCAATCAATGATGATTTTCCGGCACTTGGATATCCGACTAACGCAATATCTGCAACACTTTTTAATTCAAGTGAGAGATGTGCGCTTTCACCTGGCTCACCAAGAAGTGCAAAGCCTGGTGCTCTTCTTTTTGAAGAAGAGAGTGCAGCATTTCCTAATCCACCCGCACCACCGCGCGCAGCAATAAATTTTGTTCCATTGCCCAATAAATCTGCAATGAGTTCTCCATTTGGGCCACGAACAACTGTGCCTTCTGGAACTGGAACAATTAAATCTTCACCATCTGGACCATCTTTGTGTCCACCTTTGCCTAATCGGCCAGATGTTGCACGGCGATGTGGGCTGTAATGGAAATCAAGCAAAGTTGTAATGCTTTGATCTACAACAAGAATTACATCTCCCCCACGACCACCAGTACCGCCATCAGGACCGCCAAGAGGTTTGAATTTTTCACGGTGAACAGATGAACATCCATCGCCACCATTTCCAGCAGTTGCAATTAAAAGCGCGCGATCAACGAAAGTGGTCATTTTGATCGCTCCTTCTCAAGAAAATAAAAAAGCGGGTCCGTAATCGGACCCGCTTTTTGAATACGGGTTAATTTATTGCGGAACAACTTTTACAACGCGACGGCCACGAGCTTGTCCAAATTCAACAATTCCTGCAGCTAGTGCAAATAATGTGTCATCTTTACCGCGACCAACATTTAATCCTGGGTGAAAATGGGTTCCGCGTTGACGAATCAAAATTTCGCCGGTCTTAACAATTTGTCCGCCGTAGCGCTTTACGCCAAGGTACTGCGCGTTTGAATCGCGACCGTTACGTGTTGACGAGACTCCCTTTTTACTTGCCATTTGAAAGCTCCCCCAATTCCTATTTCACACCGTTGATGGATGTGACTTTAACGCGTGTTAATTTTGCACGAAAACCTTGACGGCGGCGGTAACCGGTCTTGCTCTTGTAACGAAGGATGTCGATCTTTGGACCTTTGATCTCTTCAAGAACTTCGACGCTGACATTAATGCCGGCTGTGTCTGTCGTAACTTTTGCGCCATCGACGAGCAAGAGAGCTTGCAACGTAATTGTCGCGCCGGTAGCAGCAGCTACGCGATCCATGAGCAGGGTGTCGCCGACCGCTACTTTTTCCTGGCGGCCGCCAGCTTTAACAATTGCATACACGATGGGAACTCCTCTAATTGAAGTGCTAAGGGTACGGATTTACGCACCATTGGGTCAAACTGAGAACTATTGGTCGGCCAGGCTCATTCTGCTTCTGCGGCCCCAGGCGTGATGATTCCCCCGCTGGTAACCCGGCGGCGGCCTCTCCTGGTTGGGGCAGCTGCAGGCTCAGGTTGATCGGAATGGTCTGAAGGATCGGCTGGATTGGTCTTCTCGGCGGCAGCAACCACCAAAACATCCTCATCCCCGGCATCCTCTTCGGTTTCAGCTCGATCTTCATCATCTTCATCTCGAGCACCAGGAGTCGCGGCAACTTCATCTCGACGCAAATTCTCTGCAGATACCGGAACTGGATCAACGTGGATATGAATTCCACGGCCGTTGCAACTTTCGCAAGTGGTTGAGAAGGCTTCAATCAATCCTTGCCCGACTCGCTTACGAGTCATCTGTACCAAACCGAGTGAGGTTACTTCGGCAACTTGATGCTTTGTTCGATCGCGACCTAAACATTCAGTCAATCGACGCAAAACTAAATCGCGGTTAGATTCAAGAATCATGTCGATGAAGTCAACAACAATAATTCCGCCCAAGTCGCGTAAGCGAAGTTGGCGAGCAATCTCTTCGGCTGCCTCTAAGTTGTTCTTAGTAACAGTCTCTTCAAGGTTTCCACCTTTACCAATGAATTTACCGGTGTTCACATCAACTACAACCATGGCTTCAGTGCGATCAATTACAAGTGATCCACCCGACGGCAAATACACTTTTCGATCAAGGCCTTTAGCTAATTGTTCGTCGATGCGGTGCTCAGCAAAAATGTCAGTGTTCTTGTGCCATTTCTCTAGACGAGTTAACAAATCTGGAGCAACAAAGCCTAAGTAGTTATTAATTTCATCCCAGGCTTCTGCACCTTCAACAAT
>DDZI01000059.1:16856-17538 GCA_002346305.1 Actinobacteria bacterium UBA3012 | reverse complement strand
TGAATATCTTCCCACTGCGCTTGCAGACGAGTGACATCACGAGTTAACTCTTCTTCAGTTGCACCTTCAGCTGCAGTTCGAACAATTACTCCAGCCTCTTCTGGAACTAAGTTTTTCAAAATCGCTTTCAGACGTGAGCGCTCTTGGTCAGGTAAACGTCGGCTAATACCGCTCATTCCGCCACCAGGAACGTAGACCAAATAACGACCGGGAAGACTTACCTGACTTGTTAAGCGAGCACCTTTTTGACCAATTGGATCTTTGGTTACTTGTACAAGTACTGGTTGTCCGCTTTTTAATGCAGTTTCAATTTTGCGTGGAGTTCCATCTGCCAAGCCAGCAGCATCCCAATTTACTTCGCCCGCATATAAAACTGCGTTACGGCCTTTCCCAATATCTACGAATGCTGCTTCCATACTTGGAAGTACATTCTGAACGCGACCTAAGTAAACATTTCCTACATAAGAAGCATTTGTGTTTCTATTTACATAATGCTCAACCAAAACATTGTCTTCAAGAACTGCAATCTGGGTTCTATCTCCACTTTGACGAACCAGCATCACGCGATCAACTGATTCACGGCGAGCTAAGAATTCTGCTTCAGTAATTACTGGTGTGCGTCGACGATCATGACGTTCGTGACGATCATTTCTGTCGTTACGGTCATTGCGGTCATTGCGGT
>DDZI01000059.1:16196-16799 GCA_002346305.1 Actinobacteria bacterium UBA3012 | reverse complement strand
GTCATTGCGGTCATTGCGGTCACGCGTACCGCGATTATTGCGACCTCTGCTGTCTCTACCGTCCCTAGAATCTCGGTCTCGCTTTGCATCAACTCTTGTCGTTGGTACTTTACGTTCCCGCGGTTCACGAACACGAATAGTTGTAACAACGCCATCTTCATCAACAGTTTGTCCGGCAGCAACTTCTACATCTGCACCAACTACTCGGCGACGTCGGCGACGATGAACTCCACCTTCTGAATTTTCCTCATCGGTGTCTGCACTTGTTGACTCACTCTCAATTTGATTTTCTTCATTTCGTCCACGACCACGTCCACGACCGCCGCGACTTCCGCGCGTACGACCACTTCGTGTGCGCTCGGTAGCGCCTTCAACTTTTTCAACTGGCTCACTTTTAGCACTGGCATCACTGCTGTCTTTGGTAGCAACTGCGCTAACTTTTTTAGGCGCACTCTTTGCTTTTGGTGGTGCTTGAAAGAGCGGAACCGGAACTGCTGCACTGGCTTTCTTCGCCTTTACTGGCGCTACTGCGCTGCTTGTTCCAACCGGAGTGACCACTTTCTTAATTGCACTCTTTTTAACTGGGGCAGCTTTCTCAGCCTT
>DDZI01000059.1:0-16110 GCA_002346305.1 Actinobacteria bacterium UBA3012 | reverse complement strand
CAGCCTTTTCGGCTTTACCGGCTGGTTTCAGCGTGGACGGGGTGATCTTCTTAGACGCGCCTTTACGTGGCGTTGCAGCCATGACATCAACTCTCACGTGCTCCAAATAATTGAAACACTTTTCTAATGTTCTGAATTAACAGAACGAAGCCTGTGGCCCGGAAGTTTCCGGGGGTCGCGCGCCAGCAGATTGATTTAGGGCCAATCCCGGCCGCGCAGGTACCAGTATGGCAGAGGTTTACCGTCTTGAGTGAACGTTTAGCAGCAATCCAACTCCGATGAGGGTGGCAAACATGCTCGATCCCCCGTATGAGAGGAAGGGCAGCGGTACTCCGGTCATGGGGGCTAGGCCCACGGACATCCCAATATTTTCGAAGATTTGGAAGCCAAACCATGCCATCACGCCGATACAGACCAAACGTCCGAAGATGTCATTTGATCGTCTGGCAATGACAAGTGCTCTCCATAAAACAATTGAGTAGAGCACAAGGATGAACATGCAACCGAGAAAACCTAACTCTTCACCGGCAACAGTGAAAATAAAATCTGTGTGTTGCTCAGGTACAAAGCGACCATTTGTTTGCGGTCCGTTAAACAAACCTTTTCCAAAAAATCCACCGGACCCAATTGTGATCCGTGCTTGTCGTAATTGATATCCAGAACTTTGTGGATCTGCAGTTGGGTCAACAAATGATTGTAATCTCTTTAATTGGTACTCATCAAGAACGCCAATTTTAATTGCAGCGTATGCACCAATTGCACTTAAAGAAAGTAACCCAATAGGCCAACGGCTTTGAGCACCAGAGGCGGCGATAATCGTTACAACGGCAGCACTAATAATTACCGTAGTACCAAGGTCTGGTTGCGCAATTATTAAAAGTAATGGAATTGCAGCAACAGCTAGCGATTGCAAAACATCAAGTGAGGTTGGATCTTGTGATCCTTCACGCTTTTCAGCCAAAATCATGGACATCCCCACAATGATTGCAATCTTCGCGAACTCTGCTGGCTGAATTTGCAATCCACCAGGAAGTGCAATCCACGCACGTGCACCATTTACTGAGTCTCCGATAGCTGGAATCAAAACTGCAACTAATCCAAGAACTGATAACCCCCACAAAATAGGGGTGTAAGCGCGTAATAATCGGTAATCAATAGACATTGCTCCAGCGGCAAGAAGTAATCCAATTAAGATGTTTAAAATCTGGCGTTTCAAGTAAAACTCTGGATCTTCTCCAGCTGCGGCGTACCAGTCTCGTGTTGCCGCATAAACCAGCAAAACACCGATTCCCAGCAAAAGTGATGTTGCGATCAGCAGCGGCAAATCAAATCTATCTCGCAGTAATCGAATATTTCTCATTTAGAGCTCACGCTCGCTTTTACTTTCAATGGAAGAACCTTTGGAGGCCCGGATGGAAAAATCGCTTTAGCGTCGTTAATTTCTGATCCTTCAATGCCAAAAATTGCTTCGTAAATTTTCCGGACCGATGGTCCAGATGTTCCCGAGCCAGTTCCACCTTGGCTGACCATCATCACCACAGCGTATTTTGGTTTTTCAGTTGGGCCGTAGGAAGCGAGCCACGAAGTTGTATCTTTTGCTGAGCCATCTAGGTTTCTGCCGTAAACCTCACCTGTTCCAGTTTTGGCACTGATGGCAACCGGCAATCCATCGAAACGCCATTTTGCACTTCCATCAGTAATTACTGAACGCAAAGCCTTATTTAAGAATTTTAAAGATTTTTTAGAGATTGGTAATTCTCCAATTTTTTCTGGAGTTATTTCTCTAACTTTCTTTCCTGTAGGTGTTACTACCCCCCAAGCGACCGTTGGTTTCCAAAGCGTTCCGCCATTAGCAAGAGCTGCATACATCTGCACCATTTGCAAAGGTGTCATTGTTGTGTCGCCTTGCCCAATTGAAAAGTTAACAGCATCGCCGGCGCGTACTTTATCGCCATCTATACAATTCTCTTTTGCTATAGCAATTAAGTATGGAGTTAATTGCGCTTTGGTGGCTCGCTTTTCGTAATTACAGAAGTAGTTTTTATTTCTTTCATACCAAGCCGCCCTCCATTCACGATCTGCTAAACGTCCACTAGATTCTGAAGGCAAATCAATCCCAGTTTTCTCACCAATTCTGAAATCCTTGGCCGCCTTGTAGAAATAATCGTTGGCCTCTTTCTTTGGTTTTAATCCACCATCCTTTAGCCACTCATCAAAAGCAATTTTGTACCAGAGCGTGTCACATGAAATAGCAATACCTTTTTCTAAGTTAATCACTCCAGCGCCTTTACTTTCATAATTTTTGAATATTCGATTTCCTACCTTGAATTGGGCAGGACAGTTGTAATTACCATTCAGGTCATACCCTGCCCTCTCTGCGGCAACCACAGAAACAACTTTGAATGTCGATGCGGGTGCAAAAGTGCCCTGCAAAGCCCTTGAAAGTGCCGGGACGGATTTTGCATCACTATATAAATCACTGGCTTGCTGTTGTGAGATTCCATTTTCCCAAATATTTGGATCGTAAGTTGGGTACGAGGCCATCGCTAATATGCGGCCTGTTTTAACATCCATGACTATCGCAGCACCAGAGTCAGCTTTGCGCGCTCCCTTTTTATCAACTGTGCCACTTCGAGCGCGGTTAATCGCATCGACAAGTTGTTCTTCAACAACAGATTGAAGTTTTGCATTAATGCTTGTCACCAAATGATCACCAGAAATTGGTGGGGTTTCTTTGAGAGTACTAGTTACAGCTTCACGCCGATCGACCACGATTGTTTTGACTCCCGGCGTTCCACGAAGTAAATCATCGTATTGATACTCAAGTCCAGCTTTTCCTAAAACTTCGTTTACATATAGCGGACGATCTCTCTCTTTCAATAAATCTTTTTCACTGACAGGGCCAACGTACCCAAGTACATGCGCTGAATTTGAACCCTCTGGAGCAGGATAAAAACGAAATCCTTGCGGGCTGGCTTCCACGCCAAAATAGATTTCACTGTGTTCAGCGATTTGCAAAGCTATATCTTCGGTTGCAGTTAACGTAACTGGAATTGGTTGATACCTAGAGCCATTCCAACATCTGGCTTTACCTGTGAGTTCTGGTGCAATTTTTTCACCACAAAGCCGGGTTTTTCCATACAGACTTGGGTAATCAACTTTCAAAGTTTTGGCTAGTTTGCGGAGAACTGACTCACCTCTGTCTTCTAAACCATCGATTTTTGAACGATCTACTGTGATTACTAAACCAACTTGATTTACCGCAAGCGGATTACCGCTGCTATCAAGAATCATTCCTCGAATTGCCGGAGTAACTATATTGCGACTCTGAATTTCAAGCGCTGCGGTTTTGTACTTTGGTGCCGCAGCAACTTGCAAATAGAAAAGTCTTCCAGCAAGTGCAATCAACAATGAAAAAAGAAATATTTGAATCACTATTATTGAAAGACGGGAACGCTCACTCAACGGTTTTACCTACGCCATCTACAGTCCTTTTAACCATGATTATCACAGGTGAAATTAAAGGCGTAAATACAAGAGACCAAAAGACAACCCCTGGAACGGTCTGCATGAAACCATAACCTTGATTCGAATTAATCAAGGCGCCAGATATAACAAAAAAGATTAAGGTAAAGAAGATTCCGGAAGTGACTACCGCTGTCAAAGTTAAAGGGGACCTTCTGCTTGCCCGCAGTTGGACTCCTAATTCCGAAACGCCATAACAAACTGCAGCAAGGACAAAAGCCCAGTGACCAATTACTCCAACCGATAGCGGTGAAATATCTAAAATTATCCCAGCAAGAAAGCCTTGCAATGCTGCAAGCCACTGCTTTTCAAGAAATGCCCACGATAATACAAATATTAAGAAAATTGATGGATTGGCAAATGGGAAAGCGATACGAGATATCACTACCTCTTGAAAAGTTAGAATTAAACTTGCTGATAAAACAAATAATAAACTATTTTTCATCTACTGCTTCGAATCTGAAACACTCGGAGTTGGAGACGGATTTGGCGTGGGAGTTACAAAAACGGTAACGGTTGGAGTCGGTTTGGGAGGTGATGGAAGTAGTGCATCTCGCGGATCGGTCTTACTCTTACTGACGATTACGGCAACAACTGAAATCCGATTCAGATCAACAAAAGGTTTAACAACTGCACTCTTAGTGAGTGAACCTGCGCTTTGATTTACCTCGGTGATAACTCCTACAGGGACTCCAGGTAAAAATGGTTGGCTGTTTGAGCTTCCGCGAGAAACAACTCGCTGACCTACACGCAGATCAGATGTTGAGTCCAACAAGATTAATTCAAGCACGCTGCCACCGGTTCCACTTACAACACCTGAAGTTCCTGAACTTTCTAGCCTTACTCCAACCTTAAAAGTTTCATCATCCATAAGCAGTGCTATGGATGAACTTTTCGATACTGAAAGGATTCGAGCAACCAATCCTCCACCTGCAATAATCGACATATCTTTTTTAATTCCATCTGCGCTGCCAACATCCAATTGAATTGTTCGTGAAAAACTTCCCGCGGAACCGACCGCAATAATTCTTGCTGGAACAATTTTGTATCGACCCGCCCCAGCTAAATCAAGTACAGATTTTAACTCCTTAACTTCAT
The DNA here is from genome assembly GCA_002346305.1 of Actinobacteria bacterium UBA3012. Classification (GTDB taxonomy): domain Bacteria; phylum Actinomycetota; class Actinomycetes; order Nanopelagicales; family Nanopelagicaceae; genus UBA3012. The sequence goes on along the minus strand of DDZI01000059.1, from coordinate 11,487 downwards.
TTTTTATCGCGTTTGTCCGGCTTAGTTCCTCTTTAAGTGCTGCATTCTCTTTTTGCAGATTTGAAATTTTGCTACGAGTGCGCCCAAGACTAAATACATCTCCTGTGAATGTACTTACTGGGCGATAAATTGAATTAAAAAAATTCTGGAAAGGCGCACCAACTGTTGCTGAAATTTTCCGTAATCCCTCACTTGGCAAATTCCCGCGTAAATCTAAGGTGATTAAAAGTAGAGAGGTAATCAGAAGCGCGCTTAAGAAAAAGCGTGAACGGGCTTTATCATTGCCCATGTTCTCACCTCACTAAATTTTGCGAACTTTTTAAACCACACAATTATTCAGCTTTTATCGGCGAGGTTCGGAGATAAGCACTTTCTCGAGAGCTTCAAACTCTTCGATACATCTTCCAGTACCCATTACAACTGCATGTAATGGATTTTCTGCGATGTTGACAGCGATTCCAGTCTCATGGCGCAGGCGCTCATCTAATCCATGAAGCAATGCTCCACCACCAGTGAGGACAATGCCGCGATCCATGATGTCTCCCGATAACTCTGGAGGACAGGTATCAAGTGTGCTTTTCACTGCTTCGATAATTCGAGAAACTGGTTCTTCAATTGCTTTACGAATTTCTTCTGCAGTTACCAAAATTGTTTTTGGTAGTCCAGAAACCAAATCGCGACCGCGAATTTCAGCGTCAGGTTCTCCCGCGCTTGGGAATGCCGATCCGATTGACATTTTGATTTGCTCTGCAGTGCTCTCACCCAACAGTAATGAGTATTCGCGTTTTACCCAGGCAATAATTGCCTGGTCTAACTCATCGCCACCAACACGAATTGATTGCACGGCAACAATTCCACCGAGTGAGATGACTGCAATTTCAGTGGTACCTCCACCAATATCTACAACCATATTTCCGGTTGGTTCGTGGATTGGAAGTCCGGCACCAATTGCAGCTGCCATTGGTTCCTCAATAATGTAAACCTTGCGGGCTCCTGCAGCATATCCAGCATCTTTAACTGCTCTTTGCTCAACTCCAGTGATTCCAGATGGCACGCAAACGACTAAGCGAGGCTTGGCAAAGTGGCGACGTTTGTGCACTTTTTGAATGAAGTAACGCAACATCCGCTCGGTGGTATCAAAGTCAGAGATAACACCATCTTTTAATGGACGGATAGCCACAATATTTCCTGGGGTACGCCCAATCATTTTCTTTGCTTCGATTCCGACAGCAAGAATTCCGCCAGTGGTTTGATTAATTGCAACAACACTTGGCTCATTTAAAACAATTCCACGTCCACGTACATAAACCAAAGTATTTGCAGTTCCTAAGTCGATTGCCATATCGCGACCGATGAAAGATAAGTTAGCCGCCATAATTATTTTCCTCCAAAGAAAATTGCTATTTCTCTATTTGCTGATTCTGGCGAATCAGAGCCGTGCACTAAATTTTGGACAACCTTTGTTCCTTGATCACGAGCTAAATCACCACGGATGGTTCCTGGAGCTGCAACAGTTGGATCAGTGACTCCAGCTAGCGAGCGGAAACCTTCAATCACACGTTGTCCTTCCGCGACCATCGCAACTATTGGACCTGAAAGCATGAATTCAACTAAAGGATCAAAAAACGGTTTACCTTTATGTTCTGCGTAATGTTCTTCAAGTAACGCACGAGTTGGATTCATTAACTTCAAATTGGTGATCTGGTATCCCTTGGATTCAATCCGGGAAATTACTTCGCCGACTAAGCCCCGACGTACTCCATCAGGCTTAACGAGAATTAAGGTGCGTTCCATAGCGGTCATGGGCGCAAGCGTATCGGCTCACCTTCCACTCAGACGAGCCCGAGCGGCCTCTCCCTTTCGTCCGACCACAATTGCCGCGATCCAGAGGCCCGCATAGAGGACTCCCATAGCGAACATGGCCGTGACCACAAAGCCGTAAGCGAAGACACCAACCTGCAGTAACGAGCCAATAATCCAACCACTTTTGCGTTTCAAAAGGCCAGCGGTCAAAATTAAAAGTAACGCTAACGCCCCTCCAGCCCATAGCCAGATTGTGTCGGCTGAAGACATGGCAAGTAGCAATCCAAATGAAACAGTCAGCCCCTCCATCACTAAAACCGTTGCTCCCAATATTCGCAAAGTGACTCCTTATCGATCTCGTTTAAGTAATGCCCTGGCAGCCCCGGCTGTGACGACCGAACCGGTCACAAGTACTCCGATGGAAACATTTGGTTGGCTCGCTTTTTCAACCGCTTCTTGGATTGCTGCTGCAATAGATGGCGCAGCAGATACGGCACCGTCCTCAAAAATATCAACTGCAATTCTTTTTAAATCTTCTATGGGCATCGCGCGAGGAGATGAATTACGCGTAACAATAATTTCATCTGCAACCTTGGAGAGTTCATTTAAAAATTTGACTACATCTTTGTCGCCGAGAATCGCTACAACAGCAATCACTCGATCGAAAGTAAACTCTTCAGCTAACGCTTGAGATAACGCAATCGCACCGTGAGCATTATGTGCAGCATCAATCATGACTGTTGGATTTCGGCGCATAACTTCGAGTCGGCCAGGAGACGATGTATTTGAAAAACCTTCACGAATTACATCGCTATCAAGCGCGTTTGATCCACCGCCAAGAAAAGCTTCAAGGGTAACTAATGCAACTGCTGCATTTGAACCTTGATGCCGGCCGTGCAATGGCAAAAATATGTCTTCGTAGGTTCCGCCGATTCCCTGAACGGTTAGCAATTGGCCGCCAACTGCAAGAGAACGTTTCTCAATTCCAAAATCAAGCCCTTCGCGCAATGGAATAGCCTCCTTTTCGGCTGCTTTACGCATTAAAACTTGAGCGGCTTCCATCTCTTGATGTGCCATAACCACCGGTTTTCCACTTTGAAATATTCCGGCTTTTGTTTCAGCAATTTCCGCAATGGTTTCACCTAAATACTCTTGATGGTCTAAGCCAATTGGCATCATTACAGCCACATCAGATGAGACAACATTTGTGGCATCCCATTCCCCGCCCATGCCTGCTTCCAAAACCGCAACGTCAATCGGTGCATCCGCAAAAGCCGCAAAGGCAATTGCGGTCATTACCTCAAAATAAGAAAGTGGTATGCCATTACTTTCACTACGTTGGTCAATCAAATCAATGTATGGCGCAATATCGTTATATGTGTAATTAAAAAATGTCGGCGTTATTGGAGTTCCATTTAAAGATATTCGTTCAAGTGGACTCTCAAGATGCGGGCTGGTAAATCTGCCGGTCCGCAGTTCAAACGCTTGCAATAATGAATCAATCATTCTTGATGTACTGGTTTTGCCATTTGTGCCGGCGATATGAATGGAACGGAAAGTATCTTGCGGAGCTCCTAGAATATCTACTAATGCTTTAATGCGATCAAGCGATGGTTCTATTTTGCTTTCTGGCCATTTGGCATCAAGGACTTTCAAGATCTGAATTAATTTTTCGTCTTCTTTCGCGTCCGAACTTTTAGCCATTTTATGAACCTGCTAAAGCACTAAGTCGTTCGTTTATTCGCAAAATTTCAGCATCACAAGTTGCTAGCCGTTCTTTAATTGTGGTTACAACTTTCTCAGGAGCTTTCGCCATGAAATCTGCATTTTCTAATTTAGAGATTGCTGTCTCACGATCTTTGCTAGCAGTAGCTAAATCTTTACTTAATCTCGCACGTTCAGCATCCACATCTACTGTGCCGGATAGATCAAGATCTATTTTTACTGCCCCAACTGCAAGTGACGCAGATGGCGCAAAAGCACTTTCAGGAGCGGAGAGTTTTAAAACGCTTCTGAGCGCTGGTTCAAATTTATCAATGCCATCATTTGCAAGATTCGTAAAACTTCCTGGTATGAATTGAGTTGGCTTTAACCCTTGGTCGCTTCTAAAACGGCGTACTTCTGTAATTACTGCTTTGACTTTATCCATAGCGACAGTAGAGGTTGAATCAACGTATGAATTATCTGCTGTTGGCCATTTTGCAATAACAAGTGACTCTCCGCCTGTTAAGCGAACCCACAAAGTTTCGGTGATAAATGGCATAACCGGATGCAATAACCGCAGCAAAATATCTAATACGTGGCCAATCACTGCTTGTGCTTGGCTGGCTGATTCACTTCCTTGGTTGGCTCCACTAATTGCCGATTTAGCTAATTCCAAATACCAATCGCAAAAATCATCCCAGGCAAAGTGATACAAAGTTTCACAGGCTTTACTGAATTCAAATTTCTCTAATAATTGATCTACTTCAGCCACAGTTTCGTTGCAGCGACTTAAGATCCAAGAATCAATCGCACTCAACTCGCTTGGCTTAGGCAGCGGGCGATCAACAGTGGCGCCATTCATGAGTGCAAATCTGGTTGCATTCCAAAGTTTTGTGGCAAAATTTCTAGATCCACCAACCCACTCTTCTGCAAGTGCTTGGTCTGTCCCAGGGTTTGCACCTCTTGCAAGGGTGAATCTCAATGCATCTGCACCGTAGCGATCCATAAACTCAATCGGGTCAATCGTATTTCCGCGGCTCTTACTCATTTTTTTGCCGTTTTTGTCGCGAACTAATCCATGTAATGCAATTACATCAAAAGGTTGTTCGCCGTCCATGGCAAACAAACCGAAGATCATCATTCTTGCTACCCAAAAAAACAAAATGTCATACCCGGTTACCAAAACACTTGTTGGATAAAACTTTTTTAAGTCAGCACTTTCTTGTGGCCAACCTAATGTTGAAAATGGCCATAGCGCTGATGAAAACCAGGTATCCAATACATCCGGATCTTGTTCCCAACCGGCTGGTGCCTCTTCTCCCGGTCCAACAACAGCCACTTCACCATTTGGTCCGTACCAAACTGGAATTCGATGTCCCCACCAAAGTTGGCGCGAGATGCACCAGTCATGCATGTTGTCGACCCAATCAAAATATCTAGGTGCTAATTCAGGCGGTTCGATTTTTACTTGACCACTCCTTACGGCGTCTCCCGCCGCTTTTGCAAGTGGTGCAACTTTCACAAACCATTGCTTTGAAAGTCTTGGCTCCACTGTTGTCTCACAACGTGAACAGTGTCCAACCGCATGAATGTATGGCCGTTTTTCAGAGACAACTCGACCCAACTCTTTTAACTTTGCAACTACGGCAACCCGAGCATCAAAACGATCCATGCCATCAAATTCAGTGCCAGTGCCATCCATAATTCCGTGTTCATTCATGATTACTACGAAAGGAACATTATGACGCATGGCCATTTCAAAATCATTAGGGTCGTGTGCAGCGGTAACTTTCACAGCACCTGTTCCAAAATCCGGATCCACTAACTCATCTGCAATTATCGGAATCATTCGGTTAACAAGCGGCAATAAAATTTTCGTGCCGATCATTGACTTATAACGTGGGTCGTCAGGGTGTACTGCTACTGCACCATCTCCAAGCATGGTTTCCGGTCTTGTGGTCGCGACAGTTATTGTTGCGTCACCTTCTCCATATTTAATGGATACAAATTCACCAGCATCATCTTGATGCTCTACTTCAATATCTGACAAAGCGGTCAAACAACGAGGACACCAATTAATAATTCGCTCAGCGCGATAAATTAACTCCTGGTCATATAACTTTTTAAATATTGTGAGCACGGCTTCAGACAGGCCCGGATCCATTGTGAATCGTTCGCGACTCCAATCAACGCTATCGCCCAAGCGACGCATTTGACCAAGGATTGTTCCACCAGATTCAGCTTTCCAATTCCAAACTTTTTCAAGGAATTTTTCGCGTCCTAAATCATGACGCGATAAGCCATCTGCAGCTAATTGTTTTTCAACAACATTTTGCGTTGCAATTCCAGCGTGATCCATTCCAGGTAACCAAAGAACTTCGTAACCTTGCATCCGGCGACGTCTAATTAACACATCCTGCAATGTGTGATCTAGTGCGTGCCCAATATGCAAACTGCCAGTCACGTTTGGTGGTGGGATTACGATGCAAAACGGTGGTTTGTCGGAGCTTGCGTCTGCTTTGAAATAATCGCGTTCGACCCAAGATGCGTACAGGGGTGCTTCGATTTCCGCAGGGTCAAAATGTGCTGCTAGCTCATTGCCCGGTGCGCTCATGGGGCAATCTTAGGGCTTAAGCGCTTTTCTCCTGCGCATCACCTGAACGAGGAATCAAGGTGGGGGCTGCGTGATCGATCACAACTTCTTGAGTAACGATTACTTTTGAAATGTTCTTAGCACTTGGCGCATCAAACATCACTGGCAACAAAACCTCTTCAAGAATTGCACGTAATCCTCGAGCGCCAGTTCCACGCTTGATCGCCAAATCTGCAATTGCAGTCAGTGCTTTAGCTTCAAAAGCAAGTTCGATCTCATCAAGTTCAAAAAGTCGGGCATATTGTTTGATCAAGGCATTTTTTGGTTCCGTCAAAATTTGCATCAGAGCCTCATGGTCAAGGCTGTCAACATTTGTGATCACTGGTAAGCGCCCAATAAATTCTGGGATCATTCCAAACTTTAACAAATCTTCAGGCATTACATTGCTAAAGATATCTACCGCTTTACGTTCTTCGGCACTTTGCAACGTTGCGTTAAAGCCAAGGCCTTTCGCGCCCATTCGCGATTCAATAATTTTTTCTAATCCAGAGAATGCTCCACCAACAATAAACAAAACATTTGTAGTGTCTATTTGAATAAACTCTTGATGAGGATGTTTGCGTCCACCTTGTGGGGGAACTGAAGCTGTTGTTCCTTCGATAATTTTTAGTAGAGCTTGCTGAACACCTTCACCGGAAACATCTCGGGTAATGGAAGGGTTCTCACTCTTTCGTGCAACTTTATCAATTTCATCAATGTAAATAATTCCGCGCTCTGCACGCTTCACATCAAAATCGGCTGCTTGAATCAATTTAAGCAAAATATTTTCTACATCTTCGCCAACATATCCTGCTTCAGTTAACGCAGTTGCATCCGCAATAGCAAAAGGAACATTTAGCATACGCGCTAAAGTTTGGGCTAATAAAGTTTTGCCACATCCGGTTGGGCCCAATAATAAAATATTGCTCTTCGCTATTTCAATCGAATCATCTTTTTTACTATCCCCTGCTTGGATTCGCTTGTAGTGATTGTAAACAGCGACCGATAGTGACTTCTTTGCACGATCTTGGCCGATTACATATTGATTTAGAAATTCAAAAATCTCATGGGGTTTTGGTAGATCAGTTAAAGTGAAATTTGAATTCTCACTCAGCTCTTCAATAATGATCTCGTTACAAAGCTCAATACATTCATCGCAGATGTAGACGCCAGGTCCAGCGATTAACTTTTTAACCTGTTTTTGAGATTTGCCACAGAAAGAACATTTGAGCAGTTCGCTGCTTTCACCGATGCGAGTCATAGATAAATAGTAATTCAAAGACAACTGTTAAGTGCTGGCTTTTACCGCAAATCCTGTTCGCTCTGAGAGGACTTAGGAGGATTTTTCAGCTCCCATACGCCTGGAATAGAAAGGGTTATTGCGATGCACACTACATGAACTACTGCCGCAAAAAGAAAGTACTCAGTTTCTCCAACAATAGAAGCGACGGGCGCAGCCATAGCCATCCCGATTGGGATCAACCCAAGTGATACTAAGTAATCAAGACTAAATACCCGTCCCTGAAATTCACGCGGTACTTCACGTTGAATCGCACTGGGCCAATGGATTCCATATGGCTCAGTAGCAGCGCCTGCAATGAAGTAACAAAGAATTACAAACCAAGGTGCGAATGGGAACGCCATTGAAATTGGTATAGCAATAAAGAACATCCAAGAAAGATTAGAGACTAACCCAGGGCGATTAGTTTTGTATTTGGAACCAATGAGTGCGGTGATCGTCGCACCGACGGCGAAAGCAATTAGTGAAAACGCAAATACTCGGTCGCTCCCAAATTCACGGCGGCTAATGATTGGCAAGAAGACACTTTCAATTCCAATAATTAACATCAGCGGCACAGAAACTCCAAGCAAGCAGGCTGCTATCCACGGAATTGACTTAACTAATCTGATTCCTTCTCGGATTTCATGAATCATGGAACCGCTGTTATGAGGAGTTTCCCCTTCGCGATTCTCCTTAATTGGTAAAATTAAAATGGAACCTACAAAGTAAAGTATTCCTAAAACTAAAAATGTTACTTTGCTTCCGGCTAGTGCAATCAGAGCGCCACCAACACCAGGTCCGACTATTGCAGTTAAGCGAATAGAGATACTTCGAAACGCATTTCCCATCGGCAATTTATCTTCGGGCAAAATGCTCGGAAGGATTGCGCCAGAGGCCGGAAAAATAAACGCCTCACCTGCGCCCATAACAAAAAGAATTACTCCAAAAAACCAAAGTGGGGCATCAGTTGAAAAAACAATTACCATCGAGAGAATTCCGCGCAAAAAATCTGCCCAGAACATAACTTTTTTGCGGGATAAGCGATCAGTTAAAACTCCAGCAAACAAAGAAAAGGAAACAGATGAAGCAAGTCTGGCTGCCAGAATTAGACCCAATGTTCCGGCTTTTCCACCAGCATCTAAAACCGCGATTGCCAAGGCGACTGGGAATGCGGCTGCAGCAAGATTTACAAATAAACCAGAGAACCAGAGAGTGCGAAAATCCGGGTAAGAAAAGAGCGAGAGATTTCCAGAACTTTCCTGACTCTTTTCACTACTCATCTTTATTTCGGGGCGCCAGCTTTACGAGATGCAAGAACTTGATCGATTAGACCCCATTCAACTGCTTCAGCCGCAGTAAGAATCTTGTCGCGATCAATATCTTTTGCAATCTGTTCAACAGAGCGAGATGAATGTTTCGCCAACATGGTCTCGAGCAATCCACGCATTCTCATAATTTCAGCTGCTTGGATTTCAATATCGGAGCCTTGTCCGCCACCTTCACTTGAAGGTTGATGTAGCAGGATCCGAGAATTTTCTAGCGCATAACGCTTACCCTTTGTTCCACCAGTAAGAATGATTGCTGCTGCAGACGCTGCTTGTCCAAGACAGATTGTCATTATGTTAGGGCGTACGAATTGCATCGTGTCGTAGATCGCGGTTAATGCCGTAAAAGATCCGCCAGGTGAATTTATGTAAAGCATGATGTCACGATCTGGATCCATTGATTCCAGAGTTAGCAATTGCGCCATAACATCGTTGGCAACTGTGTCATCAATAGGTGTTCCGATAAAAATGATCCGCTCTTCAAATAACTTTGTGTATGGATCCATGCGCTTATATCCATATGAAGTTTTTTCTTCAATTACTGGAAGCACATAACGACTGGTTATCTGGCCGATACTTTCTTGCATCTGATTGCTTCCCTTCGAGTCAAAATTACTATTCATCAGGCGGTTCCACCATTTCCAGAAACTTGATTAGCAGAGCGAACCACGTGATCTACAAAGCCATACTCTTTGGCTGCTTCTGCGGTAAACCAACGGTCGCGATCAGAATCAGCTTGAATAGTTTCAGCCGTTTGCCCGGTGTGTTCAGCAATTAAATCCGCCAAAGTTTTTTTGGTGTAAGCCATTTGTTCTGCTTGAATTTTGATATCACTTGCAGTTCCACCGATGCCACCAGAAGGTTGGTGCATCATGATTCGTGCATGCGGAAGTGCGTAACGTTTTCCAGGTGCACCTGCACAAAGTAGGAATTGACCCATCGATGCAGCAAGTCCCATCGCAACTGTTGCAACATCATTTTTGATGTATTGCATGGTGTCGTAAATTGCCATACCTGCTGTAACTGAACCACCAGGTGAATTGATGTAAAGATAAATATCTTTTTCGGAATCTTCGGCGGATAGCAACAACATCTGTGCTGCAATCGCATTGGCCATTGAATCTTCGACTACCGAACCAAGGAAGATGATTCGCTCACGAAGTAAGCGTTGGTAGACCTCGTCATCTAATCCGCCACCACTTGAACGGCTAGCGTTTGAGATCTGGCTATCGGGAGTAATAATTCCCACAAAATCCTCCTGCAGTTATTGAGTACCTGAACGTTATATCTACCTTAACAATCGGCGCAGGGTTTTACTTCCGCACCCATGGTTTATGAACTCAAAACCACCCAAAAACGAGCGGATATCGAGGGATGTTCGCTCTGAGCGCAAGCAACAATTAATCCTGGGCAGGTGCACTTTCAATGGCTGCTGGCGGACGAAGGGCTTCAAGATCTACCGCTTTGCCTTTGCTATCAACCACTTTGCATTGCTCAAGAATTACTGCCAACGCTTTGGTGCGCGCTACATCAGCCACGAGAGATGAGATCTGGCCGGCTTGGGCAACTTCTTGCGCAAACTGCTCAGGTGGCATTCCGTACCGCATTGCTGAGCGAATGATGAATTCAGTTAACTCTGCTTCTGAAACATCAACTTTTTCAGCATCAACAATTGAATCAAGTAAGAAATTATTTGTTAGAGATTTGCGCACATCTGTTTCAACTTCAACACGGTGTGCTGCATCTTCTAAACGACCTTCTGGCTCTAGGTGAGCATTTACTTCTGCTTCAACATATTTCTCCGGCAGAGGAACATTTGTATTTTCTAATAAGTACTCAAGTAACTTGTCACGTGCTTGTGTTCCTTGTTCGAGAGATTTCAAACGCTCTAAACGAGATTTAACATCATCACGAAGTTGGGCGAGTGTGTCGAACTCACTTGCGAGTTCGGCAAAAGAATCATCAAGTGGTGGAAGTTCGCGGTGCTTAACTGCATTTAATTTGACTTCTACATCGGCCAATTGACCAACTTCAGTTCCATAAAGTTCTGATTTAAAAATCTTGCTCTCTGTTGCATTTAATCCAACAAGAGCCGCATCAAGTCCCGGAATCATTCGATCTGTTCCGACTTCGTAAGAAAGATTATTTGCACTGCCGCCATCTACTTCTTTTCCATCAATGCGGGCAATTAAATCGATTGAAACAAAATCACCACTCTCAACTGTTTTTTCTACAGTTGTCAGAGTTCCAAAACGGATACGAAGAGCTTCTACTTGCTCATCAATGTCTTTTTCAGAAACTTCAACAGGGTCAACTGTTAATTTAATTCCTTCAAGAGAAGGTAAATCTAATTTAGGACGAACATCAACCTCAATAGTGAATGCTAATTTCTCGTTATCAACTAATTCAGTGATATCTACTTCTGGTCGACCAATAACCCGCACTTCATGCTCGCGCGCTGCTTCCATGTAAAGAGCCGGAATTGCAATATTGATTGCTTCATCTAGAACTGCAGCACGACCAACACGTTGATCAATTAAATGTGATGGGACTTTGCCTTTACGAAAACCAGGGATAGTTACTTTGCCGGCAATCTCTTTGTATGCCTTTGCGAAATGATCAGTTAAATCACCAAACGGTGCTTCAATCGTCAGCTTTACGCGTGTAGGTGAGAGGGTTTCGAGCGCGCTTTTCACAGATCTCCTTGTGGTCTAAAATATTCTGGTCGGGGCGAGAGGATT
>DDZI01000026.1:4510-10052 GCA_002346305.1 Actinobacteria bacterium UBA3012 | reverse complement strand
CTCGGCGACCCATCTCAGCAAGTGATGCGCCCAAACTAATGGTTGTCGTTGTTTTACCAACGCCACCTTTTTGGTTCACAACCGCAATAGTTTTTGCCGGCCCGTGAGAGTCACCAGAAGCAAAAGACTTTACATTCGGGACAGCTTTTTGCCGGCCCTTGAAAAGCTCATTAACTGTGACTAGTTCCAGCTCTTTTGTCGATTTATTGCTCAAACGAGAAACCTCTCTAACGCTTATTCGGGGAGCCTAGAGGCAGCCCTCCCGAGTAGGCAAGTGCGGGTTTTCCCTCAGGCTTTGATCTGCGCTCTTGGGTGAGCGCTGGCATAAGCCTCGCGTAGCCGATCGATGGTCACCAATGTGTAGATCTGCGTTGTAGCAACGGAAGCATGGCCCAACAATTCCTGCACGGTTCGAATATCAGCTCCACCATCGAGCAAATGTGTGGCAAAAGAGTGACGCATTGTGTGCGGACTTATCTCAACTTCGATACCTGCGTTTTTTGCTGCAGTACGAATAATTTCCCAAGCACTTTGGCGACTTAATCGCGTGCCACGTTGATTCAAAAACAAGGCCCGTTCATTACCACTGTTTCCATTAGCCAACAGAGCCGGTCTTGCCCTTACTAAATACTTTTCCATCGCATCAACGGCATATTTACCAACCGGAACTATCCGTTCCTTTCCGCCTTTTCCTAACAATCTAAGTGAAGTAATCGGATCCTTTAAATCGTTTCTATCTAAATCAATTAACTCGCTGATACGTGCGCCAGTGCTGTACAAAAGTTCAATTAATGCGCAATCTCGTAAACTTTTAGCAGTGCTTCCATCACCAGTACTAGCAATAATTCGTTCAATCTGATTTACCGATAACGCTTTTGGCAATCTTCGACTTGGAGTTGGTGGCTTTACGGATTGGGCTGGATCTAATCCCCCATTTTCACGGGCCATAAATTTATGGAAACCCCGGACAGCTATAAGAGTGCGAGCGGCAGATGTTGCAGACAGAGTTGCATGTTCAGAGTTCCCATTACGTAGAAAAGTTAAGAAATCTGCTAGATCACTTTCATCAACTTGCGCAAAATCCTTTGATTTAGAATCTATAAACTCTAAATACCGCCCCAAATCGCGAGCGTAAGCAGATAACGTATTTTGCGATAGTCCCCGCTCAACTAACAGATGATCTAAGTAAAGAGTTATATCCAAACTCTCACTTGATGAGGTCATCGAAATGGGTGACATTGGTAAAGGGTAGATCCAAAGATGTGCCAACTTGCTCACTAAATAGTTTTCCGCCATGTGTCGACAAACCGGCAAGAAGAGCAGGATCATTCATGCACGCTTGCTTCCAGCCTAAGTCAGCCAAATTCAGTAGAAATGGCAAGGTTGCATTTGTCAGCGCAAAAGTCGAGGTCCTCGGGAATGCGCCTGGCATATTTGCTACACAGTAAAAAATTGAATTATGTACTTTAAATGTTGGCTCAGCATGTGTAGTTGGATGAGAATCTTCAAAACATCCTCCTTGGTCAATCGCAATATCTACCAAAACACTTCCTGGTTTCATTTTTGCTACAAGTGCATTACTAATCAACTTCGGAGCTTTCTTGCCGGGAATTAATACCGCTCCAATCACTAAATCGGCATGGATAACAGCTTCTTCAAGAGCCAGATCGGTGGAATAAACAGTTTGCACAGTTCCTGAAAATCTATGATCGAGCTCGCGCAATCGATTAATGTTTTTATCCAGAATTGAAACTCGCGCGCCCATTCCATGCGCAACGACAGCGGCTTGAGTCCCAGAGACTCCCGCTCCGATAATTACAACTTGTGCTGCAGTAACTCCTGGAACGCCTCCCATCAAAACTCCACGACCACCTTGTGCCGCTTCTAGATGATGAGCGCCAACTTGAATCGACATGCGTCCGGCAACTTCACTCATCGGTGCGAGTAATGGGGCAACTCCATCTTTGCCAACTGTTTCGTAAGCAATTGCGGTTATTCCACTATCCAATAACGCTTTTGTGCAATCCATCGATGCAGCCAAATGTAAATAAGTAAATAGAATTTGATCACGACGCAAGAGGGCATATTCGCTAGCAATAGGTTCTTTTACTTTGATAATTAAATCAGCAGCTTTCCAAACGCCCGCGGCATCATCAATAATTTTCGCACCGGCTGAGACGTACTCTTCATCTGAAATTCCTGAGCCAACGCCAGCAAACTTCTCAACAAAAACTTGATGTTTCCGCGAAACTAATTCGCGAACACCAGCAGGCGTCAATGAAACTCTGAACTCTAAATTCTTTAATTCTTTTGGCACGCCAATAATCAAGGCAACCAGCTCGTTTCCTGTCTCGGGTTAGAGACTTATCTATTTGTTCTTACTTGCTTTCGTAGCAAGTGCTGCTCTAACTAAACCAACAAAAAGTGGGTGCGGTCTAGTGGGCCTGCTCTTAAATTCAGGATGTGCTTGAGTTCCCACATAAAAAGGATGCTCGCTCTCAGGCAACTCTACAAATTCCACCAGATGTCCATCTGGCGAAGTTCCTGAGAAAACCAATCCTGCCTCTTCTAATTTAGGACGGTAGGAATTATTGACTTCATATCGATGTCTGTGACGCTCTTCAACTAAATTGGATTTGTAAAGCGCCTGAACAACTGAACCTTCTTTTAATGCTGCTGCACATAGTCCAAGTCGCATGGTTCCACCCATGTCCTGTTCTCCGCGCAACACTGCTTCTTGTGCAGCCATTGTTGCAATTACTGGATTTTTTGAATCTGGTGCAAATTCCGCGGAGTTTGCATCTTTTATTCCAGCTAAATTTCGTGCGCCTTCAATTACCATGCATTGCAAACCAAGACACAAACCTAAGGTTGGAATCTTGTTTTCGCGCGCAAATTTCAAAGCTCCAACTTTTCCTTCGATTCCACGCACCCCAAAACCGCCAGGAACGCAGATCGCATCAATTCCAGAAAGCGCGGCTTTAGCACCTGCTTCGCTTTCACAATCATCGCTTGGAACCCATTTGATATTTACTTTGGCAGTATTTGCGAATCCGCCTGCTCGCAACGCTTCAGTGACTGAAAGGTACGCATCTGGCAGATCTACATACTTCCCAACAAGTGCAATATTAATTTCAGCAGTTGGTTTATGAACTCGATCTAATAATTGATCCCAATCACTCCAGTCAACATCGCGGAATGGCATTCCAAGGCGACGCACCACAAATGCGTCCAAACCTTCTTTATGTAGAACTTTTGGAATATCGTAAATTGAAGGAGCATCACTTGCAGCAACCACTGCTTCGGCATCAACATCGCACATCAGTGAAATCTTTTTCTTAACTGATGCGGGAATCTCGCGATCCGAACGACAGACGATTGCATCCGGTTGAATACCAATGCTTCGTAAGGCCACGACACTGTGTTGAGTTGGTTTAGTTTTCAATTCACCTGAAGGACCGATGTATGGAACAAGTGAAACATGTAAGAAAAATACATGATCGCGGCCAACATCTTGTCTGACTTGGCGAGCAGCTTCCAAAAAGGGAAGTGATTCGATGTCTCCGACAGTTCCGCCGATTTCAGTAATGATCACATCGATATTAGGTGAAGCCGCAGCGCGCATGCGCTCTTTAATCTCATTAGTAATATGCGGAATTACTTGAACGGTATCCCCTAGATACTCTCCACGACGCTCTCTTGCAATTACTCTGGAATAAATCTGGCCAGTAGTCACATTTGCACTGCCCTCTAAATTAACATCTAAAAATCTTTCATAATGACCGATATCTAAATCGGTTTCAGCACCATCATCGGTTACGAAAACCTCTCCGTGTTGGAAGGGATTCATAGTTCCTGGATCAACATTTAGGTATGGATCCAACTTTTGCATGGTTACTCGAAGACCACGGGCTCTAAGTAATCGACCTAGAGAGGAGGCGGTTAAACCTTTTCCGAGAGATGAGGCGACGCCTCCGGTTACAAACAAATGCTTAGTCATGTGCGCTGGAGCCATGGACGATTATCCTATCGAACTGGCGCGCGCCCTTTTTCCATTTTCACTAAATCAAGCAACTCTCCCGCGTGTTCTTGAGCACTGGAAGAATCTGACAAGCCGGTCATCATTCTGGCTATCTCACTTACCCGTTCGCCACTGGTCAGCAATTTAATATCGCTAGAGGTGACAGATTCACTTGAACTCTTCAAAATCGCAAAATGGTGGTCTGCCCATGCAGCTACTTGCGGCAAATGTGTAACCACCAAAACTTGAGCGTGACGGGCCAAGAGCGCCAATCTGCGACCAACTTCTACGGCTGCTTTGCCACCAACTCCGGCATCCACTTCGTCAAATAAATAAGTGGGAACCGAACCAGCTTGCGCTAATACTAATTCGATAGCCAACATCACTCTGGATAATTCGCCACCACTTGCACCCTTTTGAATCGGCAAAGCCGGGGCACCTGGATGAGGAACCAGCAAGAAAGTTGCATCATCACTGCCAAATGGAGCGCAAGGTAACAATTCACCTTCAAATAGGACTGAAAGCTCTGAGGATGTCGGTGAAATTTCAATAATCAATTTCGCGTTTGGCATCGCAAGTGCCTTGATTTCATTTGAACTCTCAACGCCTAGTTTTTCAGCAACAACTTTGCGCAATTGAGTTAATTTCTTTGCAGATTTTCCCAGATCAGCAGATATCTCTACCTTCTTCTTTTCAAGTTCGGCTACTGCTCCATCTCCATCTTGCAACTGTTGAAGAAGTTTGTTGTCAGCATCAGCCCTAGATATCAACTCCGCCGCCGGATCTTCATATTGATCAACAGCAAATTTACGGAAAAGTGCTGACAACTCCGATCGACGTAAATTGATTTTCTCTAACTCTTGCGGATTGCTTTCTAGTGAATCAAGTTGGCTTGAAATAGAGCGGGTAAGTTCATTTACCAAAATTTGAATTTGACTGATCTCAATCTTCAAATCATCAATCTCTTTTGAATTCGCCGGGATTCCTTCAATTGAACGTTTCGCTTTTGAGATTTGCACCAAAGCGCTGGATTCATCTTCACCTAGGAAAAGATTTGCTTCTTGCAAACCGCTAGTAAAGGAATCAACATTCTCTAATTGATCTGCTCGCTCCCGCAAGTTTTTAACTTCATTGAAAACTGGTTTGACTTTGTTAAAATGTTGCAAAAATTCATTGATTCGCTTTATTTCACTCTCACGCGCTTGGTTAAGCGACAGAATCTTTTCAATTTCTGCAATCACCGAGCGATACTCTTTAAACAATTTTTGATATTTCGTTAACTCTTTGGAAAGTTCACTTCCTCCAAAAAGATCAATGATTTCCCGTTGTCTAGACCCTTTTAACAACCGAAAAGTTGAGGATTGAGCATGAAGAGCGATTAACTCTTCTCCCAAATCAGAAAGCGCGTTTAATGTTGTAGGTGCACCACCCAGAACTGCACGATTTTTTCCATCACGAGAGAGCGTTCTAGTGATAATTAATTCACCCTCTTCGATATCCCCAAAACACCTTTACGCTAAT
>DDZI01000026.1:4084-4416 GCA_002346305.1 Actinobacteria bacterium UBA3012 | reverse complement strand
TTCACCCTCTTCGATATCCCCACCCAACTCTTGCGCTAATTCAGCGGCGTTCTCATTAGGAAGCAATCGAGCTGAAAGCGATGCTTTATCGCTGCCATGACGAATTGCACTTACATCGGCCCGTCCACCCATCAATAGCGAGAGCGCCGTAACAACCATGGTTTTTCCCGCACCGGTTTCTCCGGTAATCACCGTAAAACCAGGTTCTAGATTTAGTGTGGCATCCTCAATTACGCCAAGGCCGCGAATGTTTAATTCTTTTAGCCCTTTTGCCACTATCCGCGCCAGCCTTCTACTGGCAATTTAAATTTTGCAACTAAACGATCTGCAAA
>DDZI01000026.1:3698-3831 GCA_002346305.1 Actinobacteria bacterium UBA3012 | reverse complement strand
TCTCGCCAAATTAACACTCTCAAGATCTTTAGTGATTGAAATCGAGTCACCCAATTGAATTTCTTCGCTACGGAATCCATCGGCTGTCAGTAACGCTTCATCTGAGAGCAAAGTTATTTGAATATTTGAGTTT
>DDZI01000026.1:0-3589 GCA_002346305.1 Actinobacteria bacterium UBA3012 | reverse complement strand
GCTCTTCCGATCTGGCCTCCCGCTGAAAATGCATATGCAGTAGAACCGGTAGGTGTTGCACAAAGAACTCCGTCGCAGCCCCATTTTGATAATGGACGTCCATCAATCTCTAGAAAAACCTCAATCATTCTTGGATTTTGTTTTTCGATTACCAAGTCGTTTAGCGCCCAACCAGTCGAAATAACTTTTCCAGCTCTATGGTGTGCGAAAGATAAAACCATTCTCGATTCAACAGTGAAATTTTTTGCAGCGACTTGATCGGCGATCTCATCAAGGGAGTTCTTTTCAATCTCAGCCAGAAAACCAACATGACCCAAATTGACACCAAGTAGTGGAACGTTACTTGAACGAACCATCTCTGCACTACGCAACATCGTTCCATCGCCACCCAGCACAATGACTAATTCAAAATCATTGATAGAAGTTGAATTTTCACGTACTGGTATTCCAGCAATGTGATCACCTTCAGTACTCAGTGCTTGAAAAACTGAAATATCTCTCGCCTTTAATTGCTGAGCAAGTGACAACGCCCCTGATCTGGCTTCTTCTCGGGTTGGATTTACTACTAGCAAAACCTGTCTTGTCATTTTGGTCCCTCCTCAACAGCTTTTAATGCTCGCTCATGTGAGAACGGTGCTGCGCCTGCTTGCAGCCACAAAAAATATTCAACGTTTCCTGCTGGACCTGGCAACCTGCTTGCAGTTATGCCAACTACTCCCAAACCATTTTCGGCTGCGGAAGTCGCTACCTCTTCAATTGCACTCGCTCTTAGGGCTGGGTCGCGTACAACCCCACCAGCACCGAGCTTTTCACGTCCTACTTCGAACTGTGGTTTAACCATAACTAGAAAATCTGCATTTGGTTTACTAACAGATTTCAAGGCTGGTAAAACTAACGTTAATGAAATAAAGGAAAGATCAGCAACCACTAGATCAACCGGGTCGCCTATCTGATCTAAAGTTAAATGACGGACGTTGGTTCGATCCAAAATTTGCACTCTTTGATCTTGTTGGATTGGCCAAGCAAGTTGACCATAACCAACATCTACTGCAACAACTTGAGCAACATCCGCTCGCAACAACACATCGGTAAATCCTCCAGTAGATGCACCTGCATCTAAAGCTCGCTTGCCAGCAACTATTAATTTGGGGAAATCTTCGAGCGCTCCAGCTAATTTATGACCACCTCTAGAAACAAAATCATCACGTTCAGTTTCAACCGTGATAGAAGTTTCTGCATCAACTTGAGTTGCTGGTTTTGTGGCTGGTATTCCCCCAACACGCACGGCTCTAGCCTCAATTAAATCCGTGGCATCTTCACGAGAGCGCGCCAAACCACGTCTTACCAATTCGGCATCAAGTCGAGAGCGTGACACTTATCTACAGGCCTTCAACCTGGGTCAACGCTTCATTTAATTTATTGTGGATTTCCTCAAAAGAATCAGCATGTTCAGGAATCGGCAAGGATTGCAGAGATGAAATCTGTTCTTTGATTGCGCCTAAATCTGGAACGGTCATTACTTCCCTACTTTCGAAGAACTCTTCGATGTTGCTTTCTTAGCGCTCTTTTTCGGAGCAGCTTTTTTTGCAGCAGTTTTCTTCACGGCAGATTTCGTTGAAGCGCTTTTTTTGGCTGTAACTTTTTCGCTTTTTCCTGAAATATCGCGACGTAGCGCTGCAACTTCTTTGCGAAGTGCGCTTACTTCACTTTGTTTCGCCAAACCAAGTCGCTTAACGGTGCGCTCTACTTCTTTTTCCACTTTATCGCGCAACGCATCTCCGCTTTCTTTTAGCCAACCACTCATAGCAGCTGCGCTTTTCTCAGGGTTGATCTCATCGCCCAATACCCGAGTTGCGTAAGCTTTCAAAGATCCGAAAAGATCATTGGCACCTGGCTTAGTCATCTATTTCTCGCTTCCTGTCCTGACAGAGACAAATTGAGAGAGCAGAAATTGGAATTTCTACTCGGCTGCTCTTCTAGCCATTCAATTTGCTCGGTTACAAGCGCTAACGCTACCCGACCTTGATTCGCGAAAGGGTTGCAACTTCGATTTGGGTTCTACTTGCCACCCCAGATCCGGTTTGCCAAAATCGACGTCTGATCTCCCCGGCGACTTCTACCCATTCATCACAGTGGAGCGTGAGCGCTTTTTTCCTTAAATTTGCTCGCCAAACCGCCATATCGAGGGTATCCACCCCGGAATCTATCCGTGGAATGACTATTCGAAATTCAACAACTTCGTCACCACTTGGTAAAACTTTTGTAACTGCTTCCCCACTAACTCGACCCCTTAAGTAAACCTCATTAATGGGCGCTGGCGATAGATCTTTTTTCATTACTCCTCCTAGGCCTAATTTGAAGTGCGATTAGGAGGGATCTTTGTTGTAAGCACTGACAATAAAAAGATTAACTCTTAGTTACTTTTAATGCGCTCATTTGCATCAGTTTCTTGATTGATATCAATCTCAGCAGATTTAACAAACCATTTTTGGGCATTTTTATGATCGCCACTTGCCTCAAGCGCATCAGCGTATGCATAACGCAACCTTGCAGCCCATGACGCAGTTTCATTTTCCAATTCTGCACATTTCAAAGTAGCAACTGCTGCTTCAACTTGTTTCAAATCACGTCTTGCTCCGGCGACAACTATTTTCATTTCAATTTGTCCATCAGTATCTAACAATTTTACTTGCGGATCTTTAGCCATCTCTACTGCTTTTTCCGGACGACCAATTCCTCGTTCGCTATCTGCAAGCACTGGCCACATAGAACCATCACCAGAGATTCGATTAGCAGCGCGCAATTCACGGATTGCAATTTCAAATTCACGTGCGTGATATGCGGCATAACCGGCAACTTCTCTAACACGTCCAACTCGACCTGCACGTGCACTAGCCGCAACTCCATGCAAATGTGCACGACGTGGATCTGTATCAACATAAAACGCAGCAGCTAACAAATGTTGTGCTGCACGTTCAGCATTTTCTTTAGATAATGATGACAATTCGCGCGCTAAATCCGGATCAACAGTTTCATTTAAAACCTCTTCAGGTATTGCCGGTTCATTCTTTAATTCAATACGGCGATCGTCGCGTTGTTCATCTTTTCCAAACTGTGCACTTCCGCCTCTACCTGGTCTCTCACTTCTTGTTCGATCACTACTTGAATTACTAGATCTGCCTGAACCACTTGGTGGACGCGATGAAGAGGGTCTATTGGAAGATGAAGGTCTGCCTGATCCACTTGATGGACGCGATGAGCTTGAACTTCTTCTTGGTTTATCGGGTCTGTCGGGCTTACCTGATCCGGATTGTCTTGGTGTTCTTCCCGAATCATTAACCATTTAGCAAATGTAATGGTTAACGCGCTCGCTACCTAACTGAAGATAAATATGTTGCGCAAAAATCAAAATTAAAATCAAAATTAAATTTATTTAAAATATTTTTTGTGTGAAATTAAAATGAGGGCCGCAACTTTCGTTACGACCCTCACCAAATTATGTCCGGCAGCGTTCTACTCTCCCACAAGGTCACCCGTGCAGTACCATCGACGCTGAGAGGCTTAACTTCCGGGTTCGGAATGGGACCGG
>DDZI01000048.1:20154-26926 GCA_002346305.1 Actinobacteria bacterium UBA3012 | reverse complement strand
CAAAAGAGGCAACAATTGGAATCTGCTCGCCAACAATCTTGCGGGTTTCAACCAGCAAGTAACCTTCAGGGTCTAATTGATCATCAGCACCCATGGAACCGTGCAAGCAAAAATAAATACCATCTAATTTTGCGGCCGCGTGCGCACTTCGAATCGCATCCAAAAAGCTTTCCGAAATATGTTTCCAGGCCGCAGCAGATGTAGTTCCACCAGATGTAATTGAGCGCGCGCCAAAACCGGGAACTAACTCAATATCTGTCCGTGAATCAAAGTGATGCAGGGCGCCGGCGATCTCAGTCCGAAGCGAGCGGTGTTCGGCAAATAGTTGGGCTGGGGTAGCCAAGCGAAAGCTCTCCAACTGGCTCGGAACTGGGTTAAATGAGGCGATCTCTTGGCAACATTCGGCGATCAGGATTCTTTTCATGCGGGCGAGTCTAGGAGTGCAGGCTAGGTTACGGTAGCGTAACCTTCTATCCCGTAACCGCTTTATGAATGCCTTTTGATCTCGATTGGAGCCTGCAATGGCCAGTTATGACCCAAAGATTCAATCTCGGCTGATCCGCGACCTTGAGCCGGTAGTTGCCAAAGAGTTAGACCGCCACTTAGCGATTCAAAAGAATTGGTACCCCCATGAGTATGTGCCATGGAGTGAGGGACGCACCTTTGCCGGGCCATTAAATGGCGATGCTTGGGAAGCAAAGGATTCACGGCTGACTGATGTTGCCCAGAACTCATTGGTTTTAAATTTACTAACTGAAGATAATCTGCCGAGTTATCACACCGAGATCACTCTCTCCATGGGTCAAGATGGTGCGTGGGGGAATTGGATTCATCGCTGGACTGCTGAAGAAGCCCGGCACGGAATTGTGTTACGGGATTATTTAATGGCAACTCGTGGCGTAGATCCAGTTGAGTTAGAAGATCTGCGAATGGCGCATATGAGCGTTGGTTATCAGACCCCATATGAAGATGACATGTTGCACACAGTTGCTTATGTAACTTTTCAAGAGTTAGCGACCCGAATCTCGCATCGCAACACCGGGCGAATCTCTGATGATCCAATCTGTGAATCGATGTTGACTCGCGTGGCACTTGATGAGAATTTACATATGCTTTTTTATCGCAATTTAATTGGCGCCGCGATTGAGATGGAGCCTGACGCCGTTGTCGAGGCAATTTCTGATGTTGTGGTTAATTTTGCAATGCCTGGTTATGGCATCCCTGGATTCGGACGTAAATCGGTCCAGATTGCGCTCGCCGGTATTTATGACCTAAATCTGCATTTAGAAGAGGTAGTCCAGCCGGTATTACGGGCCTGGGGAGTGATGGATCTGACTGGGTTATCAGCCGCAGGTGAAGCTAATCGCGACAAACTGGCCGCCTTCTTGGCACAGACCAAGGTTGATGCAGAGCGGTTTATGGACAAGCGAGAAGTTCATTTTGAGCGTCAAGCAGCGCGTGGATTGCAAATTACCCGGCTTTCTTAAGGTTAGTTAGTTCTGCTCAGCTCTGGACACGCATCAGCGGATGCAACCCTTTTTGTAGTTGAGAGGCATAATTCGGCTCGCACGGTTGTTGTAGCAGATATCAGTAGCAACAACTAAAAACTAAGCAAGACGAGAGGGAGGGCGAAATGGCAACAGATTACGACACGCCCCGAAAAGTCGATGAAGAGTTACATGAGGAATCACTTGAAGAGTTAAAGGCCCGCCAGGTTGATAAAAAATCTGGACAGGTTGATATTGATGAAGCAGAAGCTGCTGAAAATCTAGAACTTCCTGGTGCTGATCTTTCTGGTGAAGAGTTAACAGTTCGTGTTTTACCAAGGCAAACCGATGAATTTACTTGTTCTAAGTGTTTCTTGGTTCATCATCGTTCGCAATTAGCAAAAGGCGATGGCCCAACTTCAGTATGTCGTGAGTGCGCTTAAAGTTTATTAATGGCGCTAACAAGTTTTTCGGTGTGCTTACTAGAAACTAACCAGTAAGGCACCGGATCATTTGCATCATTCACATCAACTTTGACTCCACCTTTTACCCAAAATCTGACTTCAGTAAATGCAATTGCATTTGCATCTCGCCCACGGAGGCGTTTCATCTCTGAAGAATTTAGAGCAGAAACTTCTCCAATATATTTCTTTTCAATTTTTGCGCCAGCAACAAATAATTTGCCATCTTTGACTTCAATAATTAATCGGCTGTGATAAATTCCGATGAAGGTGAGAATTGTTAGCAGTAAAGTTGCAAACCAACCCCAAGATGATCCATAAGCTGATGCAAAGATCACGCCGATTGATGAGATCAAGAAAAAGGCAAAAGAAATCGGAGCCAGCGAAGGGTAAATTACCTCACGAAAAGTGGGGCGATTGCCGGATTTATTATCTGCATTTGGCGCCATAGAGATCACGGTACTCGGTTAGCGGTATCCTGTTACTTATGAGTCGTGTTGCAAGCACCACAGCCCCTGAAGGCGCAATTATCCCGCCACGACATCCAAAAGCTCCTGGAATCGGCACAAAAATCCCATCTCACTTTGGACATTGCTTTGGTTGTGGCGATTTACATCCAACTGGGTTGCATTTAGTCGCGCACGCAGGTGAGGGTGCAAACTTAACTGCTGAATTTACGGTCACCCACGATCATCAAGGCGCGCCCGGCTTAGCCCACGGTGGTTTGTTATCACTTGCATTTGATGAAGCGCTCGGAAAGTTGATGTGGTTGATCCGCTCTCCTGCGGTTACTGCCAGATTAGAAACCGATTTCCTAAAACCAGTGCCAATGGGAAGCACTTTGCATATCACCGCTGAAATTTCAGGGCAGGTGGGACGCAAGGTTTATACCCGCGCTGAAGGAAGATTGGGTTCTCCAGATGGCCCTATCGCCGTCAAAGCTGCAGCGTTATTTGTAGTGGTACCAATGTCACACTTTTTGGAAAATGCTCCTGCAGAGTATTTAAAACATGTTCGTGCACATCCAGAGTTGTTGGCATTTGTGGATCCAGATTTCGAGATTAATCCATGAAAGATTTATTGATTACTCGGTTAGATCCAGATCTGCCACTTCCAGGTTATGCAAAGCCTGGCGATGCCGGAGCGGATTTGTATTCTCGAATCGACATAACTTTGCCAGCGGGGGAGCGCGCATTGATCCCAACCGGAATCGCTATCGCATTACCCCCTGGCTACGCGGCCTTTGTACACCCACGATCTGGAATGGCGATCAAACAAGGAATGTCACTAGTTAATACGCCGGGAACTATCGACGCTTCCTATCGCGGCGAGATTCAAGTTATTGCCATCAATCATGATTTAACAAAGTCAATCGAGATTAAACGTGGCGATCGAATTGCCCAATTAGTTATTCAAAAAGTAGAGCATCCGAATTTTGTAGAAGTATCTCATTTGCCGGGAACTGATCGTGGTGCTGGTGGATTTGGATCGACTGGAAAAGCATGAGCGACGATAAAGAAAAAGTTGTAAACGCTCTAGGTGGTACCAGAGGCTTAATCGATTCTGGGCTTCCAGCCTTAGTTTTTATGGTTTCTTTTTACGTTACAAAAGATATCAGACCTTCGGTTACTTATGCGTTAATTCTTTCTGCAGTATTGACATTAGCGAGATTAATTAAGAAGGACACAATTCAACATGCACTATCTGGATTGTTTGGAGTGGCAATTTGTGCATTTTTCGCAACCAAAACTGGGAAAGCTGAAAATTTCTACTTGCCAGGCCTGATCATCAACGTGGTTTATGGAAGTGTGTATCTGTTTTTGAATTTAATTAAATTACCAATCTTGGGATTAATACTTGGTCCAATTTTGGGAGAAAATCTGGCTTGGCGCAAAGATCCGATTCGGCGCGCTGCTTACATCAAAGCCGGTTGGCTTTGGGTGGGATTATTTTTTGGTCGCCTAGCGGTGCAATATCCACTTTATCGAGCCGGGAATGTGGACATGCTTGGCGTCGCCAGACTTGTTATGGGTTACCCATTATTCATCGCCGTAGCGTGGGGTAGTTGGTTGATTATAAGAAATGTTCCTAAAGCTAAAAATGAAAGTGAGCCAGCAGAAGTAGTTTAATTCAATTTAATGTTCTGGAGCAAAACAACGTTGCAATAAAGGCTCAGCCGAAGCAGCAGCAATAATTATTAATTCATCACCTGTTGCAAAAGCATCTGCAGGTTTAGGAGTTAACACTCGACCATCACGCAAAATTGCCGCAAGTGCGGAATCTTCTGGAAGTTCGACATCTGCAACTCTTTTGCCAACACATGGACTATGTGCAGGCAATGTAATTTCGACCAGGTTGGCCTCTCCCGCACGGAGTGAAAATAGTCGTACTAAGTCACCAACAGTTACAGCCTCTTCTACTAACGCTGAAAGCATTCGCGGGGTAGAAACTGAAACATCTACACCCCAAGATGAATCAAACATCCATTCATTTTTTGGGTGATTAACTCTCGCAACAACGCGAGGTACGCCATATTCAGTTTTGGCCAGAAACGATGCCACCAAATTAACTTTGTCATCACCAGTTGCGGCTACAAATACTGAACAGTCACTTAATTTTGCGTTATCAAGTGATGCGATTTCGCAAGCATCAGCCATCAACCAATCTGCATCTTGCACTGAATCCATTTTCATTGCTGCTGGGTCTTTGTCGATCAGCAACAAACTGTGACCATTACTTAGAAGTTCGCGAGCAATCGCTCGTCCCACATTTCCGGCTCCGGCTATTGCAACTCTCATTTACATACCTCCAGGAGATTGCGCCAGAGTTGATTCAAGATTTTCACGTTGATCTCCCACAACTAACATGTGAACCAGATCGCCTTCTTGTAAAACCATGTGTCCGTCCGGAAGGACACCTTTCCCTAATCTGGTTATGAAAGCTAAACGTGCACCAGTAGCTTCCTCGATTTTTGTGGCAGGCAGGCCATACCAACCTTCGTGGATGTGAACTTCTAGTAATTTGATTGAACCAGTTGGATCTTGCCATTCTGGGAGTGATCCATCCGGTATTAATCGGCGCAAAATCTGATCCG
Source organism: Actinobacteria bacterium UBA3012 (assembly GCA_002346305.1). Lineage (GTDB taxonomy): Bacteria > Actinomycetota > Actinomycetes > Nanopelagicales > Nanopelagicaceae > UBA3012. Next base: position 21,884 of record DDZI01000048.1, on the reverse strand, counting down.
CTGTCCAAACTACAGTTGCAACAGTTGGAATTCCCAGACGCTGATAAATCTCTGCTCTACCTGGATCATAAATACGCGCAACAACGTTTTTCACGTTATAAGTTTCGCGGGCAACACGTGCCGCCAAAATATTTGAGTTATCACCGTTGCTCACCGCTGCAAAAGCATCTGCGCGATCGATTCCCGCTTCAAGTAATGTGTCGCGATCAAAACCAACACCGGTAACCGTAGCGCCATCGAAATTTGAACCAAGCCTGCGGAATGACTCCCGATTTTGATCAATTATTGCCACACTGTGGCCGGCTTTTTCTAACCGTTGGGCGATCAGCGTTCCGACGCGACCGCAACCCATTACGACAACGTGCATAAGGTCAAACCTACACCCGATACCCTCGCGTCATGAGCGCAACGGGCAGATCCAGCAAGACCAATCAAAAGGGCAATCAAGCCGCGAAATTGCAGATCGGCCAAGTTGTGGAGGTCGAAATTGCTTCGATGGCTCATGGTGGTCACGGAGTTGCCCGTCATGACGGTTGGGTGATTTTTGTGCGTTATGCCATCCCTGGCGAACGTGTGAAAGCTCAGATTACTTCTACCGGTTCGACTTTTTGTCGCGGTGATGCAATTGAAATCTTGGTTGAATCACCAGACCGCGTAAAGCCTCCATGCAAGCACGCAAAAGCAAAAGGTTGTGGCGGTTGTGATTTTCAATTTATTTCACCCACTGCGCAACGCAAATTTAAGAGTGGAATTATTAAAGAGCAGTTTGCCCGTTTGGCCAAGATGGATATTGATGTAGAGGTACAAGCATTAACAATTGATGGAGTTGAAGATGGTCTTGGTTATCGCACCCGGATCTCGATGCATGTCGGGAAAGACGGTGAAGTTGGATTTCTTGGAGCCAGATCGCATGAGCTTTATGCAATTGATGATTGCTTAATTGCCGTACCCGCATTAGATCTTCCAGAAGTTACAAAACAAAGATGGGCATCACAAGATCGTGTTGAAGTGTTGACTTCTTCGACGGGGGATAGATCAGTTGTACTTGAGAAAAATGAAATTGTCAGAGTCGCTGATGGCCCCATGTTGCAAACCGAAGTTGTAGAAGTGGCTGGAGAAAAATTCGAATACCAAGTAAGTATTGATAGTTTTTGGCAAGGAAATAAAAAAGCGCCTGAAGTTTTTATCGCTCGGGTTATGTCGGAACTCGAACCTAAATCTGGCGATATTGCACTTGATTTATATGGCGGAGTTGGCTTATTTGCAAAACCACTTGCTGCTCGCGGCTGTACAGTTGAATTGATCGAAACTGGAGCAAGCGCAATTAAGGATGCAAAAGTTAATTTTGCAAAGACCGGTTCAGTTTCAATTCATCAAGGCGATGTCGCTAAGTATTTACCGCGACTAAATAAAGTTGATTTAATTGTGCTCGATCCTCCACGTGCAGGTGCTGGAAATGACGTGGTGGTTCAGATGGCTAAATTAGCTCCCCGCGCGATCTGTTACGTATCTTGCGACCCAGCCTCCCTGGCTCGAGATACCGCCTATCTGGCTGAATCCGGGTACAAATTAAGGTCTATTGCGGCTTTTGACGCCTTTCCAATGACCGCTCACGTCGAGTGCATTGCTACCTATATTCCGGTAATATCTTGATATCAAGATAAATTTGAAAGGCGCCCAATGAGCAAGGATTCCTTAAAAAGCAAGAGCGTATTAAATGTAAATTCAAC
>DDZI01000048.1:19811-20072 GCA_002346305.1 Actinobacteria bacterium UBA3012 | reverse complement strand
ATGTAAATTCAACTGATTATGAGATCTTTGATATCACCCGCATAGCCGGTGCTACCAATCTTCCATTTAGCTTAAAAATCTTGCTTGAGAATCTATTGCGCCATGAAGACGGTGCAAATATCACCGCTGAACAGATCAAAGCACTCGCGGCATGGAATCCAACTGCAGATGTCGAAACAGAAATTCAGTTCACACCAGCTCGAGTCATTATGCAAGATTTCACGGGAGTTCCTTGTGTAGTTGATTTAGCAACAATGCGTG
>DDZI01000048.1:12835-19649 GCA_002346305.1 Actinobacteria bacterium UBA3012 | reverse complement strand
GTTGATTTAGCAACAATGCGTGAAGCCATCGCAGACCTTGGGGGAGACCCAACCAAAGTAAATCCACTCGCTCCTGCAGAATTAGTTATTGATCACTCAGTCATCGCAGATTTCTTTGGAACTAACACTTCTTTTGAACAAAATACAGATGTTGAATATGAGCGCAACCGTGAGCGTTATCGTTTCTTGCGTTGGGGACAAGGTGCTTTTGATGAATTTAAAGTTGTTCCTCCCGGAACTGGAATTGTTCATCAAGTAAATATCGAATTTTTAGCAAGAGTCGTGATGACTAGAGAAGTATCTGGAGTATTGCGTGCATATCCAGATACCGTTGTTGGTACTGATTCACACACCACCATGGTTAATGGTTTGGGTGTACTTGGTTGGGGCGTTGGGGGAATTGAAGCCGAAGCGGCCTTGCTTGGCCAACCAGTCTCAATGTTGATTCCAAGAGTTGTTGGATTTAAGTTAACTGGAAAATTACCAACTGGAACTACCGCTACAGATTTAGCGTTAACAATTACTCAAATTTTGCGTAAGCATGGAGTTGTTGGAAAATTTGTCGAGTTTTACGGTCCAGGTGTTGCTGAAATTCCGATGGCAAACCGAGCAACGATTGGAAATATGAGCCCTGAGTACGGCTCAACATGTGCGATCTTCCCAATTGATGAAGAGACATTGCGATATATGCGACTAACTGGTCGTAGCGAAAACCAAGTCGAATTGATAGCAGCTTATGCCAAGTTGCAAGGCCTTTGGCATGACCCATCAGTAGAACCGCGTTTCTCTGAAGTTGTGGAACTTGATTTAGGAACAGTTGTGCCATCTATCGCCGGACCAAAACGTCCGCAGGATCGAATCTCACTAACTGATTCGAAATCCGAGTTTGCCAAAGTTCTTCCAACTTACTTCACTGAAAAAACTGGGAAATCACCAATTGCAGTTGGAGTAAATGGGAAAGCAACCACCATTAAAAATGGCGATGTAGTTATTGCTTCAATCACTTCTTGCACAAACACCTCAAATCCATCAGTAATGCTTGGTGCTGCACTTCTAGCAAAGAAAGCTGTTGAAAAAGGTTTGACATCAAAACCTTGGGTGAAAACAACTCTTGCTCCCGGATCAAAAGTTGTAATGGATTACTACGAGCGCGCAGGTTTGATGCCGTATATGGAAAAACTTGGATTTAACTTGGTCGGTTATGGTTGCGTAACTTGCATTGGAAACTCAGGACCACTTCCAGTTGAAATTAGCAAAGCCGTTAATGAGCAGGATTTAGCGGTTGCGGCCGTTTTGTCAGGTAATCGAAACTTCGAGGGCCGCATTAGTCCAGATGTAAAGATGAACTACTTGGCATCTCCGCCACTAGTGGTTGCCTATGCACTTGCTGGAACCATGGATCATGATTTTGAGAAAGATCCACTGGGCAACGATGCAAATGGTGCACCTATTTTCTTGCGAGATATTTGGCCATCAGCACATGAGATCGCAACAGTTGTTGAATCATCAATAACTTCAGCAATGTTCACTAAAGATTACGCCAGCGTATTTGATGGCGATCATCGCTGGAAAGCACTTGATACCCCGACTGGAAAAACTTTCGCCTGGGATACTGATTCAACTTATGTGCGCAAACCTCCGTACTTTGAAGGAATGCCACGCAACCCCGTTCCTGTTAAAGATATTAAAGCTGCCAGAGTACTGGCGAAGTTAGGCGATTCAGTAACAACAGATCACATCTCACCTGCCGGAAATATCAAAGCCGATTCACCGGCTGGTAAATATTTAGCAGAACATGGAGTTGATCGTAAAGATTTCAATTCATATGGATCACGACGTGGAAATCACGAAGTAATGATTCGAGGAACCTTCGCAAATATCCGATTGAAAAATCAATTACTAGACGGAGTTGAAGGTGGCTTCACTAGGAATTACCTAAATGGTGGAGAGCAATCCACAATTTATGACGCATCAATGCAGTATCAAAGCAGTGGAACGCCGCTAATAATTCTTGCCGGTAAAGAGTATGGCTCTGGATCATCACGCGACTGGGCTGCCAAAGGAACTGCACTTCTTGGTGTCAAAGCGGTAATTGCACAATCTTACGAACGGATCCATCGCTCAAATCTGATCGGTATGGGAGTGCTGCCTCTTCAATATCTCGAAGGGGAGAGTGCGCAATCATTAAACTTATCTGGTGATGAAATCTTTTCGATTACCGGCATTGAGGAACTCAATTCGGGGTCAACACCTCGCGAAGTAACAGTGTCATACGGAGATAAATCCTTCCGCGCGCTGGTGCGGATAGATACCCCTGGCGAGGCCGATTACTACCGACACGGGGGCATCATGCAGTATGTGCTCAGATCTCTTTTGCCGAGCGGAAAGTAGCTTGCCAAGTAGAATATGAGCCTGATCTTTCACGGGGGGCGATATGAGTGAGTTATTAAGCTCAATAAACAGCCCTGCGGATTTGCAAGGTTTGAGTGCAGATCAATTGGATCAACTCTCACTTGAGATCCGGAGTTTCTTAATCAACTCAGTAAGCAAGACCGGTGGTCATCTAGGACCAAATCTTGGTGTTGTTGAATTGAGTATCGCGATACACCGAATTTTTGAATCTCCCAAAGATGTAATTTTGTTTGATACTGGACATCAATCTTACGTCCACAAGATTTTGACTGGCCGTGCAGATGGCTTTGAAAAACTTCGCCAACGCGGGGGATTATCCGGTTACCCAAGTCGTTCAGAAAGCGAGCACGACGTACTTGAAAACTCTCACGCATCCGCTGCCCTTTCATGGGGAGATGGAATTTCGCGGGCATTCTCACTTCAAGGTGCCACAGATCGAAGTGTTGTTGTGGTTGTTGGGGATGGCGCACTCACTGGTGGAATGTCTTGGGAAGCAATAAATAATATTGCATCAGCCGAGATGCGTTCCCTTGTTATTGTCGTTAATGATAATGAGCGTTCATATAGTCCAACTATTGGTGGAATCTCAAATTACTTAACTACTTTGCGAACGACTCAAGGTTATGAGAAGTTTTTGGATTGGGGAAAAAACGTTTTAGAGAAGACCCCGGTTGTTGGTGGGCCAATTTTTGAAACTTTGCATGGAATGAAAAAAGGAATTAAAGACATCATCGCCCCTCAGGGAATGTTTGAAGATTTAGGAATTAAATACATAGGTCCAGTAGATGGCCATGACATTTCAGCACTAGAGCGGGCACTTGAGCAAGCAAAACAATTTGGTGCTCCAGTTATCGTTCACGCAATTACTGAAAAAGGTCGCGGTCACACACCTGCCGAGCAAAATGAAGCCGATAAATTCCACTCAGTTGGGGTTATAGATCCTGAAACTGGTGAGCCAGTCAGCACTACGGCAACAAGTTGGTCTTCTGTATTTTCAAATGAATTAATTGAAATTGCGCGCAAGCGTGAAGATATTGTGGCACTGACTGCAGCCATGCTTGGACCCACTGGTTTGGATAAATTCCAAGCAGAGTTTCCATCCCGCACAATAGATGTGGGAATTGCGGAACAGCACGCAGCAGCAAGTGCGGCGGGGATGGCATTTGCTGGGCTACATCCAGTTGTTGCGATCTACTCAACATTTTTAAATCGTGCTTTTGATCAACTGCTCCTAGATGTTGCATTGCACGGAGCAGGAGTGACATTTGTTTTAGATCGAGCTGGTGTAACCGGCGATGACGGACCATCACATCACGGCATTTGGGATTTGGCAGTTGCCGGCATCGTTCCCACATTACAAATTGGGGCTCCGCGAGATGGAACTCGACTACGGGAATTATTAAATGAGGCAGTAAATATCAATGATCGTCCAACCTTGATCCGTTTTCCAAAGGGCGCAGTTGTCGCAGATTTGCCAGCATTTGAACGGCGAGATGGCATCGATGTTTTATACAGAGGCGAAAGCGCCGATATTTTAATTGTTAGCGTTGGTGCCATGGCTGCCATCTGCGTTGAAGCTGCAGCACAGGCCTACCGCGAAGGTGTTGGTGTAACAGTTGTAGATCCACTTTGGGTAAAGCCATTGCCATCAGCACTACTTACTATGGCGCAAAGATATAGCGCAGTTGTTGTGGTTGAAGATGGAATTCGTCACTCTGGAATTGGTAGCAGTGTTGCTGAAATGTTCCGAGATGCTGGATTAAATATCCCAGTTCATTCAATCGGCGTTCCACTTACATTTATTGAGCATGCAAAACGTGGTGAGATTCTGCATGACCTAGGAATTACCGCACAACGAATTGCACGATCACTAGTTGAATTGCGCAGTACTGGTGAACTTGGTTTTATGGAAGAGATGCAACGCCACGTTGATGGAAACGCTGACCAGTCACAGCCTCGCTAATTCCTTCACGATCTAAGTAAGGCAAAATTCCACCCAGATGCAATGGCCAACCTGTTCCCAAAATCATGCACAAATCAATTTCGGCTGGTGTAGCAATTACTCCTTCATCAAGCATCATCCGAGCTTCGCTTGCTAAAGCAGTGAGCGCCCGCAATCTAACTTGTTCGGCGGTTGATGGCTTATCGCCAGGTTGCAAACAAGCAGCGGCTTCGGGATTGATTCTCTGGTTGCCCTTTTCATCTTTGATGTAGAAGGTCTTAACTCCAGCTTTTACTAAGCGCTCAATTGTTGGACTGATGCGATAGCGCTCTCCAAGAGAGCCATTCAAAGATTGACCAACATGCAGTGCAACGCCTGGTCCAACTAAACCAAGTAATTCAAATGAGGTCATCGGTAATCCAAGTGGATCCATTGCGCTATCTGCAATCTCAGGAGGAGTTCCCTCATCTAACGCATCGGTGATCTCGCCCATAAAACGCATTAATAGTCGGTTGACCACAAATGCTGGTGCATCTTTGACGATCACCATGGTCTTCTTTAAATCTTTGCCAACAGAAACCGCAGTAGCCGTAGTTGCATCATCGGTTTTTTCAGTGCGTGCAATCTCCAGTAATGGCATGACTGCAACCGGATTAAAGAAGTGGAAACCGATGACGCGTTCTGGATTTTTCAGACCCTCAGACATCTTGGTGACTGAAAGCGAAGAGGTATTAGTTGCCAAAATACATTCTGGCGAAATGATCTCCTCTAGCTCCTTAAAGAGTTTTTGCTTGATCGATAACTCTTCAAAGATAGCTTCAATAATGAAATCACATTTTGCGTATACGGATTTATCAACTGAGCCTGACAGTAGAGATTTCAAACGTGAAGCCTCATCTGGGCGTACGCGTTTTTTGGAAATTAAGGTGTCAATTTCATTATTAATCCAAGCGATGCCCTTATCCACTCGTTCTTGGTCTAGGTCAGTAATCACCACTGGCACTTTCAAGTTACGCATAATTAGAAGCGCTAATTGCGAAGCCATTAATCCAGCGCCAACCACTCCAGCGCGAGTGACTTTGCGTCCAAGAGCAGGTTTTGGCGCTCCTTCAATCTTCTTTTTTCCTTTTTGAATGAGATTAAAGGCATACAAGGAAGCGCGAAGTGGATCATTCATGACCAATTCAGTAAGAGCTTCATCTTCCGCAGCGAATCCTGAATCACGGGAAGCGGTACGTGCATCTGTAATTAACTTTAAAGCGGCTTTAGGTGAGGCAATATCTGCACGTCCAAACTTCTTAACAACAGCAGCCGCCCCAATCTTGGAAGCATTTTCCCAAGAGGCATCAACTTTGGTGTGATCTGCGCGAGTGATTTTTTTGGCACCGCTTAATACATGGCTAGCAAAGGTCATTGATTGCTCAAGAAAATCTGCTGGCTCAAATACTGCGTCAACTACACCAATTTCTAAAGCCTCCGGAGATTTAAGCATGGTGTTGTTATTTAGCGCATTTACGATTATCACTCGAGTTGCTAACTCTGGGCCAATTAATTTTGGCAACAAAGTGGCTCCGCCCCAACCTGGAACCAAGCCAAGAAATACTTCAGGCAGACCGATCATCGCGGTGGTAGCAAGGGTGCGATATTGGCAGTGCAATCCAATTTCAAGTCCGCCACCAAGAGCTAATCCATTGATAAAGGCAAAGGTAGGTTTACCGCATTCACCAAAACGACGAAAGACATCATGACCTAATTTAGTGAATGCATGTGCAAGTTTTTGATCGCCAACACCGGCTACACCACTTAGATCTGCCCCTGCGGCAAAAATAAATGGTTTTCCAGTTATCCCGATTGCATCTACATCTGCGGCGATTGCTACATCAAGTGCGGCATTAAGAGATTGCAAGCCTTGCACGCCAATAGTGTTTGGGCGGTTGTGGTCGTAGCCGTTATCTAAAGTAATTAAAGCCATCTTTCCTTTAAATCCAAATGGCGTTAAATCAACTTCACGAACAATTGCATTTGTAACAACCTCTTCAGGTGCTTGGGGAGTTGAAACTGGCGTACTCATTATTTTCCACCTTTAGCATTATTTTGCTTACCAAAGTTCCAATTTGGATTTTCCCAAATCACAGTTCCACCCATTCCCAGACCAATGCACATTGTGGTTAATCCATAACGAATCTCTGGATGTTCTTCAAAAGTACGGGCCAGATTTAGGGCTAAGCGAATTCCAGAGGATGCAAGTGGATGACCAACAGCGATCGCCCCACCGTAAGGATTTACTCGAGGATCATCATCTGCAATTGCAAAGTAATCTAGAAATGCCAAAACTTGAATTGCAAAAGCCTCATTAACTTCAAATGCACCAATCTCATCAATTGATAATCCGGCTTTCGCTAATGCCTTTACTGTTGCTGGAACTGGTCCGTATCCCATGATCTCTGGTTCTACGCCGGC
>DDZI01000048.1:3300-12668 GCA_002346305.1 Actinobacteria bacterium UBA3012 | reverse complement strand
TTTCCAGGAGTAACGCGGCCTGCGGGACGAAACGGAGTTTTCAAACCAGCAAGTGCTTCTAATGTTGTTCCAGGACGTGGTGGTTCATCAACAGTTGCAACACCCCAGCCAAGTTCTTCACTTCTTACTGCAACTGGAATTAAATCTCTTTGAATTTTTCCGGCTTCATAAGCCTTAGCAGTTTTAATCTGGCTGTTAAGTGCATATTTATCTGCACGCTCACGAGTTAAGTGGGGGAGCATGTCATGTAAACGCTCCGCAGTCGCACCCATTGCAAGCGCATCTTGATCTACTAGTTTTTCAGCGATGTATCTTGGGTTTGGATCCATTAATTCACCCATTGGGTGATTTCCCATATGTTCTACGCCGCCAGCGAGTGCTAAGTCATAACTTCCCATTGCGATTCCACCAGCGAGGGTTGTCATTGATGTCATAGCACCGGCACACCAACGATCAATCGAATAGCCAGGAACTGTTTTTGGAATTCCAGCTAACAGTGCAGCGCTGCGACCAATGTTCATTCCTTGATCACCAGTTTGTGATGCAGCCGCAATTGCAACCTCATCAATAGTTGCGCTATCAATACTTGGATTGCGCTCTAATAATCCGCGGATACAACGAACCATGATGTCATCAGCACGAGTGCCGGCGTATAAAGATCCGGCCTTGCCGAAAGGAGTTCGAACTGCGTCAATTAAATAGACATCACTTATCGAATTGCCTGAAGCTGCCATTTACTTGCCTTTTCTCTAGCGCCTAATCTCAAAAGCGATTAGACCTTATGTTACTAGTCGATGTTACTAGCCGGTAACTTAAACTGGAAGTTCCCGCCGAGTCAGGAAGTGAATTTTGCGTGATTCATCCTTCTCTGCCTCATTCACTTTGGGCAGCTTCAACCTCCTCGGCCGCAACCACCTCCGCCTCTAACGGTTCAGTCTCAAATTGGATCTGAGCCAAAGTCGTGGCTATTAATTGGATCTGCCAGGCCCGCGCCCCAGCTTTTGCTAAAGCCAGTTCAACCTGGGCTAAGTCAGTCAGTGGTGCGTACCAACACAATTTTCGGACCACCTCGGGAGGTGCCATGTTTTCTACTGGGAGTGAGTTGGCTTCGGCAACCTCTTTCAATCTAGCTTTGGCATGAGTCAACCGGGCATAGGCCAAAGGTTCGCGCTCGCGCCAAACTCGCATTTGAGTTGGGGGAGCATCACTTGTTGGGCCTTTTGTTTTGAACTCCGGATTAGTGCTTGCGATTGCAATTGCATCCCACCATTTTTTTAACAATTCAGGTGGTTGGCGTGTGAAAGCTGAAATTCCTTTTAATTCATTAATATTTTTTGGAACAGTCGCGGCAGCAGCAACAATTGCATGCTCACTTAATATCCGGCCTCCAGCAATATCTTTTTCCCTGCCAATCTCGTCTCGTACTCGCCAAAGTTCACGAACGATTGCAAGTTGATCAGGACGCTTAACTTTATGAATCCCTGATGTTTTTTTCCAGCGATCAGGTTTTGGTTGAGGAGTGGGGGATGCCAATATTGCAGCGAACTCCTCGGTAACCCAATCTAATTTATTGCTCTCAATCAATTTTGCTTCAACTGCATCTCTCAAATCAAGCAGTACATCAACATCCAGTGCGGCATAAGTTAACCAATCTTGATGTAAAGGCCGGATGGACCAATCAACTGCTGAGTGTTCTTTTGCTAAACGAAAGCCCAACAACTCCTCAGTTAATGGACCCAGACCGACTTTGGCCATCCCAGCGATACGTGCACCAAGTTCGGTATCAAATAATGAACGAGGGTTTAAGCCAATTTCACGCAGGCATGGGAGATCCTGTGTGCTTGCATGAATAATTGTTTGACAACTTTGCAAAATTTCATTTAATTGCCCAAAATCTTCGTCCTTAAAAGGAATCGGATCGATTAAGTGCAATCCGCCATCTTTGCGATGAATCTGAATTAAATATGCACGTTGTGAATATTTATATCCTGAAGCCCGTTCGGCATCAATCGCTATTGGTCCACTACCTTTTGCTAATTTGTTGCAGGCATCTTTCAATCCGGGTAAATCAGTAATCAAATCAGGCATTCCCACAACTGGTCTATCGCGAAGTGGTAACTCAACTACCTCTGATTCCGCAACAGATTCTTCAGGAACGAGTTCTGGCAATTGATGCGACTCCATCAGCCAATGTTATCGGTGCTAGGCCGGCACATTGCGCTAGTAATTCGCACCACGCAGCAAAATGAGCAGAAATCTCACTAGGATTTTTTGCAGAAATGATTGCTGTCCAAGATGCGCGAATCTCGATCTCTGAATCACTGCCACGTTCTTCAAGTTGACCAAATGATGCACTTGTTGCTTGCGTGACTGTTCCACTAGTTGCAGTTACTTCTAGACCATTTAGTGCATCTTCAAACCAAGACCATCCAACTTCAGGAAGAAGTGGATCAACACCCATCTGCAATTCCATTTGGGCCCGTATAAAAGTTACACATCTAAAATTTCCATCCCATGTGTCATGACCTTCGGGTTCATAAAGTAAAACAAATCTTCCAGATGCTAATTCTTCATCTTCGACAATGCATTCAGCAGATAAGGCCAATGCATGAGTGGCCAACTTTGCAGGTGCTGGAGTTTCTTCTATTTCAATTTCAATGCGAGGAGTGAAATTTCTTAACGCTGAGGCCGCTGCTGGAAAATCATTGCTTCCAACTGCATTAACCATTCACTAAGAGTAAAGATTACTGCTTGAAAATTCGGGTAGGCGCGCCTTACTACTGCTTTTGATAGTGATCTAGCACAGCAGAACTACTTGCCAGTAGCATTTTTTTGGTTAGATCCACATTAAAAAAATCACTATCTCCATCTAATGTAGATCGTGATAGAAAGAGTTGATCCAGAAGGTTCATTTGAATCAGCGCGCTGATTAAAGTTGGACCACCTTCACACAAGATTTTGGGTTCACCACCAAAACTGTTTCGCAATTTTGAAACAACATCGTCAATTTCTCCGCTCACTACTCGCGCCACCGGGTTTGATTTAATTGCGAGCAAATTACTAGTCGCATAAATTGCCAGCGGAACCGAACTCTGCCGGTAAGGCTCTGCGATAAAAGTTTTGCCACCGACCAAGATCAAATCTGCTTGCGAACGCAAGGATCCAAAGAATTCTCGATCTGATGGCGCCCCGGCCCGCAAAGGATGAGAGCGACCGGCGATCGAGGTGGCCAGGTTCGGCCCAACAAGGAGGCAGCCATTCACACCTGGGATTAATTTGGGGCTCATGGCGGCAAATCTAACTTGCCCGAACTCGGACTCTGGGCCGACTCAGCCACACCGCTCTCACCAGCGCAAACGCATTTTGGGTTTGAGCCGGCCCCCTTGAGCGGGTTAACCTAGCCAACATGTTTACCCGTATTGGTCTCTATCTGGCCGGTGCCGCCATGCTCTTGGGCACGCTGAGCGTTCCAGCCAACGCTGCGCCATCCTCACGGCTGTTACAGATTCAAGCCAAGGTCGACTACCTGCGCGAGGCTGCTGCCTCTGCAGCAGAGGGAGCTCAGGAAGCAAAATTTCAATTATCGCGATTGAATCAAGAGCTAGATGGAGTTCAGAAAAAAGCATCCACACAAAAACGTGAACTTACGGAAATTCAAAAAAGCCTAGGTGCGATCGCCCTCGATCAGTACATCAATGGTGGTTACAGTGCATCACTGCAATTACTTTTTGCGGCCGATCCAAAAGCATATTTAGCATCTGCTGGAGATTTGGATTCTTTGACTCGACGAAAAACCGTTGAACTTCGCCGATATTCAGCAGCATCGCAAAAGTTACAACAAACTACTTTGGTGGTAACAGATCGCGTGAAATTAGTCCGTGCGGCTCAAGCAAAATTTATTCGTCAAGCACAAGCGGCACAAAAAAACTTAGCTGATGCAGAAAAAATTCTTAAATCACTTAAAGCTTCAGAACGCAAAGCAGTACTAGCTGCGCAAAAACGAGCTGAAGCCAAAGATTATAAAAAGTCAAAGAGTGCCGCAAAAACTTATAAAGGCGTCAGTGGGCGCTCAGGCAAAGCAATCAAATATGCTCTTGCTCAAATTGGTGATCGATATGTTTTTGGTGCTGCTGGATTGACCACTTGGGATTGCTCTGGCCTCGTCATGCGAGCATTTCAATCTGCAGGAGTTTCACTTCCACATTCATCAAGAGCTCAATTTAGATATGGCCAAAAAATTCCCCGCTCACAACTTAAAGCGGGAGATTTAATATTTTTCAAGAGTCCAATCAGCCATGTTGGTATCTACTTAGGTGGTGGAAGAATGGTTCACGCACCACGACCTGGTCAAGCAGTAAAAATTGCACCTATCAACCAGATGCCATTCGCAGGAGCGGTTCGGCTATAACGTGATCACCACCCTTGTCGTGACAAATGATTTTGGGCCACGTGCGGGCGGAATTGAAACTTTTATTCATGGACTACTTGCTCAAGCAAGTAAAAATCAACAGAGAAATTTCGTGGTTTTAACTTCCCAGCAAACTCCGCAAGATGAAGTCATTAAGTTTGATCAGCAAATGTGGGAAGAAAATAGAATTAAAGTTTTTCGTGACACTGCAAAAGTTTTACTTCCAACCCCTCGCTTGGCAAAAACGGTTACTGATTTATTTTTAGCCCATAAATGTGAAAATGTGATTTTTGGAGCCAGTGCACCATTGGGCTTGCTGGCAAAATCTTTACGCAAAGCCGGTGCGAAACATATTGTCGCGCTAACGCACGGCCATGAAGTTTGGTGGGCCCGGATGCCATTATTTTCGGCCACCTTACGTCGCATTGGTGCGCAAGCAGACCAGATGACTTATCTTGGTGAGTTCACTCGGGGTGCAGTTGCGAATGCGCTTTTGCGAGAGGATCACAGCAAATTAGTACATCTTCCACCTGGCGTTGATTTAAACCGTTTTACTCCTGGTGCCAAATCCGTGGAGTTGCAAAAAAAATGGGGGATAGAGGATGCCCCAGTAATTGTCTCAATTGGTAGATTGGTTGCTCGAAAAGGTAGCGATCAATTAATAAAAGCAATGCCAGAAGTGCTAAAGCAATTTCCTAAAAGTAAACTTTTATTAGTAGGTACTGGAAATTATCAAAAACGTTTAGAAAGATTAGTTCGTAATTTAAATGTTCAAGATTCTGTGATTTTTACTGGACGTGTTGATCATAAACTTTTGCCAGATTACTTCCGACTCGGTGACATTTTCGCTGCACCATGTCGTTCTCGTTATGGGGGATTGGAAGTTGAAGGTTTAGGAATTGTTTATTTGGAAGCAAGTGCTTGTGGGGTGCCAGTTATAGCAGGTAAATCAGGAGGTGCTCCTGATGCCGTTCTCGACGGGAAAACCGGCTTACTCGTCAATGGGCGCGATCATCGTGAAGTTGGTGCAGCTTTAATTAAATTATTATCGGATCAGCCACTTCGTCAGAAAATGGGAGAAGATGGAAGAGCATGGATGGAGCAGTTGTGGAGTTGGGAAGGAATTGGCGCTCGGTTTGAGGAGATCATTTCAGATTAGATTTTTATAAACCCCAACGAATTAGCCTTAGTTACTGCACTTGTCTTATTTGAACATTCCAACTTTCGATACAGGGATGCCACATGGGATTTTATTGTTGCTGTACTTAAGTAAAGATCTGCGGCTATCTGATTAGCGCTCCAGCCACGAGCCAATCGCTCAACTACTTCAAGTTCGCGAGCTGAAAGCACAGGCTTGTTCGCTTCAAAATTAATGGCACTGAGTAATTTACTTGCTGAAAATGCCAAAGGTGAGACCAGGGCGTGCCGAACAGATTCCACGAGTTCACTTATCGGCGCGCTTTTACTGACGTATCCGCTCGCTCCAGCTTTGGCAGCGGCTAACAAATAATTTGGATCATCCTCGAGTGTGAAAACGACAATTGCTGCGGTCTTAGAGATACTGCGCACCCATAAAATTAGATCCAGGCTATCCCCATCAGGTAAATGCAGATCCATGATCAGCAAATCCGGATTGAAACTAGCAATTTGAGCCCGTGCTTGAGTCCTAGATCCGGCCTGGGCAACTACTTCAATATCTGCATCGGCCAGTGCATTAATCACGCCCTCGCGAATCACTGGATGGTCATCAACTACCAGTGCTCGTACCATTTCTAACTCAAATTAACTGAAAGCGTAAAGCGCAAACCAGAGTCAGGATTATGAATCCATTCGCAGATTGCATTTATCTGGTCACTACGTTCTTGAATCCCAATCAATCCAAAAGTATTTGGATCCTTTTCTTCTTTGTCATATTGATTTGTAATTACTTGGTCAATAATCAAAATCTCTAGTTTGTTTCCAGTAGTTTTCAGTTGCAATTGAATTTGGGTTGAATCTGCATGCTTAATCGAATTAGTTAGCACCTCTTGGATAATTCGGTATATCTGATAAGAGAGATCCTCATCAAGAGTTAGCCCTAGCGGAATAGTCGTGGAGATCTTTATCTCATGCTGCTTTTCTAAACGACCCACCAGTGATTGCAAGAGTTGACCCAAATTTTGAGAGCCGGCGTTGCGCAAGAAAAAAATTTCAGCACGTAACTCATTTGTGAGGTTAGTTAACTGTGATCTAACTTCACGTAACTGGGCCTTTACTTCTGGACTTAATGAGGAACCGGTCAGGGTTTTATCAAGTGAGTAGCCGAGCGCGACTAACTCCTGCGCAATTCCGTCATGTAGGTCACGGGCGATGCGAATCCGCTCGGACCGTTCAGTTGTAGAGGCTCTCAATTTCGTTCGCGAACTCTTTTTGCACCACGTGTCGTTTGATTGACATCTTTGCAGTTAATTGACCACCAGCGATAGAGAAATCAACAGGCAGAATTTTAAACTTACGAATCGATTCAGCTTTACTGACAGATTTATTAGCTTCATCAACTGCTGTTTGAATTACAGCAATTAGCGCTGAGTCATTCGCAAGGTCAGCCACCGTAGCGCCACCTTTATTGTTTGCTGCGGCCCAACCTTTTATCGCATCTGCATCTACAGTAACTAAGGCAGCGATATAAGGCTTGTTATCTCCGACAACTACACATTGGCTAACTAATGGATGGGCACGTAGGCGATCTTCAAGTGGGGCTGGTGCAACATTTTTTCCACCAGAGGTAACAATTAATTCCTTCTTTCGGCCAACGATGTATAGGAAGCCATTGTCATCTAACTTGCCAAGGTCTCCTGATCTGAAAAATCCATCTTCAGTAAAGACCTCTTTGTTTGCAGCATCATTTTGCCAATATCCGCGCATCACGATTGGGCCTTTTATTAAGACTTCTCCATCGTCGGCAATTTTCACGGTAGTGCCCGGCAATGGTCGACCTACTGAGCCGACTTTGGAGGATTGAGTTAAATTCAATGTTGCACCAGCAGTGGTTTCAGTCAATCCATAACCTTCAAGAACTCGAACGCCGGCACCACGATAAAAATGTCCCAAGCGCTCACCAAGTGGTGCGCCGCCTGAAATCGCTGCATCAACATTGCCACCCATAACAGCGCGCAACTTTGCAAAGACTAAGTGATCAAACAAACCGTGCTTGATTCGCAAAGCAGGGGAGATATGTCCATCTTCCATCGCTTTGCTATAAGCAATTGCAATTGAAGCGGCTTTGCGGAATATCTTTCCCTTGCCCGCGGCTTCGGCTTTTGCTTCCGCTCCGTTGTAAATCTTCTCAAAAATTCTTGGTACTGATAAAACAAAGTTTGGCTTAAAAGATTGGAGATCAGCAGTCAATTTTGCAACTGGGTCTGAGCAATGAGCAAGATGCAAACCAGCCTTTACGGCGCCAACCTCAATCATTCGACCAAAGACGTGAGCTAGAGGTAAGAACAAGAGAGTTGAACCATCTTTGCGTAAAAATAAATCAGCAGCACCTTCGACCACATTTCCACATTCAGATAAAAAGTTTCCGTGAGTCAGGATTACGCCTTTTGGTTTTCCGGTGGTACCTGATGTGTAAATCAAAGTTGCTAAATCATCAGGAGTTAAAGCGTTACGTCTGGCTTCTACTTGGTCATCAGCAATTGCAGATCCTGCAGCAGTAAGAGTTGCGATCGCACCCTCGGTTATAGTCCAAATATTTTTTAACTCTTTTGTTCGCACTGTTTCAACTAGCGCCGCATGAGTTGGGGTCTCAACAACAATTGCGACTGCGCCAGAATCCTCAAGAATCCATTGGATTTGTTCAGCAGATGAAGTTTCGTAAACTGGAACGACAACACCGCCAGCAAACCAAATTCCAAAATCTAAAATTGTCCATTCGTAGCGTGTGCGTGCCAAAATTCCAACGCGGTCGCCCGGATTGATTCCCAAAGCGATTAAACCTTTGGCGACTTGGCGAACTTCGGCCGCAAAAGTGCGGGCGCTAACTTCTTGCCACCCTTCACCGAGTGGGCGGGAAAGCATTACGCGCTCTGGTTCGAAAAGTGCACGGTCAGCGACGAGGTCAGTTAAGTTGCCACTTGTAGGGGCAGGAACTAAAGCCGGGACGTGAATCTGATTCATGGAAAACGCGCTCCTATATTCGGTGTGCCAGAGTTGGTTACAGGTCACACGCTAGCGCAGGAGTTATGGCCGTGAGAAGGGTATCTTTGCCCTATGAGCCAAACCCAAGCCTCCGCCACGATCGAAGCCCCTCTCGCCGATGTAAATACGGTGATCAGTGACTTGCCGAATTATCCCAGCTGGTCCTCAGCAATAACTGCCGTAAAGGTGATTGAAAGTGATGCGCAGGGCCGGGCGACCAAAGTCGAGTTGAAAGTCAACTCAGGTCCTTTGCGAGACACAGTGGTTTTGGATTATGAGTGGAGTGCAGCTCCTGCACAGATCTCCTTTTCATTAAGTGATGCAGATTTGTTAACTGCGATGGATGGTTTTTATAAATTAGAAGCCGATGGCGATGAAACCATTTTGACTTACGCTCTAACTGTTGAATTAAATATGCCGGTGCCAGCGATGATGCGTCAAAAAGCCGAAAAATCATTTATTGATCAAGTTTTGAAGGAATTGAAAGGACATATAGAGGGCTAATGACACTTGCTATTGGCATTGATGTCGGCGGTACTAAATTACTGGGTGGAATTGTTAATGAAGATGGAAAAATTCTTGCCCGGATTCGCAAAGACACTCCAAAAGAAGGCGGAGTTGCATTAACTGATCGCGTTGCAGATTTAGTTAGAGAGTTAATGGCCCAATCGCCATCACCGATTACCAAAGTTGGTTTATCTGCTGCTGGATTTGTTTCTGCAGATCGTCAAACCATGTTGGCTCCACCAAATATTGCTGGATGGACTGGTGTTAATTTAGG
>DDZI01000048.1:0-3185 GCA_002346305.1 Actinobacteria bacterium UBA3012 | reverse complement strand
CGCGGTGCTTATGGAACCGCTGGAGAACTTGGACATATGCGACTGGTTATAGACGGACAACTTTGCGGTTGTGGTGCACGCGGATGTTTCGAACAGTACGCGGCAGGTCCGGCACTTTTGCGTCATGCACGTGAAGGAATTTCAGCTGCGCCGGAGCGCGCATTTGATTTGTTAAAGCGTGGCGATGGAACTCCTGCTGGTTTAACTGGTGCACATTTAACAGCGGCCGCAAAAGATGGAGACCGTTTGGCACTTTCGGCATTCACCATCGCTGGTGAATGGTTGGGTCTTGGTATTGCATCAATAGTTGTGGCTTTTGATCCTGATCTAATAATTATTAGTGGGGGATTGGTTGAAGCCGGGGATTTCTTACTTGAACCTGCCAGGGGCGCACTTGAGCGTGCCGCTTCCTTTTCCGGTCACCCATTGCCGAGAATTGTGCCTGCTCAATTGGGTAATGACGCAGGATTAGTGGGTGTGGCTGATCTGGCTCGCCAGTAACCTGTACCCATGGCATACCGCTTATTAAAGGCAATTCTCATGCCCTTACTGACTTTGCTTTTTCGTCCCAAAGTCAGCGGATTAGGCCATGTGCCTCATAACGGACCTCTAATTATTGCCTCAAACCATTTATCTTTCAGCGATTCAATTTTTATGCCACTTGTTGTTTCGCGCAAAGTAACTTTTCTTGCAAAGCAGGAGTACTTCACTGCACCAGGGTTAAAAGGTTTTTTGAAGAAAATAACTTTCCACGCTTTAGGACAAGTCCCGGTTGATCGATCTGGGGGACGTGCTAGTGAAGCAGCCGTAACAACTGGTATTCGTTTATTAAATGCTGGTCATTGCATCGGAATCTATCCAGAAGGAACCCGATCACCAGATGGAAAGTTGTACAGAGGCCGCACCGGTATCGCACGCCTAGCAATTGAATCAGGTGCACCTGTAATACCAGTTGCGATGAAAAATACTGACAAAATTCAACCAACTGGAAAGATGATTCCAAAAATTGCTCGCGTTGGTGTCTATTTTGGTGAGCCAATGTATTTTACTGGCGACCCAACAGATCCATTCACGTTGCGAGAAGCAACGGACAAAATCATGCGCGCTATTGGCCAGATGAGCGGTCAAGAGTATGTAGATATTTACGCAAGTCGCGCTAAAGAGATATTACGTGAGGACGAAGAGGATTAACCCGAAGATTTTTACTTTCTCGCCTTTTTGTTGATTTTGCGAATTTTGCGAGCTGCCACCAAACACTTGGCAAATTTTCGAGGCCGCACCAACATGAATGGAACTTGAACCACAGTGCCGTTTTTTGAAGTTAACGTAATTCGTGGCCTAAAAATTAAGTTAGACAATAGCAATCCATAAATCAATACTGAAATATAGAGCCAAAATGCCAATTGCATCTGTTGATCATCGGTGGTCGAAGTCCGCAGATTCAGTGTTTGTAGTAGTGAGTTCATTTTTGCATTTGTCGCTGTCGCATCTAACGCACCTCTACTTAAAATTAGCGGCTGGTCGACCCTTAATAACCGCATCCCAATCGTTTCGTGATTGCCATGGGGTTTCATAAGTAGGGGCGTTGACGTAGCGATCTAAGGTGAATCTTAAAGTTGCACCGCTATTAGGCCCAAGTTCAATTTCAAACCACTTGTCATTGATCGAAATATCTTCACTCTTGCCATCGCTTTGAGTAACGGTGACTTTGGTGAAGTTGTGCTCACCAAATGTTCCAGCTTGCAACACCAAGTTACGCGATGCATTTGCACTGATATTGGCAACTTGCATCTCAACAGAGGTTGCACTCACCTTTTCAACAATCATGGCGACATCATCTGGAAGTCCAGTGCGTTGCTTCTGACCATCAAATGGACGAACTTTTCCATGTTGCAAACCGCCATGTGAAATATGCATAGGTCCACCAAAGATCATCTGGGCAAGTCCTTCAAAGTAAACTGGATTGAACTCTTGCCAAGCGTGAATTTGGTAACCATCAACACGAAGATCTAATCCAACTTCAATATCTGATGTTGCTGGATCGTAATTATCCCAACCGCGTGGAGCGCCAGTCTTTGAACGCATCTTGTGTAGTTGATTATCAATGAGAGTTAAATTCATATCCAAAATTCTTTCTGGATAATCTGGAATCTCACCGCGCATGTATTGAAACCACGAAAGGGTATTTGCAATGTAATGCTTGGTTGCATTGCCAGTTTTTCCATCAAGACCTGAAACACCTGGTGCGATGATCTCATTCCAGTCAGAACCGCGAGGCATCCGATCAATACGAGCAAGATCTTCCTCTGCCATCGAAGTTGTCCAGATATAAATCATGTTTCGAGGGTTAACCATTCGGAAGTCATCCCAGCCAGTGTCAAAATGCTTCATTGGAGATTTAGTAATGCCATCTACATCTTTACGAAGTGACCAGATAAAATCTTCCTGCGAACGAGCAAGCTCTAAATGCTTCATTTCTCCGGTAAGTAGAACTGCGTTCATAGAAGCATTAGTCAATGGTTCAATGATGGTTGTGTAACCATGAGGCCAACGCCAACCGTAATATCCGCCCCACCATTTACCATCGTTGTACTCACCAATTTTTCCAGTTAAGCCAACGTTGTCAGGCAAGATTCCATTATTTGCTTTAGCGCGATCATGCCAAACATTTAAATAATCAGTAACCCATTGCTTTAATGAATCATCATGGGAGTACATGTATCCATGAGTCATCAAAGATGTAGCGTTTAGATTAAGCGGAACATCTCCGCGGTTCATCCGCAGATTCATCTTTTCAATAATCTCGGCATAAACGGCATCATTTGACCAATGACATTTTTTATTGGCGAAATCATGGTTCTTTAGATCCTCATATGGAGCTAAATAATCATCTAGAACTGTGCGGTGGGTCTGCCAATCTTCGTGAGTTACTTGTAGACGTGGTCCACGACTGCCATTTAGTGGGGACCGGATTACTTTGTGTTCTGGATCGTAATTTTGCGCCTCAGGATCTTTGCCGTTGTACATGTTGGCAAAACTTTGCGCACGTTGACGGTCAACCAAACTTTCAGGTTTTGTTAATCCAAAGAAATAGAAGTACAACATTCCTTCGCCGTGATGCATCTGTCAAAGTATCCGCCGCTCACGGGAATCCAAAATGGGCCAAACAAGAACGTGAAATCATT
>DDZI01000068.1:2946-4005 GCA_002346305.1 Actinobacteria bacterium UBA3012 | reverse complement strand
GCTGGATCGCGTTCTGCTAATCCACCAATTGCATCATCAATAGCTTTCAGCACTGCTGGCTCTAATTTAACTCCAGCAGCTTTCAC
Organism: Actinobacteria bacterium UBA3012; assembly: GCA_002346305.1. Lineage (GTDB taxonomy): Bacteria > Actinomycetota > Actinomycetes > Nanopelagicales > Nanopelagicaceae > UBA3012. The sequence continues at coordinate 3,919 of DDZI01000068.1, read as the reverse complement.
ATTCTCTTTAACCTGCTTGGCTTTAGAGGCACCGATGATTGCACTTGATACGTTTTTGTTTTGAAGCACCCATGCGATCGCAAGTTGAGCCATCGAGAGTCCGACTGATTCAGCGATTGGTGCAAGTTTTTGCACGCCTTCTAGAACTTCATCGCGCATCCAGCCTGAGATCATATTTGCGCCACTCTTCTTATCTGTAGCGCGTGATCCAGCAGGTGCTTTCTTTCCAGGCAAATACTTTCCGGTGAGAATTCCTTGAGCAATTGGCGACCAAACAATTTGGCCAATTCCTTCTTTCTCAGATAGCGGCACAACTTCTTTTTCAATTACCCGCCAAAGCATTGAATACTGAGGTTGGCTTGAAACAAAGCGGTCATAACCCATTGCATCTTGAATTTTTAGTGCAGCAGAGATCTCACTTGCATGCCATTCAGATACACCGATGTAATTAACTTTTCCTTGACGAATCAGATCATCAAATGCCTTTAAGGTTTCTTCAAGAGGTGTCTCGTAATCAAAACGATGTGCCTGATAAAGATCAATATGATCAGTTTGCAAACGCTTTAGCGAACCGTTGATGGATTCCATGATGTGCTTGCGGGATAGACCGCGATCATTTTTCCCGGTGCCAGTTGGCCAATACACCTTGGTGAAAAGTTCGTAAGATTCGCGGCGCTGACCTTTTAGCGCTTTGCCAAGTACGGTTTCAGCTTTTGTTCCTGCATAGACATCGGCAGTGTCGAAAGTGGTTATGCCAGCGTCGAGTGCGGCATGAACACACTTAACCGCTTCTTCGGCTTCAACCTGGGAACCATGGGTAATCCAGTTTCCGTAAGAGATTTCAGAGACATACATTCCAGTACTACCAAGGCGTCTATATTCCATGGCCAAAAGATATGTCACATACCTTGCTTTTGGCTAGTTGGGGGTTAGGATCAGACTGCAAGATAAAACTTAATACCAACTTAATACC
>DDZI01000068.1:0-2848 GCA_002346305.1 Actinobacteria bacterium UBA3012 | reverse complement strand
AACTTAATACCAACTTAATACCTTTGGCTGATAGGGGAAGATCGGTGAAATTCCGACGCTGACCCGCAACCGTAAGTCGATTTAGCCGCTGAAAATGCTGGCAATCTCGATAAGTCGGATTACCTATCAATTAAAAGTTTTTGAATACCACCCGTCGTGGTTTACGGGGCGGAGTTCCGAGTCACTTGGCTCGCGTAATTCGCCCGTCTGCTAATTATTTAGTGGGCGGTTTTTTATTGCGATAAGAGTCGGGATCGCCTTGTGGGCCCTTTTTCGAAAGGTTCACATTTAAAATGAAGAAGTTGAAAAAAGTAACTCCCTTTTTGTTGATTACCTTATCTGTTGGATCAATTGGAAACCCAATCGCAAATGGGGCAAGTGATACTGGCTACCGCTATTGGGGTTATTACCAGGCAAAACCTGGTGAAAGCACATGGACTACTGCGATGACTGGACCAACTGTAAATATTGCAAATGGATCGGTCGAAGGATTTGCATTTACATTTGCTGGAGAGATGATAAATACCGGTTCCCCTAAGGCAGCGCCAAATTTCAAAAAAATCTGCGGTAGCACCGCTGCTGTTACAGGAAAAAAACGAATCGCATTAGTTGTTGAGTTTGGGCCAAAAGTAATTGCCCCTAAAGGTGAGAAGGCTCCAAAAGCATTTAACAAATGTGTTGTACTTCCAATGAAAGCAACTGGCTTTGATCTTTTAACTAAGGCAACCAAAATTAGAACTAACGCATCCGGAATGATCTGTTCAATTGCGGCTTTCCCTAAAAAAGAGTGCAGCGAAAAGGCGATTAAAACTCCAGCCGGCTTGAAGTAATTCTTAATGAATCAACGATCATTGCATCCATTTGCGTGGTGGGCTTGGGGTATTGGTCTTGCACTGTCTGCAAGCCAATCACCCGGAACGCCGGCATTAATACTTTTATGTATTAGCGCTGCAATGGTCGTTTATTCCAAAAAGAGTGACCAGCCTTGGGCTAAAGCCTTTTCAATTGGGATTCGAATTGGGTTGATCGCTTTTGTAATTCGAATGATTATTGGCGTGACCCTTTCGGTACCAATTCCTGGAAATACCTTATTTACTTTGCCTACCCTCCCACTCCCAGATTGGATGGCTGGAATCCGAATAGGTGGGCCAGTTACATCTGAGCGCCTGAGCATTACGGCTACAGAAGGATTGACTTTCTTTACTTTAATTTTGGCGATAGCAGCAGCAAGTGCGTTAGCAAATCCAAAACAAGGATTGCGTGCACTTCCTGGAGTGATGCACCAGGCCGGTGTTGCGCTAATCATTTCTACCACTTTAATTCCGCACTTTGTAACTTCGATCCAGCGAATTAAACAAGCACGGAGATTGCGAGGAGATCAGCAGCGAATAGCATTTCGCAAAATAGCTGTTCCGATTTTCGAAGACTCTCTACAGCGGGCCATTAATCTTGGTGCGGCAATGGAATCTCGTGGGTACGGCCTTCACGATTCATCAACTGGACGCCGATTCGGTTCGCAGATTTTAATGAGTTCAATAGTTGTAATTACGATTGGAATAACTCTATTTCTCGCGGCAATTGAAGGCGCAGCAATCGCTTTCGCAATGGGAATAGCTTTACTTGTGATTGGATTATTTGTGGCCAGCAAATCCACAAAACGAACTCGTTATCGTCCGCAAATCTGGAAAGGTGCGGAGTGGTTTGTATTAGCCACCTCAATTTTATTGATTTCTTTAGTTCTTTACAAAAATCAGAGTACTTTAACTGCTTCAGCAATTTTCATCTTGGCGATATCTCCAATCTTCGTAGCGCCGACAGAAAAACAAGTTAAAAACCAAATAGAGGTGACAAATTGATCTCTTTCAATCAAGTTTCACTCATCTATCCGCAAGCTCAAAAAACTATTTTTAATGATCTGACTTTTTCAGTTCCCGAAGGGGAATTGCTCTTAATCATGGGGCAAACTGGTTCTGGTAAATCTTCGCTTTTGAAGTTGATTAATGGGTTAGTCCCGCATCACACTGGTGGAATTCTTTCTGGCGAAATTACCGTTGCTGGGAGATCTACCAGAATGCATCGGCCGCGCGAATTGGCTGACTTAATTGGCATCGTCGGTCAAAATCCAGCCGAAGGTTTTGTCACCGACACAGTTGAAGAAGAGATTGCTTTTGGAATGGAATCTTTAGGTGTTCCAAGAGAGGTGATGCGTAAACGCGTTGAAGAGACTTTAGATTTATTGGGATTAGCGCAATTAAGAAATCGCTCCCTATCCACATTAAGTGGTGGCGAGGCCCAAAGGGTGGCTATTGCAGCGGTCTTAACGATGCATCCAAAAGTTTTACTTCTAGATGAACCAACTAGTGCTCTTGATCCGATTGCCGCTGAGGAAGTTTTATCAATACTCGCTCGCCTAGTTCACGATTTAGGCTTAACCATCATCATCGCTGAGCATCGGTTAGAGCGGGTATTGCAATTTGTGGATCGGATTATTCATGTGCTGGGTGAGGAAAATAGTGGCCAAGTTAGAATTGGTTTACCTGAAGAAATTATGGCGCAATCCCAAAGTGCCCCTCCGGTTGTTTTACTCGGTAAAGATCAAGATTGGAATCCACTTCCATTAACAGTTCGTGATGCACGGCGATTAGCAGAACCATTACGAGAGAAATTAGCAAACTTATCTCCCCCAATCCGTAAATCAGCAGAAGTTAAATCATTACAACTGATTTTGGAGATTAAAAAATTAGTAGTGGAGTATGAAAAGAAAGTTGCGGTAAAAGGAATTGATTTAGAAGTCAGTCAAGGTGAAGTTGTAGCGATCATGGGAAGAAATGGCGCTGGAAAAAGTTCT
>DDZI01000033.1:3886-4054 GCA_002346305.1 Actinobacteria bacterium UBA3012 | reverse complement strand
GTGAGCTTCTGAGAACAAATAATTGCCTTCAATTACTACAACTTTTGATTCTTTAGGAACCATTCCTTCATCCGCTATTGATGCTTCAATTTCACGGTGGAAGATTGGAAACTTATGGTCAACACTATGATCGATTTTCACGCTCTTAATAAGTGAGGTAAAGCCTTC
>DDZI01000033.1:3406-3654 GCA_002346305.1 Actinobacteria bacterium UBA3012 | reverse complement strand
CCATAGGGATTATGGAAACTTCATGAGATTGATATTTACTTTGTATTTGCTCGACAACTGTTGATTTTCCGGCACCAGGTTTTCCCACAATCCCAATTAAGGTTCGGGGGTTGTGGCCACCCAACAGTGATTGAATCTGTTCGAAGAGGAGTTCGATACTCATGCCTCGAATATATCCAAGTTGGTGATTTGATAGAACTATCTTCTAGGAAGGGTTAGGCTTAAACCATGAATGAATCAAAAGATGG
>DDZI01000033.1:1081-3297 GCA_002346305.1 Actinobacteria bacterium UBA3012 | reverse complement strand
ATGGCAGCCGTAAATATGATGCGGCTAATCCGCGTGGACTAGCAGAATTTATGAAGACCGGTTGGGCACCAACTCCGCTTGAGGGAATTGTTCCAAGCGAGGCTATCCCATTTGTCAAAGTGCGAATTGAAAAACTCTCGAAGAAATATCCGGGCAAGCGAGTAATTATTCCAGCTGGTGGACTGAAAACTCGAAGCAGTGATACTGATTATCGCTTCCGCGCACATTCGGCATTCTCTTATTTCACTGGGATAACTGCAGGAGATGCAGTTCCAGATTCAGTCTTTATTCTTGAGCCGCATTCAAATGGCCACGAAGCACTCTTGTTTATCCATCCACGATCTTCACGCAAAACTACCGAGTTTTATCGGGATGCTAAATATGGCGAATTTTGGGTTGGTCGTCGAATGACTTTGGAAGAAACCGAGCGCAAATACGGCCTTGCGGTGCGACAGGTTGAGGATCTAGATAAGTTTTTGAGCAATGAAAAGCCAACTGTTTATGTAAGAGGCGAGAACAAGGTCGTAGATAAGAAATTATCTAAAGATAAAGAAGCAACTGCAGAGTTAGTCACTTATCTCTCTGAGATTAGATTGATTAAAGATTCGTACGAGATTGCTGAAATGCAGAAAGCGGTTGATGCTACAAACCGTGGCTTTGCCGATATGGTCCGGGTTTTTGATGTCGCTACTGAGACAAAACGTGGCGAGCGGGTGATTGAAGCAGCTTTCTTTGGCCGGGCCCGCGTTGAAGGAAACGAACTTGGATACGACACCATCGCAGCTTCAGGCGCACATGCCTGTATTTTGCATTGGATTAGAAACGATGGCGAAGTTAGAAACGGTGATTTAATTTTGATCGATGCCGGTGTTGAAGTTGAATCCCATTACACCGCAGATATCACGCGGACTCTTCCGGTGAATGGAAAATTCAATGAACCACAACGTAAAATTTATGAATTGGTTTTAGCGGCACAGAGTGCAGGTATTGCGGCCGTAAAACCTGGGGCAAAATATCGGGATATAAACAATGCGTGTATGAAAGTTCTGGCTGAGGGCTTGCATGAGCTGGGTGTGCTTACGATTTCAGCTGAGGAGTCATTAAAACCCGAAAACGGTCTGCACCGTAGGTGGAGTGTTCACGCCAGCGGACACATGTTGGGACTTGACGTCCATGATTGTGCAAAGGCTCGAAGTGATCAATACCTCGATGGAGTTTTACAAGAGGGCCAAGTTCTAACTGTTGAGCCAGGTCTATATATCCAACCGGATGATCAATTATTCCCCGCCGAATACCGCGGCATCGGCGTGAGAATCGAAGATGATTTACTGGTTACCGCAACTGGTTCGGAGAATTTGAGTGCAAAACTTCCGCGCACAGTTTCTGAAATTGAAAAATGGATAGTTGAATTACAGAATTAATTGACCAAAGATTGACCGAGCACAGCAGCGATAAACCCAAGACTCACATTGGAGAACAAATTAAGTAGGAATCTCTTTGGTTTGTGTCTTTGCGAATCTAGATCTATTGCGAAAGTAGACCAAGTTGTTAATGCTCCTGAAAATCCCGATCCAAGTAATGCGCTCACCTCTGGTCCAGTATTGCTCACTAATCCCAGCAGAAAAGAACCGGCTGCATTAATAATCAAAATTCCAATTGGGAATTCAAATCGCTTTCTAAAGGCGTGGTCCACTGCATACCTTAACGGAGCACCTAATCCCGCACCAAGTACGACTAATAACATTCTCATTGCGAGACCGGCTTACGAATAATTCGCAATAAAGCCAACGATGTTAAGAGTGTTCCACTCACATAAAATCCAGCAGTAGCTATTGAAACATCCAATGCACCAACATCTATGGCGCTGAAAGTTGTAAATCCACCACAAAAACCTGTAACCAGAAATAATCTTTGTGCTGTTGATAGTTGTAATCGGTATAGAAAAATGCCTGCTAACGCAACACCAGAGATATTTACAATAAAAGTTGCAATTAACCCAGAATCAATTAACTCTGCAATAGCCCAACGAGATAGCGAACCCACGATGCCACCTAGTGAAACTAAGGCGAGGTGGCGCGCTTTAATATTCAACCTTAAGAGATACCTTCTCTTTTGCTAATTTTTGAACCTAACCAACGGATTGGATCGTACTTAACATCAACGACGCGCTCTTTCATAGGGATGATTGCGTTATCAGTGATGCGAATATGTTCTGG
>DDZI01000033.1:0-927 GCA_002346305.1 Actinobacteria bacterium UBA3012 | reverse complement strand
AAAGTATCAAGTGGGTGCATATCTAACTCAGCGATGCGAATAAAAAATCGTGGACCAGCAAATGATTTCTTGTTCTCTTCGTGATCACGGATAACGTGACAGGTGTCTTGACACAAGAAACATTCAATACATTTACGGAATTCTTGGCTTCGCTCTACGTCGATTTGTTGCATGCGCGCTTCACCAGGTCCAAGATTTGCAGGTGGTGAATATGCAGGAATCTCGAGCGCTTTTTTGTAGTTAAAAGAAACATCTGTTACTAAGTCTTTTATTACCGGGAAAGCGCGAAGTGGAGTAACAGTAATAGTCTCATCCTCTTCAAAAGTATTCATTCTGGTCATGCAAGCAAGACGTGGTTTACCGTTGATCTCAACAGAACAAGAACCACATTTTCCAGCCTTACAATTCCAGCGAACAGCTAGATCAGGCATCTGGGTTGCTTGAATGCGGTGAATCACATCAAGAACTACTTCACCCTCATTGGATTCAACATTTATATTTTGGAAATCGCCTTGGTCCTTATTGCCACGCCAGATCCGTAATTTCACTTGACGGCCCATCAGTTGGAACCACCTTTCACTGAAGCTAACTCTTCATCGGTGAAGTACTTAGCAAGTTCGTTTGGATCAAATAGCCCAGCCAACTCTTTGCTCATCATTGTTGCTGGCATAGCTGTTGATGACGTTCCTTCTCCATCAGCTGCGCAAACTAAATTGATCTGCCGCCATTTTGGATCCATTTTTGGGAAATCTTCGCGAGTGTGACCACCACGTGATTCCTCACGAGCAAGGCCAGAGCGAGCAATACATTCAGAAACAATCAACATATTTTCTAAATCAAATGCAAGGTGGAAGCCAGGATTGAATTCACGACCGCCAGTAACAGTTACATTTTTAATACGAGTGCGAAATTCTTGTAACTTAACAA
>DDZI01000096.1:442-4460 GCA_002346305.1 Actinobacteria bacterium UBA3012 | reverse complement strand
GGATGCCACCAAAAAGTGGACCTGTAATTCCACCGAGTAAAAAGCCACCTTGATAGAGTGATTGCGCTCTGCCGCGTTGGTCATCAGAGACCACACCTAATAACAATGAGGAGGCAGCGACGGTGAACATCGCCGAACCCAATCCACCGGCAGTCCTGAAGATGATTAACTGCGCATAAGTATTGGCAAGTCCAGCGGCGATGCTTGAAATTCCCACCATAAATAAGCCAGTTGCTAAAACTTTTCGCTCGCCAAAGCTGTTAACCATTTTTCCGCATAACAATCCAGAGGAAAAGCGAGCCGCGGCGAAGATACTGATTACCGCTCCAGCGGCAGCCTGTGAAACCCCAAAAGAGCGGGCAAATAATGGGATTGCTGGAGCAATTACCCCAAAACCGACAGCTACGAGAAAAGCAACGGAGGAAAGCACCGCAACTTCTCGAGGTAGATCTTTAAATGGAGATTTCATTGGTTCAGAGGCTATCGTAATCACCGGAGAAGTTATAGGAGTTGCAATAGTGAGTAATAAATATGCAGTGGTTGCCGAAAATTTAGTTAAAACGTACGGCACAACTCGCGCATTAGATGGTTTATCACTTGAGGTTGAAGAAGGAACAGTACTTGGAGTACTTGGTCCAAATGGTGCTGGCAAAACCACAACGGTCCGGATTTTAGCGACTTTACTCGCGCCCGATTCTGGGCATGCAACTGTGGCTGGAATTGATGTTGTTAAGAATCCCCAAAAAGTTCGGGAATTGATTGGTCTTTCTGGCCAATATGCCGCAGTCGATGAGACTTTAACTGGCTGGGACAACTTAGTTATGTTTGGTCGTCTCTATCACTTGAATGCTAAAAGTGCGAAAGAGCGAGCGACGCAGTTACTAGAACAATTCTCGCTAACAGATGCGGCACGACGTCCAATTAAAACGTATTCAGGTGGAATGCGCAGACGTCTCGACTTGGCGGCTTCATTAATTATCAAACCTAAAGTCTTATTTTTAGATGAACCAACTACTGGACTTGATCCTCGTGGACGATTAGAGATGTGGGAAGTCATTGATGAATTAGTAAAAGGCGGCGTTACGCTTTTGCTAACTACACAGTATTTAGAGGAAGCAGATCAATTAGCAGATGAGATCGCAGTTATCGATCATGGTCGGGTGATTGCACGCGGCACATCTGACTCATTAAAAAAAGAGGTAGGTGGAGAGCGGTTAGAAGTGACAGTGGATCAAGGCAAAGTCGCCGAAACTGCAAAATTGTTATCGGAACTCACTCAGAGCAAAGCCCATATTGAAGAGGGCTTGCATCGCATTTCGGTAGTCGCTCCTGGTGGAAGTGCGATGTTGATTGAGGCTGTGCGAGCACTTGATGCCGCACAAATCTCACCATTGGATATTGGATTAAAGAGACCGTCCCTTGATGATGTTTTCATGTCACTTACTGGGCATGTAGCGGAAGAGATTGCAACAGAAGAAGTAAGCGGCAAGAAAAAAGGCAAGGGAAATAAGAGAGGTAATCGCAAATGATTGATGGATTAATAATAATGAAGCGACAACTCTTACAACTTATTCGCCTGCCTGAAGTATTGATTTTCTCCACAATTCAACCCGTAATGTTTGTTTTGTTATTTCGTTATGTATTTGGTGGAGCAATCAACACTCCTGGAACAGATTATGTTCAATTATTGATGCCTGGAATATTTGTGCAGACAGTTGCATTCACAGTGGCAGCTACTGCAATTGGATTGTCCGAGGACATGAGCAAGGGGTTAATTGACAGATTCCGATCATTGCCAATCTCTCGTTCTGCAGTTGTACTGGGCCGCACTCTTGGCGATGCCACATTAAACATAGTTGTCTTAATTGTCATGGGTATAACTGGCGTTTTAGTTGGATGGCGACCAAGTTCTGGAGCACTGAATATTGCTTTAGGTTTCGGAATGCTTTTGCTATTTGGTTACGCGATGTCCTGGATGGGTGTGCTGGTTGGGTTATCTGTTCGTGACACAAGAGTGGCAAATAGCGTGGTTTTCTTATTTGTTTTCCCAATGACATTTTTATCTAATGCATTTGCTCCAACAACAGGAATGCCCAAGCCGTTGCAATATGTGGCTGAGTGGAATCCAGTTTCTACAATGGTGGCAGGCATTCGCTCGCTGTTTGGTTTAACAAATCAATTTGGCGCAACAGCAAATTCATTTCCATCACAACATCCGATCACCATGTCATTGATTTATATAATATTGATTATGGTGATTTTTATTCCATTAAGTGTGCGGAAATACAAAAAAGTTTCGCCTCGTTAAATTAAGTTGATCCTCAACCTAAATATGGAGCGACTTTTTTAATCTTCACTGCAAAAGTTTTCCCATTTGGTGCAATATAGGAAACGCTCTCTCCTACATTTTTATTTAATACAGCAGAACCAAGAGCAGACTTTTCGCTGTAAACCGAAACTTCACCTGCAGCAATCTCACGTGAGCCAAGCAAAAATTCCATCTCATCGCCATCCATATCAATGGTGACCAGCGAGCCGAGATTAACTACATTTGAATCGGCGGAGGGCGCACTTCCTACTTCTGAATTTTCTAACATTGATTTGAGTTGGCGAATTCGAGCTTCCATTTTTCCTTGCTCTTCGCGAGCAGCGTGATATCCACCATTTTCTTTGAGGTCGCCTTCTTCGCGTGCAGCCGCAATTTTTGCAACTACTTCTTCGCGCCCAGCCACCGACAAGTGGGCAAGCTCAGCCGAGAGACGGTCAAAAGCCTCTTGAGTCAACCAAGTTTTACTTGGGCCTGCTGCATCTTTAGCCATAGTGAACAATCTTACCGGGATTAACCGGTACAGCGCACGACTCCTGCAGTCACTGCTCGCACGCGGGTAGGAACTTGGCTGGTTAGCTCAATAGATTTAGCGGTAGTGGCTGGCACTTGAATTTCGATTTGGCCAACAATCGTCTTGTCCATATCTTTCGCGGCAAGGGTGCAAATTAAAGTTTGATTTGGGTCACGGCGATTAACCGAGTACTTAACACTTACTTCTTTATCACTGATTATTGAGAAAGCGATTAAAGAGGCCCGAATTGGTGGGTGAGAAAATCGGAAAGCGCCTACAACTGTAACAATCAAGAGTGCGACAAATCCGATCGCGATCAGGGGTTTTTGATAGCGGTTTGGCTGATGTGGGATATAGCGGTCGCTCATGGCAAGATCAGCCTAAAGGATTTCTGGATGGAGTAATACATGGCCACGACGCCTGACCCTAGCACCGTAAACGCAGGCACTGCTGGATCGATCGTACTTACAGGCTTAACCATTGCCGTTATATTCGTTTTGCGCAGTGGTTACAAAAGATTGAAAAAAATGGATCGTCGCCGCACTGAAGAAAAATGAGATGTCACGAAAATTAGGCTTTGCTTTATTGCTGATAATTTTTGCAGCAACTTTTGTAAGACTTGGAGTTTGGCAGTTAGATAAAGCACAACTTGTGCAAGAGATTTCAAAACCAGTTGCCGACAAAGCCGAAGTTGGAATTGAAACTCTTATTCAACCCCGCATTTCAATTCCGGATAAAGCAAAAGGTCGTTTGGTCAGTGCGACTGGAAGTTATGAAAGAATTTTACAAGCACCAAATCAAGGCAGCGGTGAAAATAGCGTGCGAGAAAATTGGCAAGTTGGAGTTTTGAAATTAGACAACGGTTCAGGAGTATTAGTTGTGCGAGGAGTAGGGGATGCATCACCGCCTAAAGAAGTTATAGAAGTACACGGACGGTTATTTCCAAGTCAGATAGAGGATCGAGCAGTAGGAGCAAATTCAGCGTCAGAAATTTCTCGATTAGATTCAACAGTTTTATTGAGTCGCGTCAATTTTGATCTTTATGATGGATACGTAATTGCAATTAGCGAAAAACCAGATTCTCTAATTGAGCGAGTACCCGCACCTCAAATTGTCGTTAAAGCTGCCAGCTTTTATTGGCAGCATATTTCCTACGTCGTTATTTGGTGGCTCATGGC
>DDZI01000096.1:0-382 GCA_002346305.1 Actinobacteria bacterium UBA3012 | reverse complement strand
AGAAGAAGTGAGTAGAGTATTCCTATGAATGGTGCATATATTCGCTTTAGAATTATGGCTTGGGTCGCCGGGATAATGTCATTGATTCTTTGGTTCATAGATATCCCAGTTAAATACTTCTTAAATGTTCCTTTTCTTGAAGATAAAATTGATTGGATTCCAATAGTGCATGGATATCAATATCCATTTTACATAATTACAGTAATTGAACTTGCGTACAGATTGAAATGGGATGTTATGAAGATTGTAAAATTCATTCTTGCTGGAACATTACCTGTTGCTTCTTTTATAGCAGAAAAAAAAGTACGTGCCACTTACGATTCCAGCAAATAGCCATCTATAGGAATAAATATGAAAAGTCTGCATAGAATTTTGAAATCAA
>DDZI01000046.1 GCA_002346305.1 Actinobacteria bacterium UBA3012 | reverse complement strand
GCATCGTAGGGAGTGATTCCGCAAACATAAAGCTCTATCTCATTTTCAGTAATCTCATTTATAGCCTGGGATTCGGTATTCCATATTTGCGGCTTGGAAGTTATCTTTACACCGTGGGACGCTAATTTGTAATCCGGTATCGATAATGATGTCCAAGTTTGCACTGGTACAGAGTACCTAAACTGGAGGCCAAGGAATGGCAGGCCAGTCCTCAGATGGGAAAGGAAATTTGCCAAAATCGAGAAGTTCTAGAACTCGTTGTCTAGTTATTTCCTTCTCCTCATCAGTTAGAAGTTCGCCAACAAGACCACTCCAATTTTCAAATTCAACTATGAATCTTGTTAGTTGCGCACTTTCTTCCTCGTTAAAGGCGTGTCCTCTCCATTGCCAGAGGACTGTTCGCAATTTGTCTTCCACGTGAAAAGTTACTCCATGGTCACATCCAAAAATTTCTCCATCTTTAGTTGGCAATAAATGGCCAATCTTTCGATCAGTATTGTTAATAATTGCGTCAAAAAGCGCCATACTTCGCAACCGTTCATCGTTGCTTTGCGAAAATTCGATGATTTCAAAGGATTCATCCACGTCGATCCAATGTTGAACCATTCCAAGACCAAATGGGCCTTCCCGTAATGTTGTGAATGGAACGAGATTGAAATTCATGAATTCACTTGTTAAATAAGCAGCGACTTCGCGGCCAGCCAATGAACCCTCTTCGAAATCCCAGAGTGGTCGTTCGCCAGAGATGGGTTTATAAATAACATTGATTTCGGTATCTTCCAAAATCCCAAAAAGAGTTGCATTTGATGCGTCGACTAATCGACCCAATATTTCGATGGGCTTTTTACTTATCGCTTCTTTAACGTCGATAGCCATTGGCTCTCGGACATAAGTGTGCATTTGGATCCAAGGGATTTCCACAAAACTGACAAGGAGGACGGCCAGCTTTTACTAAAGCATTTGAGCGAAGCGCAAAACTTTTTGCCATGCTTGCCGTTAGAGTCACTCTAAACAAATCTGGACCGTCTGCAATTTGATGATCAATTACCTCTTCACTTTCCCCGGCCTGTGCTTCAATAACTAAGTGCTGGGTTTGTGGATCCCAGGCTATGGCTATAACACCAACCCGAAAATCATCCATCAAAGGAAGTTCAAGCGGTGCATCATCGATTTTTAGAACAACTGATTTTGGTGGCAAATTCATCTCTTTCAACAAATTTAAAATTCTTTCCGCGAGTAAGGCCACCTGGCTTTTCTCAAGACTTACCGAGGAAATTCTATTTCCTTCTTTTGCCTGTAAATAGAAGGTGCGCTCTCCCGGCATGCCTACTGTGCCAGCGACGAACCGTTCAGGTTTTTCGAAATCAAAGATATTTCTGGTCATGCTCCGCCCCCATCACCTTTACCGCCACCAAGTCCCGCCAACTCCTTATTTTCTAGCAACTTACTTAATGGAGTTCCAGATTCATTCATTGAAATCAACGCAGTTCTTTTGGAGTGCTCTGTATCCTCTGAATCCTCTGAATTCTCAACCTTCACAATAGAGATCGACGCTGGATCGATCACTAGTTTTTGAAAATTGTCGATCGGTAAATCTAAGATCTTGGCTATCGCCAACTTGATGATATCTCCATGGCTAACAACGATTACATTGTCGTTCTCCGCTAATGTCTTAATGATTGAATCTAAACCAGTTGAAACTCTGGCGAACATTGCTTTAAAACTTTCACCTTCGGGAAAAGTCACTGATGATGGTTCTTTCTGCACTTCTTTCCACAAAGGTTCTTTCGCCAATTCGTTTAACTTCTGCCCCGTCCAACTTCCATAATCTGATTCAATAAAACTCTCATCAATTTCAATTTTGGATTTCCCATATTTTTTTTGCCAAGGGGAGATAGTTTCAATACATCTTTGTAGCGGGCTCGAGATTACGCGGCTAATGAGGACATCCCCGATGCGATCAATTAACCCTTCTGCTTGAGCAAAGCCAGTTTCATCGAGAGAGATGCCTGGGGCTTGGCCGGCAAGAACTCCTGCAGTATTTGCAGTACTTCTTGAGTGTCGGACCAAAATAATGCTTGCCAACTAGCCTCCCTTAGATACCCTCCGGAGAGGTTAGCCGAAAACTTCCCAAATGGCCGAACCTAAATAGAGTGGTAGTCGTAATTAGAACAATTAAAAGAGGTGTCAGCAAGTGGAACAAAGACAACTAGGCAATAGTGGATTACGCGTCTCTGCTATTGGACTTGGCACCATGACTTGGGGACGCGATACCGATGAACATGAAGCAGCTGAACAACTTAGGATTTTTTCTGAATCCGGTGGCACCTTTATAGATACAGCTGCAAGTTATTGTGATGGAGATAGTGAAAGAGTTATTGGTGGACTAATTGGAACCATGATTCCGCGTGAAGAAGTAGTTATTGCAACTAAAGCCGGAATTGTAGGTCGAGAAATTGACAATTCTCGAGGGGCTCTCTTGCGAGACCTTGATGAATCATTAAAAAGATTGCGGACCACTTATGTAGATTTATGGCAGATACATGCTTGGGATCCGACAGTACGGCTAGAAGAAACACTTTCAGCCATGGATATTGCCGTTAATTCCGGTCGAGTCAGATACGTTGGAATTTCAAATTTATCAGGATGGCAGAGTGCTCGTGCAATAACATTGCAAAGCGCAGCAACCGGAGCCGGGCGAGCTGAAATCTGTGCAACTCACAATGAATACTCATTACTAAATCGAAAAATCGAAAAAGAAGTACTGCCATGCTCTCAAAACCTTGGAGTCGGTGTTTTGGCTTGGTCCCCACTGGGACGTGGAGTTCTTACTGGCAAATATCAAAATGGAATACCGGCTGATTCGCGAGGAGCAAGTCCCCACCTTGGTCCTTTTGTTGCAAATTATCTTGATGCTCGCTCTAAACAAATCGTTACTGCGGTTACTACTGCTGCAGATGGTTTAGGAGCAGCACCGCTTGAGATTGCTTTAAGTTGGGTTAGAGACGCACCGGGAATATCAAGTGCGATCATTGGGGCTCGTACCTCTGCGCAACTACGCGGGGCTCTGCGATCAAACGATTTGGTTTTGCCAGATCTTGTTCGCTCAGCTTTAAATGACATTTCTGAGGCAGGCGATTGAAATTCATCCAACAAACTCCTATGAATACCAAACGATACAAATTCCAAAAGGCATGAAAATCAATGTGGTTCGCTCGATGCTGGTGGAGCGTGCTGAATTAGGAAGTTGGGTTTTAGATCGAGTTCGAATTTACCCAGATGGCAGACATTTGGTGACTCTGCGGCGCCGGGTTATTAAGCCTCAACTTTCATTGGCGAATTAAGCACTAACAGTTTTGCAAGAACTTATCTAAGACTCGAACACCGAATTTGAGAGAACTGACTGGAACTCGCTCATTAATCCCATGGAATAAAGACATAAAATCCAAATCTGGGGGAAGTTTCAATGGGGCAAAACCAAAACCGGTGATACCCAAAAGTGCCAAGGCTTTGTTATCGGTTCCACCGCTCATGCAATAAGGAACCGGTATTCCCTCTGGATCCTCAGAAATAATTGCGGCACACATAGCGTCTACTAATTTCCCTTCAAAAGGAAATTCGAGCGCTGCATCAGTTGCGATTGTTTCAATTCTTACGCCTTCATTTAATAGTGAATGCATCGTTGACATGAATTCATCCTCATACCCTGGCAAAAATCTTCCATCAATAACCGCAGATGCGGTTTGTGGGATTACATTTGCTTTGTAACCGGATTGAAGCATTGTTGGATTCGCTGTATTTCTTGTCGTAGCGCCAATCATTCTCGCCATCGAACCAAGTTGCGCGACGATCTTTTCTGGATGTTTAGGGTCGTATTGTAGATTGCAAGCTTCTGCGACTTTACCTAAGAAAAAGTTAACCGTATTAGTCTGTCGAATCGGCCATTCATATGTACCAATTCGGGCCACACTCTCACTAAGAGCAGTGATCGCATTCTCTAAATTAATCATCGATCCATGACCAGCAGTTCCTTCAGAGATCAAGCGCATCCAATGAAAACCTTTTTCAGCATTTTCAATAAGGTAAAACCGTTTTCCATTTGGCAACGTTGCGGAAAAACCACCAACTTCTGAAATGGCTTCTGAGCAATTCTCGAAAAGTTCAGGCCTATTTTTCACTAACCACCTTGATCCAAAAAGTGAACCTGCTTCCTCATCTGCAAAAAATGCCAAGACAATATCTCGCGGAGGTATGAATCCAGATCGTTTCCAATCAGCAACGACAGCCAAGATCATTGCGTCCATGTCTTTCATGTCAACCGCTCCACGACCCCAAATTTCTCCGTCAATAATTTCACCTGACCAAGGATCGTGTTTCCAATCTTCGGCGTTAGCTGGCACCGTATCTAAATGTCCATGGAGAACTAGAGCGGGACGATTGCGATCTGCACCATTTATTCGCGCTATTACATTGGAGCGATTTGGCGCACTATCAATAATTTGGTTTGCTATTCCGCATCCAGTAAGGAAATCACTGACATAAATCGCAATTTCTTTTTCATTCCCATTTCCTTCACCAAAGTTGACGCTTGGGATTTGGATCAATTCTTGACAGATGTTTACAACATCTTTCTCAAGTTGCTCGTAGTCAGTGCTTCGCATTTGGCTATTCTCCCCCACTTTGAACTCTAAAGAGTGATTTTGGTAGGCTATCTCTACAGATCGGCGGAGATCGCTGGACATCACCTGACCGGGTGGCGGAATTGGCAGACGCGCTAGCTTGAGGTGCTAGTTCTCGCAAGGGATTCGGGGTTCAAGTCCCCGTTCGGTCACCAGAGTTAACCAAAAAACAACATATCCAGGATGGGGTCTTTGTGCGGGCAATTTCCATATCGGCGGTTGGATCAGCGGATCAACTTATAGTCGAAGAGTTTCCACGCCCGGTCTCTTCAAATACCTCTGGTGAACAACTCTTAATTCGCGTTGAACTTGCTGGAATCAATTTCTTTGACATTTATCAACGCCGCGGAGAAAGACCGATGAACTTCCCTGGGATTCTTGGCGTCGAGGGCATCGGTACGATTTTGGAAAGTTCAGTCCCACTTCAAAATTTTAAAGTTGGCGATCGAGTTGGCTGGGCTGGCGGTACAAAATCTTACGCAGAATTTTTAACCCTAAACGAAGATCAATTGATCCCATTACCAGTAAGTATCTCTTCAGAGACGTTGTTACCTCTACTCTTACAAGGTTTAACGGCCCACTTCCTCGCCACATCCTCACACGTAGCTTCATCAAAAACGACCGCTTTAGTCACAGCAGCCTCTGGCGGTGTTGGCTCTGTATTAATTCAGCTTTTAAGACTTGCCGGCGCTCGCGTAATTCCAGTGACCTCCAGTCATGAAAAAATAGAGCGCCTGAAGAAATTGGATTTCGAACATGCCTGCACCTATACAGAGATGAAAGAACGGGTATCGAATTTAACCAAAGGCTTAGGAGTAAATGTTGTCTATGACAGCGTCGGAAGAGAAACATTTAATCAAACAATAGAACTCGTAGGCCGAAGAGGAGACATGGTTCTCTATGGTGCTGCTAGTGGACCCGTTGATCCAATTAATCCTCTAACTTTGACCAGAAACTCGATCTACCTTTCTCGTCCAACACTTTCGGATTTCATACCGACCTTTGCAGAGAAGAAAGAACGTATTAATGATCTTGTAAGCGCACTTCTTTCTGGGGCTTTAGAACTCACCGCAATTCAAACCTTTACTTTTGAGGAAGCAGCCCAAGCGCACCGTCTGCTTGAAAGTGGCATGGCTGGCGGTAAATTGGCCTTCACGACAGAATAGGATTTAATTAAAGACAGGAAGGGTGGTGGTTCCGATGGAAGATTTAGCGCTATTGGTTGCCATGATTCTCTTTTTCCCTGCAATCCTGGCGCCACTTGCTTTGGTCTTAACTTTCATGAAGCGCCAGCGTTGGCATATCTTCTTCATTCTCCCGGTCTCAATCATGGCTTCCTCAATAAGTGGCCCTTTAATTCTTTCGAACATAAGCACTGGTGGGACGGTATTAGGATTCATCGGAATAACCTGTTCAATACTTGCGGTTTGGCGTTGGGTCAGATCGGCGCCACCGAAACCTTTACGAGAAGATTAAACCATTGGAAAATTCTAGAATTATAAACTCTCTTGAAAAGGCTCAAGCTTTAATTAAGAATGTTCCCGACTACCCAAAACCTGGAGTAATTTTTAAAGATATCACTCCCCTTGTTGCCAATGCTGATGCATTCACGATATGTGTCGATGAAATGGCAAAATCTTTAAGGGGCGCTACGCACGTTGCAGGACTCGAAGCTCGTGGCTTTGTCTTCGCAGCAGCGATTGCAGCGCGACATAATTTGGGATTTGTATTACTTCGAAAACCTGGGAAACTTCCACGAGAGATTCATCAAGTTGAATACGCCTTAGAGTATGGCTTTGATTCACTTGAGTTACACAAAGATCAGTTAGATGCTAATAATAAAGTGGTCATAGTTGATGATGTTTTAGCAACTGGTGGAACTCTTAGCGCGGGAATTTCTTTGGTGGGTTTAACTGGGGCCGAGATCTTGGGCTCTGTCGTTTTGGGAGAGATTCCTTTTCTGGAGGGTCGCAAAAAAGTATTAAGTAAACATCCAAAACACCGGATTGACGCAGTTTTTCAGTTTTAGTTTTATTCCAACATAATTAAATCTAAATACTGGTCATTCCATAAATCTTCTTCACCATCAGGTAACAGTAGAACGCGCTCTGGTTTTAGTGAAATGACCGCGCCCTCATCATGAGAGACCAAAATAACTGAACCTTTATACTCGCTTAACGCTCCTAAAATTTCATCACGTGATGCTGGATCTAAGTTGTTAGTTGGCTCATCTAGTAAGAGAACGTTTGCAGATCCGACTACAAGAGTGGCAAGAGCCAATCTGGTTCGCTCGCCACCGCTTAGGACCTTCACAGGCTTTTGCACATCGTCGCCAGAGAATAAGAATGAGCCAAGTGTTTGACGTGCTTGTTGTTCGCTGATTTTGTCACCAGCAGAGAGCATATTTTCAAGGACGGTTCGTTCGAAATCGAGAGATTCATGTTCCTGGGTGTAGTAACCAATTTTTAAACCATGTCCCGGCAATATTTCTCCAGTATCTGATTCGTTGGTTCCACCCAGAATACTTAATAGCGTTGTCTTTCCGGCACCATTTAACCCAAGAATTACTACGCGAGAAGATCTATCAATTGCAAGATCGACATCGGTAAAGATTTCTAATGAACCATAGGACTTACTTAAACCAGTTGCCATAAGTGGGGTTTTGCCACAAGGAGCTGGGGTAGGGAAGCGAAGCTTTGCAACCTTGTCAGATTTACGAACATCTTCAAGATTAGAGATAAGGGATTCAGCACGACGCAACATTCCTTGGGCGGCAGTTGCCTTCGAAGCCTTGGCGCGCATCTTCTCGCCCTGCTTCTGCAAGATTTCAGCCTTCTTCTCGGCATTCGCGCGTTCCTTCTTGCGACGGTGCTCATCAGCTTCGCGTTGCAATAAATATTTCTTCCAGCCCATGTTGTAAACATCAATAACATTTCGATTGGCATCGATGTAGAAAACTTTATTTACTACAGTTTCAATCAGGGCAACATCGTGAGAAATCACGACTAGGCCACCGGAATACTTTGTTAAGTACTCACGCAACCAGTTGATGGATTCGGCATCCAAGTGGTTTGTTGGTTCGTC
>DDZI01000024.1:8746-12790 GCA_002346305.1 Actinobacteria bacterium UBA3012 | reverse complement strand
ATTACGGGCACAAAAATTGCACTAATTCGATCAGCTAGTCGCGCTAAAGGTGCCTTTTCGCCTTGAGCTTGGATGACTGAACGGGTTATCCGGGCAAGTTGAGTCTGTGAACCAACTTGTTCAGCACGAATAACCAATCTTCCATCCTGATTTAGTGTTGCACCAATTACTTTGTTTCCTGGACCTACTGCTTGTGGAAGAGACTCACCAGTAACTAAAGAAGTATCAACAGAACTTGAACCTTCAACGATTACTCCATCAGTTGCTATGGCTTGCCCAGGACGAGCAATAAACAAATCTCCAATTTGTAAATGTGAGATTGGCGCAAGGACTTCTTCGCCATCACGTAATATTGAAACTTCTTGTGCTCCAAGGGCTAATAGAGCGCGAATTGCATCTCCAGCACGTTGTTTGGCGCGAGCCTCGAGAAATCTCCCAATCAAGATAAAGAGCATGACGCCAGCAGCAACCTCTACATAGAGATCACCATTGCCAGTCGCATTCACATAAACCGACCAAGAAAAAGCAATAAGAGTTCCGAGTGAAATTAATGTATCCATTTGTGGATGCCTTAAATTTCTAAGCCCTACGCGATGCACTGGCCAACCAGCAATGAACACAACTGGAACGCTTAGAGCTATGGAAAGCCAACCCCAAGGCGCATGAGACGGGTGCAAAATATTTAGGTTATCTAGAAGCAAGAGTATGTTTCTATCAATGCTTTCATGTAGAGCAGAAGACATTGCAATCACAATTGTTGGTACTGCGAAAACAACTGCTAATGTCAAACGCCAACCTATATTCGGAGCAGCAAGCAAATCGTTTCCAGAAAGCGAGAGAATCGAAGCTCGGTATCCGCTTCCTTCAATTGCTTTTATCAAATTCTCTACTTCAACATTCTCAGGAAGAGTTGCGTGTGCACTTTCTGTTGCAAAATTTATAGTTGCACTTACTCCTGGAATTGCATTTAAACTTCTTTCAAGAGTAGCCACACAAGAAGAACAACTCATTCCTTCAATTTTTAGATCAATAGTACGAACATCCATACCTAGAGGTTATCGCTTTGCGAAAATTCCTAAAACTTCTTCATGCAATAAGCCGTTAGTGGTCACGGCGTTTGCCCCATTTGGCCCATCAGTACCTGAAAAATCAGTAAATCGGCCTCCAGCCTCCGTAACAATTATGCAGAGCGCGGCCATGTCCCAGAGTGCTAGAGAGGGTTCAGCAGCAATATCAATTGCGCCTTCAGCGACAAGTAAATGTGACCAAAAATCTCCATATCCACGAACACGCCATAGTCGGTCGGCAAGAGAGAGTAAGCCCCTCTGCTTATCTCCCCAGCCGTCGTTTCGTCCTAAAACATTTGGTGTTGCAAATGTTGAAATTGAAAGTGATGCATCTGCTAATTGGGAAATTCCAGAGACGCTTAGTTTTCGAACAGATTGCATGTGCGACGAGGCTTCTGAAACTGTGTGTGAAGAACCAAGACCCACTTGTAAGTAAGCGCCACCATCTTTTTGGCTAAACCATCTGCGGAACAACGCCGGTGCGGAAACAACTCCAACTACAACCTGATCACCTTCCATTAATGCAATTAGCGTTGCCCAAACCGGGACTCCGCGGACATAATTTTTTGTTCCATCTATCGGATCAATAATCCAACGCCGATTTGTTGCGATGGGGGATTTACCAAACTCTTCTCCGGTTATGCCATCCGCCGGTCTTTGTGCTTCTAGTATTTTTCGGATTTCTCTTTCTATTTCCTGATCGGCATCTGTAACTGGAGTTAAATCAGGTTTAGTTTCGATTTTAAGATCAGCCGAAAGAAATTTTGAGATAGAAATTTTATCGGCAATATTTGCTAATTCATGAGCTAATTTTAGATCATCGGCGTATTTCAAACTCTTGCCGGTTACATCAATTGACATAGCCCAAGGTTAGCGGATTGCCATGAATTCTCGTGGCCTTAATAATGAAATTACTTATTTACTCATCTAATGAGGCCAGAATTCGCCGCAAATTAGCGACTCGACCAGATCGTTCTAAATTTTCAACTGAGTCACTAGATGCCACTTGCCAGATATTTAATTTACATTCAACTTCATCGTGGGAACAATTCTTTTGGCAATCCGTGACTACTTCATTTAGATCTGGAAATGCAGCAATAATTTCGATACGACTCACATGGGAAAGACCAAAGGAACGGACTCCAGGGGTATCGATAACCCAACCCCCAGTGGCTAATTTAAATGCAATTGCACTAGATGATGTGTGTCTTCCTCGCCCTGTTACTTCGTTTACCTCACCAGTCTCACGTCGGAAATCTGGAGATAAGGTATTAATCAATGTTGATTTCCCAACACCAGAGTGACCGATAAATACAGATACTTTTCCAGCGATTAGATTTGCAAGTTCGGTATCGGGTGAAAATTTGTTAGTTGAGAAATTTGGAATATGAAGAACTTCGTACTGTTTTAAAAATTCTTTAGGATCAGCTAAATCACTTTTCGTCATCACAATAATTGGTTGAATATCTTCGGTGTAAGCAGCAACAAGTGCGCGGTCAATAAATCCGGTGCGAGGGTCTGGGCTAGCTGAAGCGGAAACAATAATTAGGTAATCAACATTTGCCACAATTGTTCGCTCAGATCCATCTTCAACTGAACGTCTTAATGCGTTTTTTCGGGTTTCTATTCGAACTACTCGAGCAAGTGATTCTGAATCACCAATCACTCCAACCCAATCTCCAACAGCAATAGATCTTCTACCTAGTTCACGGGCTTTCATGGCATCTATCTGAGCGCCATTTTCATCAATACAGGTAACCCGCCCTCGATCAACTGTTATAACTTGGGCTCTTATTGCAGCCGCATGAGTTGGACGATCTTTTGTACGTGGGCGAGTAGATCTAGATGGTCTAATCCGAACATCATCTTCATCGAGTTTATCGATACGACCTCTGCCCACGTTTGCCATTAAATAATCACCAATTAATTACTTGTTTCAAGAATACTTGACCACAATGATGTGAAATCTGGAATGGTTTTCTTTGTTGTTTCAATATTTTCAACATAAACATCTCTAACCGCTAATCCAATTATTGCTCCAGCTGTTGCAAGGCGATGATCCTCATAAGTGTGGAATGTTCCGCCGTGCAATTTGCGCGGTTTGATTTCAAGTGAATCAGCATGGGCGATTACATCTCCGCCCAATCCATTTATTTCGGAAGCTAAAGCGTTAAGGCGATCAGTTTCATGTAGTCGTAGGTGTCCAATACCGCGTAGATGTGAAGGAGATGAAGCCAAGGCAGCAAGGGCTGCAATAGATGGAGTCAATTCACCAACTTCATTTAAATCAATATCAATTCCATTTATATAACCTGAACCACTCACAGTTAAACCACCATTTGAAAACTCTAGATTCGCGCCCATCTGTGTGAAAATCCCACGGAGTTGGTCACCTGGCTGAGTTGTTTTAGTTGGCCAATCCAAAATTGTTACAGATCCACCAGCAATCATCGCTGCAACCATAAATGGAGCAGCATTTGATAAATCTGGTTCAATAATGCTTTTTACTGCAAATATTTCTCCTGGAGATACTTTCCACAGATTTGGTTCTGAGTTATCAACTTTTATGCCGCGTTCGCGCAACATTGCAACAGTCATTTCAATATGTGGTGCAGATGGAAGAGATGGTCCAATATTTTTAACAGTTAAACCTTTATCCATTCGCGGTGCAGCTAATAAGAGAGCAGAAACAAATTGACTTGATGCGCTTGCGTCAATTGAAATTTCACCACCTTTTAATGAACCCGACCCATGAATGGTTAGTGGTAAACCAAAACGGCCACCGTGATCAATGTCGGCACCTAACTCGATGAGCGCTTTGATAACCGGAGCAAGTGGGCGCTCATGTGAACGCGCATCTCCGTCAAAAGCGATATCACCAAGGGCTAGAGCCGCTAGTGGTGGCAAGAAGCGCATTACAGTTCCAGCATTTCCAACATCAATTCCTGCAGGTCCCATTAATGGCGCTGGAGTTATC
>DDZI01000024.1:8347-8615 GCA_002346305.1 Actinobacteria bacterium UBA3012 | reverse complement strand
CGCAATCCGGCAACCATAAGTGAGCTGTCGCGCGAGTAGAGCGGTCGGTAAAGAGTGGACGGTGTACTCGCAAGTGCGCCAAGCACTAACGCACGATTCATTACCGATTTTGAACTAGGGATTGCTACAGACGCGGCTAACATCTCACGAGCCTGCGGGGCAAGCCATAGCTCATTTGATGTATTTGGCACCTGCTAAGGATACCCATTTAAAAGCGTCTAGATTTTCAGCGTTTGGGTCAGCAATACCTGCGTATTTGGTGCGATTA
>DDZI01000024.1:7920-8149 GCA_002346305.1 Actinobacteria bacterium UBA3012 | reverse complement strand
ACCTGCGTATTTGGTGCGATTACTGCGGCTAGTGAGTCGTAGGCTTGGCTTATGTGTGGACGTTTTGCGGCAACAGCAAGTATCGATGAGATTGCAACGCAGTTTGCTTTAGTCGGAGTGCCAGAGCGCGAATTAAACCAAAGTTGGAACATTGCGCCGACTACAGATATCTATGTAATTGTTGAACAGCGCTTAGAGATTATGAAATGGGGATTAATTCCAACTTGGG
>DDZI01000024.1:705-7749 GCA_002346305.1 Actinobacteria bacterium UBA3012 | reverse complement strand
GATTAATTCCAACTTGGGCAAAAAGTGGATTTACAGGCGCAAATACGATTAACGCTCGAAGTGAATCCGTTCATGAAAAGCCTTCATTCAAATCGGCATTCCGCGCTCGCCGTTGTTTAATCCCAGCAACTGGATATTTTGAGTGGGCTACCGAATTAGGTCAATACCCAAGCAAGCAACCATTTTTTATTCAGCGAAAAGATAAAAAACAATTAGCGATGGCTGGAATTTATGAGAATGGAACCACAGCAATAATTACCAAAGAGGCGGAAGGTTTTCTTGCAGGCATCCATCACCGCATGCCGCTTTTTTTACCTCGTGATGATTGGGAAAGATGGTTGGATCCAAAAATAAATGATGAATTAGGTGCTCGAGATTTAATTAACAATGGTTTATCTCCTGAGAGTGCTGGATTGATAGCGCATCCAGTCTCTAATCAAGTCAACTTCGTTCGGAACAATTCTGCTTCGCTGCTCGTGGAAATTCCATTGGGAGAGGCACAAACACTTTTGTAAACCGGCACTCCTGAGCAGCGGCTTGAGCGCAACCGGAGTAGCTGGGAATAGCTGGGGAGAACAGGGAATAAGACCTACCACCAGGTTGTTGATTTGAGTATGAGTGTAAAGTCCTCTCTTGTGACGCGCGCAAAAGATATTGAGGGGACAGAAAGTCGGCCAGATGGCTCTCTTGAACCATTAGCGCGTAACAAAGCAGTTGTAAAAAGCCAAGAAAGTGCGAGTCAGCGCAAAGCAAGATTTGAAAAAGATGCGCTTCCATTTCTAGATGCTCTTTATAGTGCTGCCCTACGGATGACAAAAAACCCTGAGGATGCCCAGGATTTAGTCCAAGAAACATATGCAAAAGCTTTTAACTCATTCCATCAATTTGAAGAAGGTACAAATTTAAGAGCCTGGTTGTACCGAATTTTGACTACTACTTTTATAAATATTTATCGAAAAAACCAACGTCAGCCATTAATTTCAGATGGCGAGATTGAAGATTGGCAATTAGCTAAATCTGCGTCACATACGAGCGATCAAGGAAAATCTGCAGAAGTTGAAGCATTGGAAAATCTTCCAGATGGCGATATTAAGCGGGCCATGCAATCACTCCCAGAAGAGTTTCGTCTTGCCGTCTATTTGGCAGATGTAGAAGGATTTTCTTATAAAGAAATTTCAGAGATTATGGATACACCTTCAGGAACAGTTATGTCGCGTCTTCATCGTGGGCGGAAATTACTTCGTGAATTGTTAACTGATTACGCAATTGAAAGTGGATTCATAAAAAGTGCAGGTGATGAAAAATGAGTTGCGGCAATCCTCATCAAACTCCATGCACTGATGTGTTGCATGCCCTGGTTCTATTCATTGATGGTGAATTAGAAGATGAACAAGTAAGTCATGCAATTGAAATTCATTTGAGCGAATGCCCACCCTGTGCTGATGAACAAGTAGCCGAGCAGAGATTTCGAAAATTACTATCTAGGTCATGCACCGAAACAGCACCTCAAGAATTGCGGCAACGAATAGCGAGTGATCTGGCAGTCCAGAGCATCTCATGGTCACAGACCATCACCTACACCGAAATTTCTACTGACACTTTTATTCAAACTCACGTCGAAATTCGCGAGAGTTACGAGCAAGAGTAATAATTCCTGAGTAAGTTGCTCGTATGGCTGAAGTAAACCGGAAGATCCACACGATTCGCGCCGAGATGGTGGCGAATGTGTTGTCTATTTCAGTCTCCGCAGGGGAATTGGTAACAATAGGTCAGACCGTTTTACTTCTTGATTCAATGAAAATGGAGATTCCGGTTCTAACTGAAGTTTCCGGAAAAGTGATAGAAATTGCAGTTGTACCTGGAGAGATTATTCAAGAGGGAGATCCCTTGATAATGATTGAAGAGCACGGTAAATGAGCACCGAACAATTTTCAGAAAAGTATTTAGGTGTCGTTGGAATGTCGGGAATGAGTGTGCGCCAAGGCGACACCGCAATTGCACATGGAAGTGGAGATGTTCCGGTACTCGCGACTCCTCAGGTTATTGCACTTGCAGAAAGCGCGACAATTGCAGCTCTACTGGAAAGCATGGAACAGGGAGAGACTTCTGTTGGAATTCGAGTCGAGTTTGATCATGTTTCAACCGCAAGTATTGGTGCTGAAGTTCGAGCAATAGCAACATGTACAAAAGTCGAAAATAACAGGCTAACTTTCGAAATTGAAGTCCATGAACAAGAGCGTTTGATTGCCCGCGGCTTGGTGATTCGCGCTGTCGTTGATCGCGTTTCATTTCTTGCTAAAGCCGCGGCCCAATCGTTAAGCCATCAATAACTTACTTTTCTTTTCCTGAATAACTAATTCAATAAACTACTTGGACAAGTTTTATTACTTCTTTATTACTTCTTGATTACTTCTTCTTGATTATTTCTTAGTTGCCCAGAAAATCTCAGAAATTTCTTCGATTTTTGCTAGCAACTTGTCGGCAACTGCAACGTCGTTAGTGCCTTTTGTTCCAGCAGCACCAGCAAGTTTTGTTGCTTCGTTAAATAAGGTGTGCAGGTTTGGATAAGCCTCAAAATGATTTGGCTTAAAGTAATCAGTCCAAAGCACCCATAGATGCTCTTTCACTTGGTGAGAGCGTTCTTCTTTAACTGCGACAGCACGTGATTTGAAATCTGGATCACTGCTTGCTGCATATTTTTCCATGGCAGCCTTAACTGAAAGTGCTTCAATTTTGGCTTGGGATGGATCGTAAATCCCGCAAGGAAGATCGCAGTGAGCTAGAACTGTTTGCTTTGGTGCGAAAAATGACTCGATCGCTTTCAACGCAGCGCCAGCGCTATAAGAGTTAATTCTGCCTTTTAACATTTGTGCCTCTCCTAATTTTATCCTGGACCTGGAAAAGGTTGCCATGTCTAGGTTTTGGTTAAATCGATTAAGTGCCAGACTACTACTGTGTCCAGCAATCCTGCATTAGGAAAATTTAACCCCAGAACCCAAGCGGCCATCTTGGTTGGCCTCAAGGTTTTAGTCCGCCTAGGCAAAAGGTTTTTAAGTAGGTACGGAACAGTCGCAGTCAGTGGAGCATCTATGGCCCCGACATTGAATCAGGGCGACTGGGTTGTGGTCAGATGGAGACCAAGACGTAAGAAACTCGAAGTAGGAAATATTGTGGTGATCGAAAGAGAAGATCAGCCGGGGATTCAATACATTAAGCGAATCACAAAAATTGAGAAAAAACGGTTTTGGGTTGAGGGTGACAACTCTGAACCAAGTATCGATTCTAGAAGTTGGGGTTTTCTTAACCGTAAAGAGATTATTGGAAAACTCTTATTTAGATATTGGAAAAGCAAAAGTTAATTTCAAAAAGTTTTAATCTTCTGCTGGGGCTTTACGAAATTATCTCTATTCTTAGGGAATTATTTCTAGCCTTAAAACTAGCGCTGAAAAGCTTCAAAAATTAAGGCTTTTTGCTCTTCTTCATGTAAGTGATGATTTCCAGTAGCCGGTGCTGCTGAAGCGCGACGAGATACTCGACGCAAAACTCGACCATCAAATACTTCTAATGTATTAAGTGCAATAAATGGCCAAGGACCTTGGTTTGCTGGTTCATCTTGGACCCAAAGCATCGATGCATTCGGATGTTTTGCAGCAACTTCGCGCATTGCTTGCGCTGGCAATGGGTATAGCTGTTCAATTCGAACAATGGCAGTTGTGTTCTCACCTAACTTTGCGCGCTCTGCAGTTAGATCGTGATAAACCTTGCCAGAACAGAAAATCAATCTCGTTGCATTTGAAACAGTCGGATCATCAATCAAAGTTTTGAAATTACCTGTAGTGAAATCGGCAAGTGATGAAGCAGCAGCTTTTAACCGCAACATTGATTTAGGAGTGAAGACAATTAATGGACGTCGTGCTGGGTTTGCCATGTGCCAACGCAGCAAGTGGAAGTAAGAGGCAGGTGTTGAAGGTTGAGCTACGGTCATATTTTCTTCGGCGCAAAGCAACAAGAATCTCTCGATACGTGCTGATGAATGATCTGGGCCTTGGCCTTCATAACCATGTGGAAGTAGTAATACAACAGAGGAACGCTCTCCCCATTTTTGTAGAGAAGAAGAGATAAATTCATCAATGATGGTTTGGGCACCATTTGCAAAATCTCCGAATTGACCTTCCCAAAGCACAAGTGAATCCTCGCGCTCAACTGAATAACCGTATTCAAATCCCATCGCGGCATATTCAGATAACAAAGAGTTAATTACGAAGAATTGATTTTCGTTTTCGATTAATCCTCGAAGTGGCATCCATTCATTACCAGTTAGTTGATCGGTAATGACTGCATGACGTTGACTAAATGTTCCACGTCCAACATCTTGACCAGCTAAACGAATGTGTTTGCCATCGAGCAAAATTGAACCGAATGCGAGTGCTTCGCCCATTGCCCAATCGATAGTTCCTTCATTTAACATTTCAACTCTGCGCGCAAGTTGTGGAATAAGTTTTGGATGAATTGTAAATCCATCTGGGGTAGCAGTTTGGGTTGCGGCAATTTTGCGAGCAACAACTTCTGGAATTGCAGTATTTATTGCATCAGGACCATGGAATTCAGGGACTTCAGTTCCATCTGGTTCTGGTTCGGTGTTATGAACTGCCGTGAAAATATTTTCTAGTTGGCTCTGGAAGTCGCGCAGCACTTCATCTGCTTCTTCAGTTGAAATATCGCCACGCCCAATTAGCGCTTCGGTATACAAAGTTCGGGTAGATCGTTTTTCATCAATCAACTTGTACATAAGTGGTTGAGTAAAACTTGGCTCATCACCTTCGTTGTGACCGCGACGGCGGTAACAAATCATGTCGATTACAACATCTTTATTAAATTCTTGGCGATATTCAAAGGCCAAACGAGCAACACGTACGCAAGCTTCTGGATCGTCCCCGTTTACATGGAATATCGGCGCCTGCACCGTGCGTGCAACATCAGTTGCATATCTTGATGAACGAGCAGCATTTGGTGATGTAGTAAATCCAACTTGGTTATTAACAATTACATGGATGGTTCCACCAGTGCGATATCCAGGCAGTTGAGATAAGTTCAAAGTTTCAGCAACTACACCTTGCCCCGCAAATGCCGCGTCACCATGCAATAGAACCGGAAGAATTGAATACGCCTTGCGAATGTTTGTGCGATCTTGCTTCGCGCGAACAATTCCTTCAAGAACTGGGTTTACAGCTTCTAAGTGTGAGGGGTTTGCGGCTAGATAAACATTGGTTTGTGCGCCAGATTCAGCAGTAAATCTTCCGGTACTACCTAAATGGTATTTAACATCGCCCGAACCTTGAACCGCATTCTCAGCGTAGTGGCCTTCAAACTCTTGGAAAATTTGTCCGTAAGATTTTCCAGCAATATTTGCCAAAACGTTTAAGCGGCCACGGTGCGGCATGCCAATACTTACCTCTTGCAACTGGGCTTCAGCTGCAGAGGAAAGAATTGCATCCAGAATTGGAATTACAGATTCGCCACCTTCAAGTGAGAATCTTTTTTGCCCAACAAATTTAGTTTGCAGGAATGTTTCAAATGCTTCAGCACTATTTAACTTACGCAAAATTCTAAGTTGTTCTTCGCGAGGAATTCTCGGTGAACCAACTTCAATTTTGCTTTGCATCCATTTGCGCTCTGTTGGATCACTCAAGTGCATGTACTCAAGACCAATTGCACGGCAATATGAATCTCGCAAAATTCCAAGAATGTCACGCAGCTTCATAAATGGTTTAGTTCCAAAACCACCTGTGGCTACTTCGCGATCTAGATCCCAAAGAGTTAAACCGTGAGTCACTACATCTAAATCTGGGTGTGAGCGCATATGGAATTCAAGTGGGTCGGTATCGGCCATTAAGTGACCACGGCTGCGATAAGCGTGGATTAACTCCTGAACGCGTGCAGTTTTATGAATATCATCATCTTTACTTCGCTCAATATCGGCGTTCCATCGGATTGGTGCATATGGAATTCGAAGAGCTGCGAAAATCTCATCGTAAAAACTCTCTTCACCAAGCAAGATTTCGTGAACTCGACGTAAGAAATCTCCGGATTGGGCACCTTGAATGATCCGGTGGTCGTAAGTACTTGTGAGAGTTACGGTTTTGCTAATCGCAAGGCGTGCAAGTGTTTCATCACTAGCGCCTTGGTATTCAGCTGGATATTCCATCGCGCCAACGCCAAGAATTAAGCCTTGACCTTGCATCAATCGTGGAACTGAATGGACGGTTCCGATTGTTCCTGGATTTGTAAGTGAAACTGTTGTTCCAGCAAAATCTTCAACTGTCAGAGCACCTGTACGCGCTTTCTTAACTACTGCTTCATACGCTTCCCAGAATTGTGCGAAATCCATTCCTTCGCAACCTTTAATCGATGGAACTAATAATTGCCTGGTTCCGTCAGATTTAGCTAGATCAATCGCGATTCCTAAATTGATGTGATCTGGATGTCCAACAGCTGGTTTATCTTCTAGGTGTGTGAAAAATGAATTCATCTCTGGCATTGCACGCAAGGCTTTGATCATTGCATAACCGATTAAATGTGTGAAAGAAACTTTTCCACCACGACCGCGCTTCAAGTGGTTGTTAATCACAATTCGATTATCAATTAATAATTTTGCAGGAATTGCACGGACGCTAGTTGCGGTTGGAACTTCAAGTGAGGCTTCCATATTTGTAACAACTCTTGCAGCGGTTCCACGAAGTGCATCAACACTTCCGGCGCTAGGAGATGAAATAACAGGCGCCGCTTTACGAACTGGATCAGCTGGAAGTGGAGTAGAACTTCTAGAACTAGTAACTACTTGTGGTTGTAATGGATTTCCCTGTTGTGGTGCTGATACTGGGGTAGAAGCAATAACAGTTGCTGCAGGAGTTACGGCTGATGCGGGTGCTCCAGGTGCTGCAGGAGCACTTGGCATTTGCATTTCAGCACGTAGCGTTGAAGGTGCTGGTGGTGCATCAACATGTGCACGTTTTGGTGCTGGTGGAGCGCCACCCGATGAAGGCA
>DDZI01000024.1:0-504 GCA_002346305.1 Actinobacteria bacterium UBA3012 | reverse complement strand
GATGTAGTTACACCAGTAGAACCATTGCCATTAATTAAATGTGCATTTGCTGCAAAGAAATCAATCCATTGTGGATCAACAGAGGCAGGATCGGCGATGTACTTTTCGTACATCTCTTCCACTAACCATTCATTGGCGCCAAAAGCACCACCGAAATCCGCTGTCGACACTGACTACTCCTATCGCGGTAAGACAAGGGTAAGCGTATACATCCTGCTTACGGATGAGGAAATAGCAGGCGGAATTATGAGATTGTTTCACCTCTAGATCGTGAATTCAGGCTATTTATGAGGCAGATCACAAGGCAGCGCTAGCGGTTGAAATCTGACGGGGAGTGGAAGGGGCTTCGGTAACCGGAACCCGGCTCAACACAATTGCCCGATCCGGCCCAAAACAATTACCCGATCCGGCCCAAAACAATTACCCGATCCGGTTCACCTCACCAAGATGTAGTTACAAATCAATCTATGAATCAGATTGCTTCTTGCCCAGTAACGATCTTGC
>DDZI01000029.1 GCA_002346305.1 Actinobacteria bacterium UBA3012 | reverse complement strand
GAAGATGATGTTGATTGGTCAGATGTTTCACCAGCCGGTTCAGTTAAATTTTTAGCAAGAGCATGGCGTTTGTCTGGAGATGTGACATCTGCTGTTGGAACCGACCCAAGCACAGGTGATCTCGAACTTCGTCGTGCAACACATAAAGCATTACATGATGCAGGTTTCGCAGTTGAATCATTTAGATTTAATGTTGCTGTTGCTCGAATTATGGAATTAGTAAATGCAGCGCGCAAAGCGATTGATTCTGGTTCAGGATCAAATGATCCAGCGGTACGGGAAGCAGTTGAGGCGATTGCAATCATGCTGTCACTAATTGCTCCATACACCGCTGAAGAAATGTGGGAACGCTTGGGTCATAAACCAGCGGTAGCACTTGCTGGTTGGCCGACTGTTGATCCTTCACTAGTTAAAGTGCAGAGCGTCACTTGCGTAGTTCAAGTTTTAGGCAAGATAAAGGCTCGCATTGAAGTTGATCCTGAGATTACTGATGCCGAGTTAGAGAAAATTGCATTAGCTGATCCTGCCATGCTTGAAGCTCTTACTGGTGCGAATATTGTGAAAATTATTACCCGCGCTCCAAAATTAGTAAATGTGGTTACCTCATGAGAAAAATCGGAATTGTCACAGATTCAACTGCTTACTTGCCGGCAACAACAATTAAGTTATTAGGAATCAAAGTTGTTCCTTTAATTGTGCAATGGAATGGCAAAAGTTATTTCGAAGCAGATCCAAATGCCACTGATGTAATTGATGCACTACGCAAAGGAGAATTAGCCACAACATCACGACCAAATCCCGCTACTTTTCTGCTGGCTTATCAAGAACTTGCTGCTAATGGCGCCAAGGAGATTATTAGTTTGCATATCTCTTCTTCTATGTCAGGTACTTCTGACGCAGCCCGGATTGCAGCCAAGGATTCACCTATTCCAGTTCATGTAATCGATTCGCGTACGGTCGCAATGGCGCTTGGTTTTGGTGTTATTGCTGTTGCACAAGCGGCTGAGGAAGGATTGGATATTCAAACAATTATTGAACGTGCCAAGTTGCGGATGAATGCGACTTCAATTTTCTTTTCAGTTGCAAATTTGGAGAATTTACGCAGAAGTGGCCGGATCAGCAGGGGTGCCTCACTGTTAGCGACTGCTCTTGCAATCAGGCCAATCCTCACCGTAGATGATGGCGAAGTTGTAGCAGTTGAAAGAGTTAGAACTGCGGCTAAAGCAATGGTGCGATTAGAGGAGATGGCAGTTGCTGCAACAGCGGGACGTGCCGTCGATGTTGCCGTCCACCATTTAGGAGCGCAATCTCAGGCCGAAGCGGTAGTCGCAAGACTCAGAAAAGTCCTAACTGGCTTAGGGGATGTTAGTAATACCGAGGTTGGCGCAGTAGTGGGCACACATGTTGGTCCTGGCGCAATTGCAGTGGTCATTGCACCGCGAGTTTAGTTAACCACAAGCATAAATTATCTACATCTATAACTCTCACTAACTTAACTAAAAATACTCTTTTCTACAATTTGCGGATGCCTAAAATAGATTCAGAATTAATATCACGTCTTCGTCAAATTCTTCCAGATTCAACTAGCAAATTTAGAATTCATATAGAAAAGAAACATTTTGTTAGTGCTTTGATCGTGATCTCAACAGGTGTAGTCCTAGCAATATTTTTATTGTGGAGTGGAGGTGCTCAAGAAATTTCTAGTTCGTCGGGAGAGTCGTCACAATCCAGAATTGAAATAGTGGACAACAATCAAATCACTAATGAAACACTCCAAATAAGTAAAATTCTAGTAATAGATGTTGCTGGAAAGGTCAAAAACCCTGACGTTTATGAATTGCCACAAGGCTCACGTGTTATCGATGCCATCGAAGCGGCCGGTGGAGTTGGAAAAGGTGGAGATTCAAGTGGTGTGAATATGGCTCGATTACTTGAAGATGGTGAACAAATATATATAGAGAGTGCAGCTAGTTTAGAACGTGGTGTTTCTTCGGCGTCGAGAGGTGCAAGTGGTGGAAAAGTTAATTTGAATCGAGCTAATTTGACTGAACTTGATGGACTTCCAGGGGTTGGCCCCGTTTTAGCAGCTCGCATTATTGAGTGGCGTAGCACAAATGGAAACTTTAAAACTATCGATGAGTTACGCAGAGTTTCTGGGATAGGGGATGCAAAGTTTAATGAACTTAAAGAGGTTGTTGTGNNGGTGTGAAAGGCACTCCTGATGCTCGGCTTTTGTTTCCAGCGATTGGGATTTGGGTTGGATGCGCCAGTGCTCAGTTATTTTATGGAACCCCAGCAACCATTTTATTAATAGCAACATTTGTAATGACACTGATTTTTTTAGTAAAGAGGAAGAGTTACTTTCTCCAACTTTTCTGCCTATCCCTATTTCTGGGTGGGGTAATCTCCGGAATTCACGAGGAAGCACTCCATCGCGATTTATTTCTTAGCCTTAAGGATTCAAGTATCGGTGTTTCTGGGGTCGTTACTACTGACCCACAACTTAGCAAATCTAAAATTCGCGGAGATTTTCGAACTCCACAATCAGCTACTTTCTATCTTCGAACCAAGGAGGTTAATCGGCAGGCTATTCGAGTCCCTATTTTAGTTTCCACAGCTAGCGATGTTGCTAACCTCATTCCAGGAACCAAGATTATTTTCTACGGAAAAGTTTCTGATTATCGATTGAATAATGCATCTGCTTTTATTTTTGCCAAAAGCGAGCTACGAATCATGAGCAAGCCAAATCGAATTTCAAGACTCACATTCAAAATGCGAGGCGCACTACGCGATTGCTTACAAGGATTACCAGCAGCAGCGATGGGTTTAATCCCTGGGATTGTTATTGGGGATCGCACATTTCAATCAGTTGAATTGACTACCAATATGCGCGCAACTGGATTAACACATTTAACTGCAGTCAGTGGTGCAAATCTTGCGATAGTTGCTGCATTAGTTTTGGCGCTATGTCGAAGAGTTGGAGTTAAAGGACGCACTCTCTGGTTGATTGTTGCTTTGGCATTGGCTTTCTTCATTCTCCTAGTTAGGCCATCCCCATCAGTTCTACGCGCAGCAGTTATGACAACAGTTGCCCTCATTGCGCGAGCGAGTGGAAATCGATCAGCAGCACTACCTTCTCTGGGTGTTGCAATTGGTCTTCTGCTGATTTTTAATCCATTTTTAGCAACAGATCCCGGTTTTGCTCTTTCAGTATCAGCCACTGCTGGGTTGCTGCTTCTTGCTCCAAAAATTGAGAGTTACTTAATGGGGTATTTTCCTGAGCGGCTGGAGTTGCTGGCTCAAACATTGGCAATTCCAATATCTGCAACAGTATTTTCATTACCAATTGTTGTTGCTATATCTGGACAACTTTCGCTCGTGAGCGTATTTGCAAACTTAATTGTTGCGCCAGTTATAGCACCAATAACAATTGTCGGTTTTTTTATGAGCATGATCTCTATCCCACTTCCTCGAGTTTCACATTTTCTAGGTGTTTTAATCTCTCCATTTGCAAAGTGGATTGCAGGAGTTGCGAATTTTTGTGCTGACCTTTCATTTTCAACATTACGATGGAGTAAAGGTTGGATGGGAGTATTTTCTCTAGTATTACTTGCACTTGCACTTAGGATGATTTACTTAATATTGCGACGCTTTACCTACCTCAAATTACCCATAATTTTATTTTTAGTTCTATTTATGTTTTTTTCCACAACTAGATTTGGTTGGCCTCCAAAAGATTGGATTTTAGCGACTTGCGATGTTGGGCAAGGAGATGGTGTTGTAATTTCCTTAGGATCAAATTCGGCTGTTGTAATTGATGTTGGACCAGATCCAAATTTGATTGATAATTGTTTACATGAGCTAAAAGTTAAAAACGTTGAGCTTTTGATTCTCACGCATTTTCACGCAGATCATGTGGAAGGTTTACCAGGGTTACTCAAAGGGAGAAAGGTTCAGCAAGTCTGGCTAACAACTGAACCGACTCCAGCCGATGAATTTTTAAGGGTGCAACAATGGCTAGAAAATACTCCTAGTGCTCAAATTTATCGAGGAGCAAGATTTAAGAGTGAGTTTGTTTCACTAGAAGTTATCTGGCCAGATCAGAAACCAATTTTAGAATCTCCAGCAAACAATGCCAGCATTTCGATAGTGGGTTCAATTCATGGCCACTCATTTTTTTCGGCTGGAGATTTAGAATCAGCTGGGCAAGAAATGGTTTTAAATCGCATAACTGGGGGAGTCGAGATTTTAAAAGTCACCCATCATGGTTCTAAATTGCAAAATCAAAAATTGATGGAAACTCTTTCCCCGAAATTGTGTCTAATTAGCGTGGGTGCCGATAACCCATACGGCCACCCAGCCCCAGTTACGCTAGATCTACTTACTCACAACTGCGGCGCTGTTGCGAGGACCGATCGCTCAGGTACGCTGATAGTTGTAGATAATCCCTTGCGGGTAGTTTCTACGCGAAAGAGTATTTGGAGGTGAGTACCTAAGTGTCAAAGGATCTAGTTTATTTATGCATTGGAGCAGAACAAGTTTTGGCAGATCGCGCTGTCGCAAAAATCCTAGAACCCTTAAAAGAAAAAGGGGCCACAAATACTCAGTTCGATGCACCTGCACTAGAAGTTGGACAATTTAGTGATGCAACTGCGCCATCTTTATTTTCTGGGCCGCGAGTTGTCACTATTCGAGATCTACAAGATTTAGAAGAAGATGCCCAATCTGAAGTTCTTGCTTATTGTGAAAGCCCAGATCCAGATATCACTTTGATTTTTCTACACAAAGGCGGGGTTAAGGGAAAAGCTTTTTTAACTAAGTTGCGAAAAATTGGGATTACTGAAATAACTTGTGAGCCGTTGAAGAAAGATAATGAGAAAATAGATTTCTTAAAAACGGAGGCACTGACAATTGGTAGAAAGTTAACTCCAGATGCAGCTCGCGCGCTAGTTGATGCAGTTGGAAGTGATTTACGAGAAATGATTTCCGCACTTCACCAGTTAAGTTCTGATTCGCAAGTTAGTGGAACTACACCAATTACTGCAGACCAAGTTGCTGTTTTGTATTCAGGACGAGTTGAAGCCAGTGGATTTGCAGTTGCGGACGCTGCAGTTGAAGGGAGATTGGGAGATGCGTTACTAGCTGCGCGCCAGGCAGTTGATACTGGAACTGATCCCGTTGTTTTGGTTAATGCACTTGCTTCTGTCTTACGGACGTTGGCAAAAGTTGGGGCCGCTGGACGCAGTGCGAAATCTTTTGAATTAGCCGGCGTTCTTGGATTGGCACCATGGCAGATCGATAAAGCCAGAAGGCAACTCCCTGGATGGAATGGGGATGGAATCACCACAGCAATTACCGCGATCGCCCACGCAGACTCCCAAGTCAAAGGTGGGGGAAGTGACCCGATTTACGCTCTAGAAGTAGTTATAGCGGCTGTGGCCGGGGCTAAAAACGAATAGGACTGGTTAGGACTAGCTAGGAAAATGGCTTGATTTCGCTCAGTTTGAACCCCTTCGGGCTCCGCTGATACCCTTGCGCCTCTTAACTTCCCTAAGTTGAGATCAGATTTCAGGTAGATCTGGATAATGAAGAGATAGGTGTTCGAACAGATGGCAAATATCAAGTCACAGATTAAGCGGATTGGCACAAACGAGAAGGCACGCATCAACAACAAAGGCGTTCGCTCTGCTCTTAAGAGTGCAATTCGTAAATTCCGCACAACATCTGCCGGAAGTGACAAAGCCATGACAACCCAAGAACTTCGCGCTGCTTCACGCGCACTAGATATTGCAGTTGCAAAAGGTGTAATTCATAAGAATCAGGCCGCGAACAAGAAGTCGGCGATGGCAAAGGCTGTCTCCCGCGCTAAGTAATTGACCCAGATCGGCTGATCTGCGCTCATGCCTGCCATTCCATTAGACCGAGCTCCCAAACCTTCGGCTACTGATCCATTACAAATTCGTAATTTTTCGATCATTGCTCATATTGATCACGGCAAATCAACTCTTGCAGATCGAATGCTTGGAATCACTGGCGTTGTTGAAGCCAGAAATATGCGTGCCCAATATTTAGATCGTATGGATATTGAACG
>DDZI01000064.1:55191-55465 GCA_002346305.1 Actinobacteria bacterium UBA3012 | reverse complement strand
GCCAAGTAACCACCATCTACGGCCAAATCTGCTCCAGTAACAAAACTTGCATCAGGGCTGGCTAGCCACGCGACCGCTGCAGCAACTTCATCCGGCTCACCGCAACGATTCATCATGGAGTAAAGCCCCCAGACAGGTTCCCATTTTTTGCGATCATTGCCAGCGGCTTCATCAAGAGTCTCAGTCCAAATCCAGCCGGGACTTACAGAGTTAACCCGAATACGATCTTTGGAAAGGTCTAACGCTTGGCATTTTGTTAATTCAAGAAGTGCAC
>DDZI01000064.1:53145-55021 GCA_002346305.1 Actinobacteria bacterium UBA3012 | reverse complement strand
TGGATTAGAACTTTTACGCAGTTGGCTAAGTGATTGAGTCACCAAATTTGCACCGGCCAAAAGGTTGACCTCAAAAGTCTTTTGCCACTGTTCGCGAGTAGCATCAATGCCAGAAAGTAAAAAGACGGCAGCATTGTTTACCAAGATATCTAGGGAACCACCTTTACTTACCGCTAACTCAATCGCCTTGCCACGAACCGTCTCGTCACAAACATCTCCTGCGACTATATGAAGGTTGGGATTATTCAAATCGCTCTGCATTTTTTCCAATAAACTTTCATTTAAATCTAGCGCTACTACAGAAATTCCATCCTTTAGAAATCGGCGTACACAAGCTGCGCCAATTCCAGATGCTCCACCAGTTACGATCCCTGTTCTTTTATCACTCATGATTAAATCCCCTTTAGATTAAAAAGCGCCTAAATTAAAATATGCAGTTAGGTGGGTAAATTTATTTTTCTTTCTTTTCATGATATTTACGCCGCTCAGATCTAATACTCGTCCATCAGGTGCAGTTAATTTAGCGCACCATTCAACTGTTCCTTCATGTTTATCGCCGTATGAGCGCATCACTTCTACTGACAATCCAGGATATGCGGCGGCGCTGTTCTCATAGAAAGTTCGAATTTGATCATGTCCGACAAGTGTTACTCCGTCCGGACCGGTCCATCTTGCATCTTCCGAGAAGAAGGACAAAATTGCTTTGATATCCCGACTCTCTTCAGCGGTCCAATACTCCCGAGCGAGCTTAGTTAATTTGTTATTCATGGCCGCACTCCTATTTCGATTTATTTACGAGTAAACCTAGAAAGATAGTACTTCGGGTTAACTTGCATGGCAATCATTGCGACAACAATCAAAGAGCCACCAGCAAGAGTTCTGGCGGTAAGGATTTCCTGGCCAGCAATCACGGCGACAAGTGCGGCGAAAACCACTTCAAGGGTGAGAATTACCGCCACTGAAGTTGCGTCCATGTGAGATTGGGCCCACGTTTGAATCAAGAAACCTGCAGAGGTTGCCAAGAATGCCGTTATCAAAATCGCTTTCCAAACCTCAGAATCTGGGGGAGCGACATAGCCATTTGAGAATCCAGTGATGCCAGTAAAGACCGTGACAGTGCCAAGTTGTACGACTGTCAAAGGGTAAGTTGCAAAGCGGGATGACCATTCTCCGAGTCCAATAATGTGAAGCGCAAAGAAGAGCGCACAAAGCAATGTCAGGAACTCACCAAAACCAATTGCCCATCCACGAAGTGAAAGTAAGCCCAATCCAATAGTGGCCAGCAAGACTGCCGCCCATTCAATTTTGGTAACTACTTTTTTCAAGAAAATTGCGCTCAGAAGTGGCGTAAAAATTACATATAAACCAGTCACAAATCCGGTTATTGCGGCAGTCGAATGTGTAAGTCCTGTTGATTGCGTGATGAAGCCAAGACTAAGGAGCATTCCAAGAGGAATAGCTATACCCAGCATCTTTAAATTAATCTCTTTGAGAACTTTAGGTCTAATTGCAATCAAAACTAGAGTCGCAATCGCAAATCTAGTTCCAAGAAAGTCGTTTACAGGTTGGCGCTCAAGTGCATCTTTCATTAGCACGAACGCTGCACCCCAGATTGCGGTAACAGATATCAAACCAATTACTGCCCAAATTCTTTTTCGGTCACTCATTTTTTGGCACGTAACTTCCTTAAAATTTGCACCTCTGCACCGTGTTCTGGTTCTGCACCTGGAGTCTCAAGAATAAGTGGAACATCGCGCATTGCTGGATGATGCATCAACTCACGGAATGGCTCGGTACCAATATGTCCCTGGCCAATAGATTGATGGCGGTCTTTAAGCGCTCCACAAACATCCATCGAATCATTTGCATGCACCAA
>DDZI01000064.1:46941-52875 GCA_002346305.1 Actinobacteria bacterium UBA3012 | reverse complement strand
AAACATGGCAGGTATCAAGACAGATTCCAACTTTAGGGTGATATTCAAGTGCGATTAAATACTTTTCGACTTCATTAATCTTTTTGACAAGTGATTGTCCTTGTCCAGCTGTTGGTTCTAGCAACAAAAAAGGTCCATCATCAGGCAGATTTTCTAAAATTGGCATCATGCCATCATGAATCTGTTTCCAGGATTTTTCCACATAATCTTCATTTACGGCAGAGCCAGTATGAATAACAACACCAAGTGCTCCAAGTTCGCTGCCACGTTTTAATGAATACTCCGTAGCGGCTAATGAGTTTTCATATGTTGCAACAGTAGGAGAGCCAAGATTGATTAAAAATGAGGCGTGAATATATGTAGTGATATCCATTTCGGCGGCACCATTACGAAAAGCCAAATCCGCTACGGGATCCGGAGTTGGCATTGCCCAAGCTCGAGGACTCGAAGCAAAGATCTGAATACTTTCAGCCTCAATTGTTTTGGCATATCCAAGGGCGCGTTTAGCCAGTCCGCCAGAAGTAGGTACATGTGCACCAATACGTGGGCCGCTTCCCGACTTAGAAGGTGCACTGGCGGATTTAGGTGTTGACATGGCGGTAAGCCTAGGCGGTAAGCCCCAATTATTTGAGTTCAATCAAGACAGTTGAACCGCGTTTAGCCTTACTTGCCTGTACAGGTGTAACCCGGAACACTTTTGGAACCTTTCCGGCGATCTTTTTAGTCGGCACGACTGCTTTAACGACGAATCCAGCATCCTCTAATTTTTTGGTTGCTGATTGTTGGTCCGCTTTAAGTAATCCAGTAGGAATTAGGACAAACTCGGGTCCCTTTGAGACGGTCAAGGTGATCTTTGAACCACGAGCCATTTTTAACTCTTGAGGTTCGCGGGAGATCACAATGCCAGCTTTAACGGTTTCGCTGAATTTCTCTTCAACGGTGACATTAAAGCCAGCCTCATTTAATTCAGTCAATGCTTGATCAGAACTTTTTCCAGCATATGCCCCGACAGCTAGCAAATCTGAACCCTTACTAATCAATAGATTTACTTGTGAATTCTTTTTCATTAATTGTCCAGAAGTAGGGGAGGAGGAAATTATTAAGTCTTTTGCAATTTTTTCATTAAAGACATAATTAGTTGTCCCAATTACAAGTTTTGATTTGGTGAGTAGAGCACTCGCATCGGGGAGTGATAGGCCTGAAAGCTTAGGAACCAGATATCGCTCCGGACCTTTAGAGATAGTCACCATAATCGAGCCATCCGCTGCAATTTTTTCGCCAGCCAGTGGATTCATCTCAATAATTCGGCCTTTACCAATCTCCTCACTGAAAACCTCTTTAGTAATTTTCAT
Organism: Actinobacteria bacterium UBA3012; assembly: GCA_002346305.1. GTDB lineage: Bacteria > Actinomycetota > Actinomycetes > Nanopelagicales > Nanopelagicaceae > UBA3012. The sequence continues at coordinate 51,523 of DDZI01000064.1, read as the reverse complement.
AGTTAATTTCGCTTGAACCAGAGTATTTATCGCTTCATTACTTTTCATTCCCACAATTGAAGGAATCGATACTTTAGCTCCAGGACCAAAAAAGTTATACCAAGTTGTGCCGACACCTAGTAGTAATGCAATTGCGAGTGAAATAGCAATTACCCGATTTCGTTTTACTCGTTTTGAGGTTCGCCTACGAATTTCACCAGTATCTGAATATTTGTTTTGCAATACCAGAACTGTGTCCGCTTTCTTGGCGACCTCTTTTGGCTTTTTAATTTTTGGTCGAACAGTCTTGGTAGCCGGAACTGGCATTGGTGGTAGGCCAAGCGGTAAAGAAAGTTGCCGATTGGATGGATCGATTGCGATCTGTGCCAGACGTACTAGTTCTAGTAACTCTTGGGCATTTGTCGGCCTTAAATCTGGATCCGGAGCTGTTGCTCGGATTACTAACTCATCAACCTCTTTTGGCAAAGTTGTTACAACAGTAGAAGGAGCCGGAATTCGATCATTAACGTGCTGATAAGCAATATGAATTGGAGACTCACCTTCATAAGGTTTCTTACCAGTTAACGCTTCAAAAGTAACAACTCCTAGTGAATAAACATCACTACGTGCATCCGCAATTCCGCGTTGAACTTGCTCAGGAGCCAGATAGGCAACAGTGCCCAGCAAGATACTTGCATCGACAGTTAAAGTTTGGCCTGCTGACATTGCTCTTGCTAGTCCAAAATCTCCAACTTTAATTTTTCCTTCGGATGAGATCATAATATTTTCTGGTTTTAAATCTCGATGCACAATCCCTGCTTTGTGAGCCACTGCTAGTGCGCTCAACACCTCAAATAAAATTGGAAGGAGCTCTTCAGGAGCCAAGCGACCTTTTTGATTGATCAGATCGCGCAAGGTACTTCCACTAACAAGTTCCATCACCAAAAAGACTGCAGGTGTTCCACCGGTGTTCCAACCTTGATCGTGAACTGAGATTAAATTTGGGTGCGAAATTGCCGCTGCGGCTTTTGCTTCTCTGATAAATCGGGCCACAAAATCTTCGTCCTGAGCAAGATGTGCATGCATGATCTTTACAGCCACTGGACGATCTAGTCTGGTATCAATCGCCGAGTAAACGGTGGCCATTCCACCGCTAGCGATTACCGCTCCAATTTGGTACCGGCCATCTATAAGTTCACCACGCAAATCAGACACATCGTGAGTGTAAACAACTAGACCGGTTTAATTTTGGAGCCTTGCCCTACTTAATTTGAGTATTGCCACCATCAACAAAAATCTGACAATTTTCTTTGGTTTGGTCTATTAAAAAGTGAGCACTTTCGCGCTCCTGCCATTTCAACATATAGGGCAAAATTTGGGCGCCGTCTCGATTTAAGACCCTGGCTAGCCCTATTTGTGGCCCAACTTCAATCCAAATCGTTAAGTCTGCTTGCTGGCGAATCCTTGCCTGCGCAGCACCAACACCCTCCAAAATTAAAAGCTCGACATCTTTTATTTCTGTTGGTGGCCCATATGCACCACTGGTCCAATCAAATTTTTGATATTTCACAGTTTGGTGATGAGTAAGTGGATCGAGAATCCACTCTTCCAGATGTCGGGTGAGGGTGGCGGTAAGGGCATCCTCCCAACCGTTGTAAAGATCATCCATATGAATTGTTGTTGCAGATTTTAAATTACTGGCAAGTTGATTTGCTAGCGAAGTTTTACCAGAACCTGCAGGGCCGTCTATCGCAATTAAAGTTGGCCTTGCATTAAGCGAGGAGACTTTTGAGATCTCCGCAAGTATCGGATTAACTTCATCATCTGGAAAACTAAACAATTTTTTGTTTTCCAATAGATTGCTTGTGTCTCTTAAGCCAACGTGTCCAACCTAGGATTGCCACGACGGAAAAGATGCCATAAACCAAGGAGGTGAAGTAAAAACCACCGCGGGCATATTGGACTGTTAGCACCATATCTACAGCAAGCCACATGACCCAGCTCTCCCACTTTTGACGTACCATCAAAATTTGCGCTGCAGCACTTCCTAATAATCCAAAAGTGTCACTCCAAATTGAAACAGCGCCGATAGATTTCAGGTACGGCGCAAAAGCGATCCAAACGACACTAAATAGGGCTAGAGATATCCATTTACTTCGCAATGACATTGCAGAAGGTCGCGCACCTTTTTTGCCCCAGCCAAACCATCCCCAAATTCCAAATCCAATAAATATGAATTGAGTTGCGAAACTTCCGTAATACTTTGCTTGGTAAAACCAGAGTGCATACAAAGCCGAACTTGCCACCCACCAAGGCCAAGTTATCTGTTTTCCGGTTGTTCCAAGATAGACACCAATTAATGAAACTATCGCAGCAGTGAATTCAAGTAGTGATACTTGGTAATCCCAAGCAGTGAAAACGATAAATCCGGTTATTGATGTAAACATTTATCCCCCTTCCAATCCGCATTACCGGACTGGTTCGACGGTCGGTGAGATTTTCACCCTCTCAGCCTTAACGGCTCCCGTGTGTTGTAAACCTTATCAGTGGCGTAAACGATTGTGATCTGCAAAAATCCTATATGTGAACCAACTTTCCTATATGGCCATGTTGGCCTTTACCGTTGCAGGATCTTTTTGGCTCGAAATTGCTTTAAAGGTGCGCGTATTACGGCGAATCAGAAGAGCAATGACGGCAATCGCTCCAGTAGCGTTCTGTTTCCTAATTTGGGATGCATATGCAATTGCAAACAAACATTGGTTTTTTGATAAGGAACAAATCATTGGAGTCTTTGGACCCTTAAATATTCCGCTTGAGGAGTACTTATTTTTCATCATCATCCCGCTTGCGGCAATTATGACCATTGAAGCGGTGCGTGCTGTTAAGAAAGATTGGATCATTGGTGATGAAAAATGACTTACACCCAAATTTCTATATTAGCGGTATTGATTGCAGTGACCTTAGATTTATTTGTGATAAAAACTGTGCTACTTAAAAGAGCAGCATTTTGGACCTCGTACGCAATCATTTTGCCTTTCCAATTTCTCACAAATTGGTGGCTAACTTCAAGAAAAATCGTCATGTATGACCCTGAGGTAATTACTGGCATCCGATTTTTTTCAGCACCAGCAGAAGATGTCCTCTTTGGCTTTGCACTAATTCTCTCGGTTTTATCTCTTTGGATAAATCTAGGAAAGCGTGCGAGCGCGAATCGCGCGTAACCAAGCTGGAAAGGCAACTTTAATTCTGCGCCACGTAGATGTTTTTGCTCGCTTTTTAAAAATCTGGTAATCAATAGCTTCAACTTCATCAACTATTCCACAGTACAACTCACTAGCGGCTTCAATACATGCCCTACTGCTTTTTTCTAACATCGCAATACCGGGGGCGGCTTCGCGTTGCAACTTACGTACCCGCTCAATATTGAATTTCAACGCATTGACGATCTCTGGAGTGAGTATTCTTTTATCTAAATCTGATCGTGTTACTCCGAATGAAGCCAATTCATCGAGGGGGAGATAAACACGTCCTCTATCTAAATCTTCGCCCACATCTCGTATAAAATTTGCTAACTGAAATGCGATTCCGAGCTTTTCGGCACATTCATACGCTTCTGGAGATAGCGGCCCAAGTATCGGAACCATTTGCAGGCCAATTACGGCTGCAGAACCATAAACATACTCCATCAAATCTTCATAAGTTTTATACTCAGTAACCGATAGATCCATTTTCATGGAATGTATAAATGCTTCAAAGTATTTCAAGGGAATAGCAAATCTAGTAACTGTATCTATGAGCGCTGCCCCAATTAGATCTGAGCTTTTACCACCAACTAAATCCTTTAATATCTGATCACTCCATTTTTGCAAGGCTACTGCTTTTTCTACTTCACTGAGAGTTGAATTCAAGTCATCAACGATCTCATCGGCATACCGAGCAAATCCATAGAGAGCGTGAACAAAAGGACGCTTTGCTTTCGGAAGAAGTAAAGTCGCTAAATAATATGTTTTTCCATGAAGTGAGTTGAGTCTTTTGCACTCTGCATAGGATTCACGTAAATCTGAGCGGTGGATGCCTGCAGACGTTAGTTCATCCATTAATTCTTACCGAGTATCCGTTCAGCCGCTAATCTTCCAGAGATTAAAACCATCGGTACGCCAACTCCGGGTTGAGTTCCAGAACCAGCAAAAACAATATTTTCAAAACCGGCAGCTAAATTTCTTGGCCTGAAAGGACCAGTTTGGAAGAAAGTATGTGCGCTAGCAAATGGTGCACCTCGCTCCATTCCTTGAGTTTCCCAATCAAGCGGTGTTGTCAGGTGTTCGACTTCAATTGAATCACCAAAATCTGTGTAGCCCCTTTGTTCTAAGGTTTTTATCATCTGATCTCGGTATTTAGGGCCGGTTACTTTCCAATCAATGTCAGCATCAAGATTTGGCGTTGGGAAAAGTACGTAATAGGACTCTTTGCCGGGAGGGGTTAAAGATTTATCATCGAGGGAAGGAACTGTTACCAAAATAGATGGATCAGTCATTAAAATCTTTTTGTTAATTAGTTCATCGAAAACCCCATCCCATGAAGCGCCAAAGTGGATGTTGTGATG
>DDZI01000064.1:29756-46799 GCA_002346305.1 Actinobacteria bacterium UBA3012 | reverse complement strand
TAATGCTCTTGGGACTGCATGCATTCCGCCACGTGGGAAGAAAACTCCATTTACTGAATCCATGTAAGCGATGACGGCATAAATTGCCAGAGCCTGTTGTGGACTTACACCGGCATACATAGCTTGAAAGGAGTAAACCTTTTGGGTCCGAGGATCTTTGAGGAACTGCGAAACTTTAGGAGATAGTTTGCGAAAACCACCAATTGCGACCAATCTGGCCAAATTTGGCGTAAGCAACCCAAACGGGGAATCGATATTTCGATCGATAAAATCATTAATCTCATATTTGTATAACTTGGTAACAAAATCTACGTAATTGCGATAGCCGATGGCTTCTTCAGGCCCAATCACCTTTGCAATTTCTGCTTCCATCTCTTTTGTATCTGGATAGACGTCAAGTTGCGATCCATCGTGGTAAAAAGCGCGGTAAAGCGGCCGAAGTGGAATTAAGTCCAGCCAATCTTTCATTTCTTCACCAACGCTATTAAACGCATCTTCAATTAAAGAAGGCATTGTTAAAACAGTTGGTCCAGTATCGAAGGCATACCCATCTTTTTGAAGCAATCCACTTCGACCACCTGGAACTGATTCACGTTCGATGACAGTTACTGATCGTCCAGCACCGGCAAGCCGCAATGCGGCACTCAATCCAGCAAGTCCAGCACCTACGATTACTACGTTTTCAGTTGGACCCTTAACTGTACGCATTACTTATAACTCCTCATGTTAGATCTTGCGCTTAGTAGCCATAAGGGCTAATTCATTTAAATATGGTTTGGAAGGCTCGGCAATGTGTGCTGATTTTAGTGCTTGCAAAGCGTTAGAAGTAAACTCATCAATCAGAGTTTCAACTTTTTCTGGAGCGCCAACTTCTGTGATTAGATTTCGAAGTTCAGCGATGTGATCAGCACTAATATTCAAATCTCCAAAATGTGCATTAAAGGCATGAAGCTGTGATGGCGAAAAATTCTCAATAGCTATAGCGGTTAGTACTGTTCGTTTACCCTCACGTAGATCATCACCTGCCGGCTTCCCAGTTGTCTCTGGATCACCAAATACTCCCAATAAGTCATCGCGCAATTGAAACGCCTCACCTAATGGAATTCCAAATTTAGTCAGCGCAGAATTAGTTTCATTGGAAGAACCAGCGATTAGTGCACCGAAATGCAACGGCCGCTCAATTGTGTACTTTCCAGATTTGTAGCGAGCTACTTTTAAGGCTCGCTCTACGCTAGAGGTTATAGCCGCACTTTCCCGAACATCTAAGTATTGCCCGGCAATCAATTCAATTCGCATTAGATCATTTAACGGAAGCAACCTGCGTAATTGTTCGTCAGATAAGCCAGATTCGTTTATTAATTGGTCAGCCCAAATCAACGCAAAATCACCAAGCAAGATCGCCGCAGATAAGCCAAATTGGGCTTTGTCCCCACGCATTGAATTTTCGAGGTGGTAATTTTCAAAGTAGCGATGCACTGCAGGTGCGCCACGACGCATATCCGAGCCATCCATCAGGTCATCGTGGATAAGAGCGCAGGCTTGCAGCAATTCAAGTGAGGTCGCTGCCTTCAATAGATTTTTTAATTGGGCTCCACCATTTTGACCACCTGCGGCCAGGTATCCGGCATATGCAAAAAGTGGACGAAATCTTTTACCCGTTGCCAGAAATCTGGTGATTTCCGCGCTGACTGGGGTCAGGTCAGGGGAAATCTCAGATAAGTTGAGGGAAATACGCTCGAGGAAATCTTTTAAGGTGGTTTCAATTTCTAAACGGGGGGCAGAGAACACATGGCAACGCTACCCTGCACCTCGTGGATAACGCTCACCAGAACCCCTCGACCGAACTCTCTTTTGAATTTTTTCCGCCTAAAGATCAGCCAGGTGAAGATCGCTTATGGCAAGAGTTAACCCACCTCCGCTCGCTATCGCCAAGTTTTGTCTCAGTTACATATGGAGCAGGCGGCTCGACCCGCGAACGGACAATTCGGGTGACCGAAGAAATTGGAGCGCGAACAGGTCTTGAAACCGTCGCTCATTTAACTTGCGTGGGATCCACACAAGCCGAGCTTGCGGATGTGCTTGATTCCTACAAGAGAGCAGGAATCAATCAAGTATTGGCTCTGCGCGGAGATCCAGTCGGTGGACCGCTAGCTACTTGGGAACCAACGCCCGGCGGATTTGATCATGCCGACCAACTTGTAAAACTAACTGGAGAAAAAGGATTGGGTGTTGGGGTAGCCGCATTTCCAGATCTACATCCGGCATCAAAAGGAAATTCTGAATTAGATTTAGAAACACTGCTTCGGAAAGAAGAATTTGGTGCAACTTTTGCGATCTCGCAATTCTTTTTTGAAATATCTTCTTGGGAAAGATTGGTTAATAAGTTAGAACAATCTGGATCAAAATTAAAATTAATTCCAGGAGTAATGCCAGTCACTAATGTTAAGCAACTTGTAAAGTTTGCCCAATTATCAGGAACCCAGATTCCCGAAAAAACTCGAGCAAGATTTGAAGCAGTTTCAGAAGATGAGAGTGCAGTTCGGGCGCTCGGTGTCGAGGTTGCGTCTGAACTTTGCGCACAGTTATTAGCTTTTGGCTGCAATTCATTACATTTTTACACAATGAATACTGCAGAGGCAACAGTAAAAGTTTGTCAGAATTTAGATTTAGGTAAGTAGAGCATGAACCACAGCGAATACCTCGATCGTTGGTCCTCTCTTCATGGTTATCCGCAAGGAGAAGGTCCCACTGGAATCGCGCGGGGTTATTTGGTTATTAACTTTTATCTAGCAAAGCCTTTTGTGGCAATGCGAATTTCAGCAGATGTGGTTTCATTACTTGGCCTACTGCTTGCCTGTTTAGCTTTACTTCAAAGAAATACCTTATGGGCTCCACTTTTCATCTTGCTCTCAGTAATCAGCGACGGATTAGATGGAGCTGTTGCAATTGCAAGAGATCAAGCCACAAAGTGGGGAGCGGTTTGGGATTCAACTCTTGATCGCATAGTAGAAGCGTTATGGGTGTTGACTGCCTACTTTGCCGGAGTGCCAAGTTGGGCTCTATTAATAGCGTGGTGTGCTGCAGCCACACAGGAGTATGCCAGAGCCAGACTCTCCTCTCTAGTTGATAGTGAAATCGGCGTTGTAAGTCTTTGTGAAAGACCGGTAAGAGCAATCTTTATCGCTGTCGCACTGGCACTGGGAATTTACAATTTAGATTTACAAAATATCAGCATTTTCTTATGGATGGTTTTTCAGTTAGCAGCTCTGGCTCAAGTAATTAGGTACTCATATTTGAGATTACAAAAGTCGAGCGCTAAATGAGCATTAAAATCGCAGTTATAAGTCTTATTCAAGAGACCAATACTTTCTCTGCAAAAAATGCAACTTACGAAGATTTCAAGATGCAGGGAATTTGGTATGGACAAGAGGCAGATTTAAAATCTAAAGGTTCGAATACCGAGATTGCCGGCGCTATTTCATATCTTAGATCTCAATCATGCGAAGTTATTCCAATCATGCGCGCTTGGGCGATGTCCGGCGGCATCTTGGGGGATGACGACTTCAGGGCGCTACTTCAACCAGCGTTAGAAATGCTGGTTTCACTTCCAGCCCTTGATGGCGTTATTTTAAATTTACATGGCGCATTGATTACTCAATCTCATGATTATGCAGATGCAGAGATTGTGGCCAGAGTGCGCGCTTTAATTGGAGAAGAGATTCCCATCGCGGTAACTCATGATCTGCACGCAAATGTCACAGGTGAGATTTTGGAACATGCTGACATTTTAATTGGCTACCAAACATATCCGCATATAGATCAGGCAGATACTGGCGCAAAAGCAGCAAAGTTATTATTGGATTTACTTGCCGTGGGTGCTCCAATTCAAACGGCTATTTCAAAAATTCCATTATTGATTTCGGCCGAGGTGCAAATCATTAAATCTGAACCAATGCTTCAGGTTCGAAATTTGGCTGATTCTTATTTATCTGATCGAGTTTTAGATATCTCATTGTTCCCAGTACAGCCTTGGATAGATGTACCTGAATTGGGTTTTGCCGTAACAGTCACCGGCAAATTAGCTAAACCAGAGCTTTTAAAAATAGCTGCAGAGATTAGCGATAAAATTTGGGAGATTAAAGAGCAGTTTGAAGTAGATTTGGTAAAACCTGAAGACGCAATTGTCAGAATTAAAAAAGGTAATGAAGCAGGACGAAGCAAGTTTTCAATTTTATTACAATCAAGTGATGCGCCTCCGGGTGGTGCAGCCGGAGATAGCGCTTCATTGGTAAATGAGTTGGTAAAAGCCGGGCCAGATTTCAATGTCTACACAAACCTCGTGGATGTAAATGCCGTTGTGGCAGCAGGTGATGTAGGTATTGGCGGGGAAGTAGAGCTTTCGATTGGTGCCTCACTTGATCCAAGATGGTCGAAGCCAGTATTGATATCTGGAAAAGTTTTGAATTTAGGATCTACTCCAATTTTGCTCAAGGGAATTGTCATGAATGGGCAAGAAGTCTCAATTGGTAATTGGGCAACAATAGATTGTGGACGTGGATTGATAGTTTTAGTTAGCACCGAACCAGCACCATCATTTGATCCGGCAACTTATGAAAGCGTTGGACTTCAAGTTAGTAAAGCGGATGCGCTGCACGTTAGGTCTTGCGCGCTTTTTAGAGCTGGCTATGTTGACTTATTTGATGAAGTTTTGATTTTAGATATTCCTGGACCGACTTCACCGGCGTTAGCCAAGATTGATTATCAACGAGCCCAAAGGCCATTATTTCCTTTAGATCGTTGAGAGATTATTCCGGCAACGATTTCGCCACTTAAGCCAACAAGTGGCAAGCCGCCACCTGGATGTGCAGAGCCTCCAACTAGATAAAGTCCATCAATAGGTGATCGATTTTTGGCTCTTTTAAATGCTGCACGTGCACCATTACTTGAACGACCGTAGATTGAGCCGCCAGGTGCGAGGTGATTATTTTGAATCTGCAGTGGTGATCCGTAAGCAAAAACTTCAATTCTTTCTCGATCTATAAAACCTTTAGCTACTAAAAGATCCACCAAGTGGTCAGCATATTTCTCAGTTACTCCTGGAGTGCTCCAATCAAAACCCTTGCCATCTGTACTGTGTCTTGGAGCATTAACAAGGACAAACAAACTTTCATGATTAGCCAAATCCTGATTAGGTACCATCTGTTCATCTGCGGGCGAGCAGATGTAAAGAGTTGGATCTACAACTGGCTGAAAATTCTTAAACACTGAGTTAAATTCAGCGTCATAATCATCTGGAAAAGAAACCGTATGGTGATTAAGTTCTGAGCGTTTACCTTTTAATCCAATTGTTAGGTAAAAACCTGAAAGAGATGGTTCACTTCGCAAAATCTTTTGCTTTTCTTTGCGCGCAACAGGCAAGTTGCCAAGTAATTTTCCGTAAGTTAACTCAGAATCTGCGTTACTTACGACTGTTTGAGATTCAATTACTCGACCATCTGCCAATCTCACTCCAGTAACTTTTCCATCACTGGTTAAGATCTCAGATACCGGGCAGTTGTATTCGATTTGAGCACCACAATTTTGCGCACGTTCAGCAAGTACTTCACCTAACTTTCCAATCCCGCCGCCAACATGCCATGCCCCAAATACCATTTCAACATATGGAATTGTTAATAGAACTGCTGGCGCGCTGCGAGGATCAGAGCCGGTGTATGTTGCATAACGGTCAATTAATGTACGCAAACGTGGATCGCTGATTTTTTTATTTACCAATGATCGCAATGAGCGCCATGGAGCAATCGTAAATAAATCTGCAAAAATTCTTGGTCTAGAAATTAATGAGGTGAGAGTTCCAAGCTCTGATTCAACAAATGGTTCCCGGGAAACCGCCCACATTTTCTCGGCTCGCTTCATTAGATTTTCCCATTCAGCGGCAGCGCGATGCCCAAATGACTTTTCGATCGCAGCGGCTGTTCCAGCCCTAGAGGAAGATGGCAAAGTCAGTCTGGTGCCATCCGAAAAGAAGTAGTCAAAAGCTGGTTCTACGGGAGTTACTTTAAGTTCTTGCCCTAAATGCTTTCCGCTTTTCAAAAACAAGTCACGATACACAGCAGGCAGAGTCAATAAAGAGGGACCAGTATCAAAAGAGTACCCATCAATATTTATGGTTCTACATTTTCCGCCAGGCTGTGGGCCCGCTTCAAAAACTCTAACTTTAAAACCAGATTTTGCAAGACGTGTTGCTGCAGCAAGCCCACCCATGCCTGCACCAATTACAACTACCTCATCACTTTTCTTGCTCATAACTGCCTGCCTTTCCAGGCGAGGTTTCCACGCGAGTGTTGGATCCATGAAGTTATGAGTAGATAGATTAAAAGCGATATTGAGAGTGGGTGTAAAAATGAGGCAAGCAAATTTCCGCGTGAAAGTTTTGCGGTAACCATCCGGGATAAGACGACGAGAAAATACGATACCAAGCCAATCAAAGATCCCTTGAGCATTTCAATGGCTGGGTAAATAAAAAATACAATTAAAAGTAACGACAAAACGATTGCATTTGGAATATCTTTGAAAGCCCGCCAAAGAGATTTTTGATATCCATTTCGAAGTTGGCTCCAATTTTGATACATGCGACATGAAGCAATTCTTGATCCATTGGTGACTCCACCCTTAAAGCCATTTCTTTTCAAACTCTTGGCTAGTTCCATGTCATCAATAACTTCACCTTTTATTGATTTGTGACCACCACTGGCTATATATGCTTCAGTTTTCACCACAAAGAATTGCCCATTTGCTGCCGTTAAAGATGGCCTACTTGATTTTTGGGCTAACTTAATTGGCAATGTACTTAACCAACTCCATTGCAACAAAGGTTGAATTAAATGTTCACTCCAGCTTTTAGCGATCTGTCGTGGATAGGGGGATATGAAATCCAGGTTCTTCTGTTGCAATTCAGATAGAGCAGTGGCAATAGCATCACTACTTACCCTGACATCTGCGTCGAGAAAGACCAAATAATTTGCATCTAATTTAGTAATAGCTAATTGATGGCAGGCATAATTTTTACCTAACCAGTCGTGAGGGAGTGGTTTGCCAGATATGAGTTCGAATTTCTCGTCTCGATTGACATAAGATCGAACTGCATCCGCAGTTAAATCTGTTGAATTATCATCAAGTACAGTTACAGAGTAATCGCTCAATAAAATCTGTTCACTTAGGTCTGACAGCAAGTTCTTAATGTTGTCTTCTTCATCTCTTGCTGGAATTAATATGGCTGTCTTCGAATCTACAAATCTCGGCTTAGTTGGCCGAAGGTAAAAGTAATTATTGAGGCTGTTCATAAATAGAAAGATCGAAAAAAATAAAATAATTAAGTTCAAGGACGTGCAAACCATTGTGATATTAAATATGGAACCACAATTAATCCAAGTGCCACTCCACCGATAAAGGCAACTCCCGGACGAGAAAAGAAAAAGAGATTAGCGATGATTCCAGAGATCCAAGTCCACGTTAAGAAGATGTCAGCGACTGTAGTTTCAGATCCAGCACGCCTGCGTTGACGTGGAAGCGCCAAGTGAAGCAATGACATAAGCACGATGCCAGATAAGAACCAACCCAGAGCATTAGAGGCTGGGATTTCCGGCATAAAAGGAATGTATGGATCTGGGTTTGCCCAACTCCATCTGCCATCGCGAACCATTTGTGGATCTAAGAACAAATCCCAAGCCATTAGACCAAATCCACCGATTACTGCGCTCCATCGTGAATTGATTCGCCGAGCAGCGATTAAAATCGGGTGAGCAAGCATCGTCCAAGCAAATGGAACTATTAGAGGAACGCCGGCGATTGCCCAACCAAGTGACGGATCATATTTGTAATATCCAAAAGGCCAACCTGTATGAAGTCCAATTTGTTCAATGGTAAATGCAAAAGTTAAAGTTATTAGTAAATAATTTATGACGTATTTTCTTCCAAAAGTTAGAAGTGCGTGAAGTGCCATCGCCAAACTTGAAGATAGAACCGTGGCAAAAGTTATTACTCTGAGAGCATTTCCATCAAGCAATGGATATGAAATTTGGATCATTATTGCAGCGGCAAGGGCAGACCAAACCACAGCAGATTGAAAAGCGCTTGGCCCACTTCTACTGCGCGGAGGCTGTATGTAATTTCTAATGGCCACGTGCTTATTCTGCCTTAATTGAGCCAGATTCTATTAAGTGAAATCGATCCCATTTAGGGTGCCAGATATCTCACGAACTCCAAAACGTGCAAAAAGTTCCTCGGAGTACCAATTCAGTTCGGCAGTTTTGGCTATAGCGCTCTTATGGGCACTGCCCTCATAAGCAAATTTTCGTAATGCTGCGCCATCTTGCCAGATCGAAAACGTGCCTTGAAGGCCAATAGGCGCTTCTCCAATTCCGATCGCTGCCAGCAACCCTGACTGACTGTGTAGATCTTGAGTTACCGGCGGGACTGCACGCCAAAACTTTAAATTCATCCACCACTTAATTCGCGCTCTTGTAACGGCTGCAACTTTCCCTTCCCATTTTACGGGAGTCGGTTCACCAAACGGCTTACGTTTTGCCCACAGACCATGAGATGAAAGCGGTTGCAAAGTCATCTTTAATTGCTCACTGGAACGCTGATTCCATTTTTTCACTAATTTTGATTTATCAAAATTATTAGCAGAGTCTTGATCTGAAAAAACTAGCAAAGCAGCCCATTGATTTAGATCCGCATCAGAGGGCGTAAAACTTACTCCTCGACCAGTTCCTAAGGATTTTGCAAAAGTCACACCTGGGAATCTTCTAAATTGAAATGGATTGATTGCCATTTGCACAAAAACCCACGGTATGGAGCGGCTTGAAGTTTTCCAGACATATAGAACTGGAGTCATTTAACTAAACTTACTGTTTCGTTAATTATTTTTACAACCTCGCTTGGTTCATCCCACATTGGAGCATGTCCAACCTTTTCAAGCACAATCCATTTTGCATGCGCTGGGGCTAATGAACGTTCCTGACAGGTTCGTGATGGAAGCACAAAGTCACTGTCGCCAAAAACGATAGTAGTTGGAATGTGATCTGAAATCATCGAATCAAATCTTCGGTTGAGCGTTGCATCCCAGGCTGGATAGTAACCATCAGACCCAGACATTGCTGTCACTGCATCTAGCAATGTTTGATAATCCATTTCTTCCCAATGTGGTGAAATTCGTGAAAATCCTAATCGTCGAGCTGCCAAACTTTTTAGAGCAGTTGGCGCAATTCCATTTGAAGCTTTTGCCATCCGCTTGCTCAGGTCACTTCCTGGTATTCGATGCAAGAATGGTGTCAACCAAAGTCCTGCAGGTGCTAATCCAGTAACCGATGCAATTAAATTTGGTTTCGCAGCGGCTAATTCAAGTGCGATCCAACCGCCAAGTGAATTTCCAATCAAATGAACTGGCGGTAAATCAAGTTCTCTGAGTAAGTCTGCGATTGCTTTAGCCATTGAAGCGGGATCCATCGCTATTTCTGGATCTAACGGGTTTCCACCATGTCCTGGCAGGTCAAGCAATAAAATAGATCCATAATTTTCTAGTTCAGGAAGAAGTGGCTTCCATGCATTTGATGCTGATCCCATTCCGTGGATTAAAACAAATACCGGCCCATTGGACTCCTTGAGTTGGTACTGGATTGGCATGGTGCCATTCTCTCAGGAATATGTGTTGTCGTCACACCGAGTTAAGGGGACTTGCTGGCATCAGGGGGCTAATTAGACCGTTATTTTAAGATCGATTCAATTAAAGTAGCAATTCCAACCAAAAATAAGAAGTAAGCAAATATTCGCTCAAGAGTGAGTGATTTTAGAGCCGCACCCTTTTGGGTTGCTAGTACTGAAAAAGTAATTGCACTTACCAAGATTATGATCGGGATATCCCAGGAGACGTTTTGGATATTTTGGAAACGAAACAACAACGCGGTTACCGAGTTTAATATCATTACTGCAAGTCCGGTCCCTGTAGCTATCTGTGCGGACTCTCCAAATACAAGTATCAAGGTTGGAATCGCTAAAAATGCGCCACCAACTCCAAAGAGTCCAGCCATAAATCCGATCAGCGAACCTGCCAAAGGAAGTACCCAAGAGCTCCTTTTTTTAGCAATTAAATCCTTTTGGAATGTTCGCCAAATCATGCTTGTAGCAGAAGCTAAAAGAATTACGCCGAATCCAATCAATAAAGCCTTTTCACTGATGGTTTTCGAAAGTTGCACTCCAAAATAATTTCCGACTAATCCAATGCTCCACAAAATTAGAGCTGATTTTATCTGAACTTGTTTTCTACGTAAGCGGGGGATAACACTTACTGTTGCTGTAGAAATAACTATCACCAATGAAGCGGTCGTCGCATTCAGCGCAGAATATCCAAATATATAAACCAACGCCGGTACGGCAAGAATTGCGCCACCAGTGCCAATAAGCCCTAGAGCCGAACCCATTAGAGCTCCGACGATAATTGCTAGTACTACGGTCACGCTGGCAATTGTGGCAGATAATCTCTCTGCTTTTCAGCGATTCCTTCTGTTGCTTCTTCTGCTGGAAGTTGAATTTCTTCATGAATTGGTGGTTCCAATTGAGTTACTTCTTCTTTTGCGACGAGCAAGGTGGACGCATCTACCAGAATTTGCCCATAAGCCTTTGTGGCTATTTTCTTTCGGACTGATTTGTACATCAACGAACTATCGGAAAGAATATGTTCGAATCTTCCAGAGGAAGAAATTGCCTCTTTTAAAACTTTAGCATCAAGAGTTTGTAAAAAAGTCACAGATTTATCAGGTTTGATGATCTCAATTTTTCGTGGAACTATTTTGCGGTAAATTAGGGCTGCATTTCTTAAGACAACTCGTGCAATTGCGTAATAGCTTCGCTTGAGAACTCCTCTAAATGTAGATCGTCTGATCTGCGATAACCTAAATCTCCAGTAGGAGTAAGCAACTATAACTCCATTTTTTGCCGGAGATTGCGATAGATCTAAAAGCTTTTGTGCAATTTCAATTCCTCCACTTGGATCACTTAATTCGAGACATTTTGTAGAAAGTGAGTTTCGAATATTAATATCACTGAGACGTTCAGCCCATCTCTCAATTCCTAAAAGATTCTCAGGATCAGCCATGATCGCAAAGCCAAAATCATGACACCACTTTGCCCTGGCTAGTTGGTCATCAGTACCGCGCATGACAGGAATAAAAATTGTGGGAGTGCCAGCGCACATAAATTCATGAATGCTGTTGTATCCAGCCGCAGAGATTGCGCCGTCAAATGCCGATAATAATTTTGCTAGTGGAAAGTATCTAGCGGTACGTAAATCTAAGCCCTGGGGAACAATTGATTTACCGATTCTATCTACTGGATTTTTTGTCATCAGAACTTGGACATTTGTCCACCGCTTCAATCCGCGAAGCACAGCCTTCAATCGATCGACCTCTTCGGTAGTCGCAGTTCCGAGAGTCACCAAGACGGCTGGACGATCTAGATCAAGTCCCAGGATTTGCCGAGCTTCATCACTAGGTAACGCCTCGTCAGGGGAGTATACGGAAACAGGTGCAACTTTTTCAGCGTCATCACGACCAGAGGTTGGTCCCTTGTCATACGCTGCTGCGTAATCACCAGGTTCAATTACTTTGTCCATTAGCGATGCGTAAAGTGAGAGCGTTAATTTTTGTGGGGTATCTCGCCACAATCCGCGTCTAACCCAAGCCAGTCTTAAATCCGCCGAATGAAATTTTGCGGCTAAGACTCCTGGGTATGGAACCACTCCGTCGAAAGAGATTACTTTTGCGCCAGTCTCTTCGGCTAATGCAATCAATCGATCACGTAAATAATGATCCCAAACTCGGCGCGGCATCCATTCACGATCACGTCCAGGAATGTATTCAGTACGTATTCCAAGGGCGGCACCCACATCAGCGATACCTGGAGCCATTGAAACAATTATTGGTTCTGCCTCGGGGAGTAGTGCTTTAGCGACAGCGCAAGCACGAACCAAATGTCCCATCCCAATCCCGTTGCTGGTCGCCAGGATGATGGTGGGCTTTTCCAGATTGGTCACCTCGCAAAGATAGATTTTCCAGGAAAGATATTTAAAGAATTTAAACAAACTTTAGTTGAACAGATAGTGAAGAATGATTTTTACAAAGTAATTGCCAGTAAACCTCTGCCAAAATGACCAAATGTCAACCGATGCAAGTTCTTTAATTCTGAAAACAGTTCTAACGTTAGTTCTGGTCTCAATTTTAGTAAACATCTGGGAGACACGCCGTAAAGGGATTGCACTTATTAATTCAAATAAAAAGTCAACTAAGACAACTAAAAAGTCAAATGAAAAAATCATAAAAACTATTAAGGACTCCGAAGTGAAAATTGCAACAGTACTTGAGAAAAGAAGTAAACAAGATTTCCGCCAATTAGAAGCTCTAGTTTCTCTGCATGAGATGTTGGATTTAAAAGCTGCGCTTCCTCCAACACGTGGTTGGGCGGCCTCGCCCGATCTGCTTTTAACATTAACTTCTTTGGTGAGAAAATATAAGCCAAAATTAGTAGTTGAATTAGGAAGTGGGGCATCAACAATTGTTTTGTCGCGTGCTGGGGCAGTTGAGATTGTGGCAATTGAACATGACCTTGAGTACCTCAAGAACACCCAAGAGTTACTCGCAGAGCATCAAGTGAGCAATGTTAAATTGATTCATGCGCCTTTGATTCAGAAGGAAATCTTAGAAGAATCATTCATGTGGTACGACAGTTCAAAGTTGCAAGATTTTAAAGAGATTGATTTCCTCTTCATCGATGGACCTCCAGGATCCAAAGATGATGCTGCAAGATTTCCGGCACTTCCAGTCTTAGGCTCAAAGTTGAGCAAAAAAGCAGTTGTGGTAATCGATGACACAAAGAGAAGTGGAGAGAAAGCATTGGCAGAAAGTTTCGCTAATGCTCTTCCGAATCACAAGTTAAGGTTTTTAGATCACGAAAAAGGAACGGCAATAATCGAACCGCTATAGCCATGAAAACCCATGGCAGGTTGAAGAATGCAGCACTCTCGCTAAAGTGAGCAAGTGGAACTTTCTGCAAACTCTTTGCTTTTAATACCAACATACAATGAAGCATTGAATGTTGGAACTCTAATTAATGAAATTAGATCAATATTTCCCACATTGCAAATTTTAGTGATCGATGATAATTCTTCAGACGGTACTGTAGAAATAATTAATCAATTAATGGTCAGTGATAGCAAAATAGAGCTTTTGTCACGTCCTGAGAAAACGGGTCTTGGAAATGCCTACCGTGCAGGATTTGCATGGGGCTTAGATAGAAATTCTGAATATTTTATTGAGATGGACGCAGACCACTCACATCGAGTTGCAGATTTGGAAAAACTGCTAGGACAAGCAGATAAATATGATTTAACTATTGGGTCCAGATGGGTTAAAGGCGGACAAATTATCGGTTGGGCGAAACATCGAGAAATTCTTTCGCGGTTTGGAAGTGGATACTCCAGAATTCTGCTTGGTTTAAATGTTCGAGATTGCACAAGTGGATTTAGAGTTTTCTCGCGAAGAGCGATAGGAGTTATTTGCTTGGGAAATATCGAATCTAATGGATATGGATTTCAGGTAGAAACACTTTATCGCGTTCATGAAGCAGGGCTACCAGTAGGAGAGGTACCAATTACTTTTGTTGAGCGACGAGAAGGTGTCTCAAAGATGCACAGTGGGATTGTCTTTGAAGCAATGTGGAATGTCTCTAAATTTGGATTTTTTAGGTTACTTTCTAAATTCAAATTTAAATGAATCCTTTAAAACGTGACCATCTCTAGCAACTACCCGAAAGGTCACTTGATATTTTCCAGATTCTTTTAGAGTAACAAGATTTATACTTGCGATATTTGCTACAACTTTGACTTTTCCATTAGATACTATTTTATTTCCGGGTGATTTAACTGTTATGGAGTTCGCTTTACTTTTACTCCCCATGACAACAAGTAATTTTTCTCCAAATGTCAGTCTTATTGATTTTGGCATTACTGAAATGATTTTATCTGCCGCAGGCGAACTCTTTAATATTTCTGTATGTGCCGATGCAGGAGAGCCTGAAATTACTAGAACTCCGATTATTGTTAAGGCTGTAAATAAACTTTTGATTTTACGCACATTATCTACCCATCCATCCGCCGTCGACGGTAATGGTTGAACCGTGTAAGTAATCAGCGTTTTCTGAGGCGAGAAAAACCACACTGCCGGCGATATCGCTACCTTCGCCCCAACGTCCTGCGGGAATGCGTCCAGTTATAGCTTCATAGCGGATTGGATCTGCACGTAGGGCTTCAGTGTTATCAGTAACTATGTAACCCGGTGCAACTGCATTTACATTGACACCTTTTCCAGCCCACTCATTAGCAAATGCTTTTACTAAGCCAGCGATTCCAGATTTACTTGCCGTGTAAGCCGGCACTCTGATTCCACCTTGGTAGGAAAGTAGAGAGGAAATGAAAATAACCTTACCTGCGCTACGCTCAAGCATTGGTTTGCCGAAATCCTGGGTGAGAATAAATGGAGCAGTCAGGTTTACTTCAACAACTTCATCCCAATCTGCAAGTGAGTAATCGGCAATATTTTCACGACGAATAGTTCCGGCGTTGTTCACCAAGATATCCACTTGACCAACTTCAGTTAAAACTTTTTTCGCTAGCGCCGTACTCTCAGCACGATTTTTCATATCGCAGGCAAATGGAAAGAACTTCCGACCTAGCGCTCTTACTTCTTTGGCAATACTTTCATGATCACTCATCTGGCGGCTTGTTCCGACGATGTCAGCGCCAGCTTCTGCTAAAGCCAAAGCAATTGCATGACCAATGCCGCGATTGGCGCCGGTGACGACTGCAATTTTTCCAGCAAGTACTTTCATTTAGATTGCAGGTTCTGAGATGGCGATTAAATTTTTGATGCTTCCACCGCGAGTCAGTGAAAGGTAAGCCTCTAACGCATCTTCAACCGGAAATACCTTAGTAATTAGTGGCTCAAGTTCTTTGGTGCGTGTGGCAAGAAATGCGATTGCATCGTCAAAATCAATTGACTTGTAGACACGAGCACCTTGCATAGTTACTTCCTTGTGGAATATTTGCTGCAGATTGAACTGACGCAACTCTGCATGTATTCCCACAACAATAATCTTTCCACGAGGTTTAACTATGGAAGAGATTAAAGTCGCACCACCTGCGGAACCAGATACTTCAAAGACCACATCAGTGCCTAATCCATTTGTTGCTTCACGCGCTGCAGCTTCTACTTGATCTGGGGTTACTGGAATCATTCCATGTGATTTGGCGACATCTAGGCGGGTTTGATCTATGTCAGTAATAAATGTTTTGTGTCCGCGAGATACGCAAACAATTCCGATCAACAAACCAATCGGTCCGGCACCAACAATAGTAATTACATCAGTTGGATCAAGATCTGCCATTCGCACATCATGAATAGCAACAGCAAGTGGTTCGATTAGTGCACCTTGACGAAGTGTGATCTGCTCTGGAATTCGATGTAACAACTCAGCTGGCACGATCCACTCTGGTTGCATTGCGCCGCCGAGATCCACGCCGATAAATTTTAATTTTGGACAGATATGTGAATTGCCTTCATTACAGGTTCGACAATTTTTACAAGGCAATAGCGGTCGAACAGTTACCTTCTCACCTAACTTCCATTCATTAACTCCAGCACCAATGCGGGCAACAACTCCAGACATCTCATGACCTGGAACATGCGGGGTGGTCACGCGAGAATCCATATGACCGGCATATAGATGTAGGTCAGTTCCGCAGACTCCGACATAGGCCACTTTCACGGCCACGTAGTTGGCGGGAAGTTCGGGGGAGATCCACTCATCAACAGTGATCTGCTCTGGTCCACGGTAGGTAACTTGTTTCATGTAACTGAGCCTAATACCCATTTGATACCTATTTCAGACCGATCTAGCGGCTACTTGCTGCTGTCAGCCCTAACTCCTAGTATTTGGGTTATTCGAACAGATGTTCTAATTTAGGGGGAGTAGATGGCTAGATCAGGTGATGTGCCTGAGGTGCTTACCGTGGGAGGTGAGCCGGTTGAGTTCACATGGCGGGGACGGCGTTTTCGAATCCATTCCGTACTTTCGCGTTGGCGCGAAGCCGGGGGTTGGTGGAACCGAGCTAGTGATGGAAATTATCGCCCCGATGATTTAGCAAAATCTTTTTGGGCAGTTGAAGCCGCACCAGAAGGAATGTTAATTACATTCCATGTAGAACGTGATGAGTTAAGTGGTCAGTGGCAGGTACGTAAAGCGATAAGCAAGAGTGCTCTTCAAGTTGAAGAAGATGAGTAATTCAACAATTCCATATGTTCATCTGCAAGTAGCAAGTGGATTCTCATTTAAATACGGAAGTGCTCAACCAAATCAATTAGTCGAACGCGCCGCAACTTTTGGGATGCCAGCATTAGCACTTACTGACAGAAATGCGCTCGCCGGTGCAATTAGATTTACGCAATCTTGTCAGCAGGCAGGAATTGCTCCAATTATTGGATGCAATTTAGAGGTTGCGCCAATGCGCAAAGTAAAGGCGGCTCCCACTCCAGCAAAAGGTGGGAATTTTGTTGAAAATAATTTTTCACGGGTAACAGTGATGGCAACATCGCAAAGTTATGGATGGCGCAATTTAGTGAAAATAGTTTCTGGGGTAGAAGAACAACTTTTAACTCATGAGAATTTCGCAAAACATAGCGAAGGCGTTTTGTTGTTACTTGGCCCAAATTCAGATGTTGGAAGAGCTTTGGCTTTGCGTCGCATTGATCAAGCCAAAGATGCGCTAAATAAATGGCGTGAAATAGCACAACTCGGATCAATTGCTATTGAAGTTGTATCTCATTTAGCTCCTGGGGAAGGAGAACTTACAACTGCTCATGCTGCGAGGTCATTGATATTTGCAAATCAGATGAGAGTGCCTGCGGTAATAAGTAATTCAGTACGGATGCTCGATCG
>DDZI01000064.1:24488-29671 GCA_002346305.1 Actinobacteria bacterium UBA3012 | reverse complement strand
CAGCAGGGGAATACGACAGTAAAAAGTTATTGCAAGTCAGTTTTGAATTGGCAGAGCGAGCATATTTATCACCAAGTAATGACATCGGCTTGGGGGGAATTCACTTACCTGAAGCCGAAACAGTTAACGCAAAATCACTAGAAGAGATGCAAAAACAGTTACGTGATAGATGTGATGGGCGAATAAATAGTCGTTATGGAGGGAATGATTTACAAAAAGCGATTTCACGATTAGGTGATGAATTAGAGACAGTAAAAGCACTTGGGTATGAACCATATTTTTTAGCAGTGGCTGACATAGTTGAGGCAGCACGTAGTAAAGGAATCAGAGTGGCTGCGCGTGGAAGTGGTGCTGGATCTTTGATCTGTTACTTACTTGGAATCTCTACAGTTGAACCATTAAAGCATGGGTTGCTTATGGAAAGATTTTGTTCTCCACTTCGCTCTGCTCTTCCAGATATCGATATAGATGTGGAATCAGCACGCAGACTAGAGATCTATGAGGATGTATTTACAAAATACAATAAAGATGGAGTGACGCGAGCAACTACTGTTGGCATGTTCGAAACTTATCGAGCAAGACATGCAATTCGTGATGTTGGGGCGGCAATGGGATTGCCGGCAGTAGAGGTAGATGCTTTAGCAAAAGCAATGCCACATATTCGGGCACGCAATATAACTGCAGCGATAAAAGATTTACCTGAACTTCGTCATATCCAGATAACTTCAAATGAGATAGCCATGGCTCTTGGTCTGGCGCAACGCTTGGATGGATTACCGCGAAATATTTCAATGCACCCATGCGCTGTAATTTTGGGAGATAGCAAATTGTTAGAGCGCGCACCAGCTCAACTAAGTGGATCTGGATATCCAATGTTGCAATGGGATAAAGATGATGTTGAAGCTGTCGGTTTACTTAAGTTGGATATTTTAGGTGTTCGAATGCAATCTGCGATCTCTTACTCACTAAACGAAATAAAGCGAGTAGATGATAAAGATATTGACCTTGATGAGATCCAACTTGATGATGCCAAAACTTTTGAATTGATACGCACAACTCGCACTCTGGGAATTTTTCAAATTGAGAGCCCAGGTCAACGTGAACTTATTGGAAAATTCGGTCCAGAAACTTTTAATGATCTAATTATTGATATCTCATTGTTTCGCCCTGGCCCAGTCAAAAGCGACATGATCACTCCATTTCTAAATGCAAAGCAAGGTTTTTCAAAGCCACGTTTGATCGATCCCTCTTTGCATGAAATTTTGCTTGAAACTCAAGGAGTTGTGGTATTTCATGAACAGGTAATTCGGATTATTTCAAAAATGACTGGGGTCAGTCTTGCGCAGGCAGATGAATATCGCCGGGCTCTTAGTAATTTTGATCAACAGGAAAGATTTAAAGAGTGGTTTATCCCAATTGCTATTGAGCGCGGATACTCATTGCAAGTGGCGGTTGAAGTATGGGAGGTGCTGCAAGCATTTGCCTCTTTTGGTTTTTGCAAAGCCCATGCTGCCGCTTTTGCACTTCCAACTTATCAATCAGCATGGTTAAAAACTCATCACCCAGCAGCTTTCATCGCTGGGATTCTGACTCATGACCCAGGAATGTATCCAAAACGTTTACTGCTAGATGAAGCCCGCCAACTCGGGGTCGAACTTCTCAATGTTGATGTAAATAAATCTAAAGAGCAGTACCGGGTTGTGAAATATTTATCTAAATATGGAATACAACTTGCGTTTTCTGATTTACATGGAATTACTTCTACGGAAGTTGAAAGTATCGTTGAAGGACAGCCCTACTTAGATATATCTGATTTCCACCTTAGGGCAAGAGCGAGCACTAAGACGACAGAAAGTCTTATTCATTTAGGAGCTTTTGACTATTTATATAAAATAAATAAAGAGAGTGAATTAACGCGAAGAGATCTCTTACTTCATTACTCAGATATTCAAAAATGGAATAAAGGAAAGCAGATCGGGAGTTCACAAAGTTCACTTTTCTTTGATGCCCCAACATTGACACCGAGTGGGCTTCCTAAAATGACATTAGCAGAAGAGGTAAAAAGCGAAGTAGAGATTTTGGGACTTGATGTGAGTGGTCACCTACTTTCTTTTTACGCAAAACTTCTAAATCAAATGGGCGCTGTAAGAGTTAAAGATTTTCTTAATTTTAGGAGCAATACCGGAATCTTTCTGGCTGGAGTTAAAGTTGCGGTCCAATCTCCACCGGTTCGATCCGGGAAACGGACAATTTTTTTGAGCTTAGATGATGGAAGTGGTTGTAGCGATTCAACTTTTTTTGAAAGCACGCAGATTCACTCAGCGCGCACTATTTACAACTCTAATTTATTACTGGTCTACGGCTTTTTACGTAGAACTGGAGCGCGTGGGGTTTCAATCAGGGCGCATTGCGCTTGGGATTTAGGCGAGGTCTACGAAATCTGGAGAGATAGTGGGGAAGATATAGAAGCAGTCCGCTCTTACTTGAGTATTCTGATTAAGCAAGCAAGTATGCGAAAGGAGCCGGCTCATCTCTAACATTGGGAAAACAGATCATGCAGATAATGCAGACGCTGAACAAGCAACGATTTTGCATATTGATATGGACGCATTTTTCGCATCTGTTGCCGAACGCGATAACCCAGAGTTGCGTGGGAAAGTTGTAGTTGTAGGAACTGGGCCAAGATCTGTTGTCACTTCAGCAAATTACGCAGCGCGTAAATTTGGGATTAGGGCAGCAATGCCAATCGGCCAAGCACGTCGATTAGCACCTCATGCGGTTTTTGTTGAACCAGATATGCGCAGATACAGCGAGGTATCTGAAAAAGTTATGGAGATTTTTCGAAACTTCACTCCATTAGTAGAACCAATATCAGTAGATGAAGCATTCCTGGATGTCGCTGGTGCTAAACGTTTACTTGGAACACCCCGTGAGATTGGAACGGCGATTCGCCAAAAAGTAGAAAGTCAAGAAGGAATTACTTGTTCGGTTGGAATTGCTAGCACTAAGTTGATTGCAAAATTAGCATCGAGTAGATGTAAGCCAAATGGATTACTTGAAATCCCACCTGATCGAACATTAACTTTTTTGCACCCATTACCAATTAATGAATTATGGGGAGTGGGAGAAAAAACAGCAGAGATTCTGAGCAAGTTAGGTTTAAAAACGATTGGAGATATTGCAAATACTTCTCGTGCCACTTTGATAAGAGCTGTTGGGGAAAGTGCAGGTGTAACTATTTATGAATTGGCATGGGCGCGAGATTATCGATCTATAGTTTTAAACGAACCTGAAAAAAGTATTGGCGCAGAAGAAACATTTTCGAGTGATCTTGATAATCAAGAAGAAATTTTAGGAGAGTTGTTGCGCGTTACTGACCGGGCAACCAGAAGATTGCGCGACGAGCAATTTATGGCGCGCACAATTTCAATAAAAGTACGTTTTGGGGATTTCACCACCATCACACGAAGCAAGACCCTGCCTCTGCCAATCAGTTCGACACAGGAGATTTATAGCCAGGCAAAAGCGCTCTATGTGGGGCTAAATCTGGAGCGGGCGAGAGTGCGATTAGTCGGAATCCGCCTGGAAGGGTTACTGGCCTTGAAGGGCCAGCCGCTAGCCGCCCAGCCTGAATTAGGGGCCCGAGAAAAGGGGTGGGGTGAGGTGGAGGTGGCTATTGATGCTGCTCGAGATCGTTTTGGGGGCGAGGCGGTAGCTCCGGCCAGACTTCTAAGGCCTCCAGATCTGCCGGGCTCAGGTTGACCTACTATGCTTTTGGATAGTTGGGAAAGCTAGTAAAGCGAAAGGGGGCGTGAGATGCCACTGTCAGAACATGAAGAGCGGCTGCTTGCGCAGATGGAGGAACAGTTAGCCAAGGATGATCCACGTTTAGTTTCAACTTTGACTGGATCTCGTACACGTAAATCACGTTCAACTTTACTTAGCGTTTCTTTATTACTTATTGGTTTCATAACTTTATTTGGTGGATTGATTTCACAAACAATTCCTGTAGGTGTACTTGGTTTTGTGATTGCATTATTTGGGATTTATCGCTTAATTACTGGCCTTCGTCAGCCGTCCATGAAAGACGGAAAAAACGGCAAAAACGGAAGAAAAATTAAGGGTGGGAAATCTTCTTTGATGTCAAAACTTGAGCAACGTTGGGAAAAGCGCCAATTCGGCGATAACAATTCGGATTATTAGATCAACGCAATTAAGCGTGTGGGCCGGGTAGGAACTTTCCGCGGAAAAATGTCAATGGTTGTGCGATTGAATCTTGGTAATCAATCACTTCACCAATCAAAATTAAGTGATCACCTGCTTCATGTTTGGCAAAAGTTTTACAAGTGAAGTAAGTCTCCACATTTGGCAAAATCGGTATGCCAGAATCTGAATACGTAATATCTAGTCCCGCAAAGCGGTCTGCAACCGGAGCAGTAAATCTATGCACTAAATCCTCTTGACCTGCAGCCAAGATATGTACATTCCACTCTTTTGCATTTTCCCAATCAGGAAATGATTTAGTTTTTTTATCCACGCACCACGAAATCAAAAGTGGTTCTAGCGAAACCGAAGTTAGCGAGTTACAGACAATTCCAATATTTCTCCCAGTTTTTTCATCTTTTGTGGTCACCAATGCAATCCCGGTTATCCAGCCACTCATAAGTGCGCGGAAACTCTTCGGATCCAGATTTTTGGCCATGGCCTAACGGTAGAGGCAAGGCGGTTCGGCCACTAACTCAATAAGTGCCAGATCGGCTAGATGGCCGGCTGGCCAGCTGGCCAGCTGGAGGGATGGGGGGAAAGGGGGAGTTAAAGGGGGGAAGGTGGTTGACAGTGGAGATAAGTGGAGTAAAGTGGGGGATTAACGTCAATAGTTGAGTTCAGGACTAGTCGTTATGACGCAAAAAGTTTTTACCTTTGTAAAAAGTGGGGAAGGGGTTTCAAGTGTTTCTAGGCACCTATCAACCCCGCCTCGATGAAAAAGGACGAGTAATCCTTCCGGCCCGTTTCCGAGATGAATTAGCTGCCGGCTTAGTAATCACCAAAGGACAAGAGCGGTGCCTTTATGTCTGGCCCGCAAAAGAGTTTGCATCACTTACCGAAGCAATGGGCCAAGCCCCAGTTACCGCCAAATCTGCACGCGATTACATGCGCGTGATGTTTGCCGGTGCACATGATGA
>DDZI01000064.1:10992-24458 GCA_002346305.1 Actinobacteria bacterium UBA3012 | reverse complement strand
ATTGGCGCAAATACTCGCGTTGAGATTTGGGATGCAACCGCTTGGGAGTCCTACCTCGCAGATCGCGAAAAGGGCTTCGCAGATGTATCTGAGGAGGTATTCCCAGGATTTTTCTAACTCGAAATTTCGGTCACTGCCGCGGCTAGCTATAGCGCATCGACGCCCCTTCCCCGGCGCCGATCAATCCGTCCGGCGGCGGTGTCCAAAGTTTCGAGCCAGCGAATCAAGGGAGTTTTAGAGAGTTAGAAAGAAAGGGGAGTGCAGTGTTACATCAGCCAGTATTGCTTGAGCGATCACTTGCCTTGCTTTCTCCTGCACTAACAAAAAATAATGCATTAGTTGTTGATGCAACACTTGGTGCTGGCGGCCATTCGTTTGAATTACTTTCTCACTTTCCAAATCTTCATTTAATTGGAATTGATCGCGACCTAACTGCAATTGACCACGCTAAATCTCGGTTGGCTAAATTTGATGGGCGTATCACATTAGTACACGCAATTTATGATCAAATGCCACAAGTTATTGCTACTGCTGGATTTAGTGGTGTTGACGGAATTCTCTTTGATTTAGGGGTTTCATCAATGCAACTTGATGAACCAGAGAGAGGATTCGCGTACGCGCAGGATGCTCCGCTGGATATGCGGATGGATTCCACAGATGGAGTAACGGCTGCTGAAGTTGTAAACACTTTTGGC
The DNA here is from genome assembly GCA_002346305.1 of Actinobacteria bacterium UBA3012. Lineage (GTDB taxonomy): Bacteria > Actinomycetota > Actinomycetes > Nanopelagicales > Nanopelagicaceae > UBA3012. The sequence goes on along the minus strand of DDZI01000064.1, from coordinate 23,763 downwards.
GGAAAAGAGTTAGCTCGAATTTTCCGTGAATACGGCGAAGAAAGATTTGCATCTCGAATTGCAGATCGAATCATCAAAGAACGCGAAGTCGAGTTATTCACTAACTCAAGTCGTTTGGCTGAAGTTATTCGCGAAAGCATTCCTGCGGCAACTCGCAGAACAGGTGGACATCCTGCCAAGCGCACTTTTCAAGCACTGCGGATTTTTATTAATGATGAGATTGCAATTCTTGAACGAGCAATTCCTGCAGCTTTAAGTATTTTAAATCAAAACGGACGCATGGTTGTACTTTCTTATCATTCGCTAGAAGACCGAATTGTTAAACGAGCCTTCACTGCAGTTTCAACAACATCAGTCCCTCATGGTTTGCCAATTGAGCCGACCCCAGCCGATTATCGATTGCTAACAAGACAAAGCGAGAGCGCATCAGAACTTGAAATTTCTGAAAACCCACGCGCAACATCAGTGCGATTGCGTGCAATTGAAAAAGTGGGGGGAGTGGCTGCCTGATGGCGATAACCGCTCTCAAGAGTTCACCAGCTCGAAAACTTTCATCAAACTCACTTCCACGTCTTCAGAGATTGCCAGATCCGGTGTTGCGTTTAGTCGCAGACCTCAGGCCAAGTGAAGGAAAGTCGGTAACTAAAGCAGCATTCAATTCAATAATTTTTGGTGCCATGATTTTTACGTTGATTTCGGTAATGGGTCTTAATTTAGCTTTGAATCAAGATGCTATTAAATTACATCGTCTTAAGTTCGAAGCAATCCACTTAGCTGATCTTGAAGAAGCAAATTCTCAAAATTTAGCTCGTATTTCCTCACCAGAATCATTGGCAAAGAAGGCACGACTCCTAGGCATGGTGCCTAGTGGCAATCCTGAATTCTTGATTTTAAATCAACCCAAAATAAATGACGTAATTGTAAATGACAAAGGAACCAAAGAATGAGCCCGCTCCGTATGGCACAAGCCAGATTACGAATCTCATTTTTCTTAGTTCTTGTTGTCTTTTTCTCCTTCTTCGTTAGATTGGTTTTTGTCCAAGCAGTAAATGCGCAGGACCGAGCACATCAAGCAGCACGTGAGTTGAATCAAACCGTAGATTTGCCTGCACCTCGCGGAGAGATAACAGACCGAAATGGAAATGTTCTCGCACGAAGTATCGATGCCCTAGATCTCGTTGTAGATCAAAATCTAATTGGTGACCCTAAAGTAACTGCAGAATTAGTAGCCCCAATTATCAATGCGTCTACTACGTCAGTTCAAAGCCGTTTAACAGGCACTCGAAAATTTGTCTATATCGCAAAAGATATTACTCCGGCGCAGTGGCTAAAAATAAAAGAAGCAATCGCACTGAGCAATTCAGGCAAGCCAATGTCAAAGCGAATTGGTGGATTTTTCACAGAGCGTGGGTTCAAGAGAGATTACCCAGGCAAAACCCTCTCAGCAAACACTTTGGGATTTGTGAATTCGGAGGGTGTAGGCGGTGGTGGAATAGAAGCTTCGATGAACTCTTTATTAAGTGGTACTGATGGAGTTTTAAGTTACTCAAGCGGAAAAGGCCCATCAATTCCTTCAGCAAGACAATCCCTTATTCCGGCAAAAGCTGGCACAAATGTCCGATTAACTATTGATAGAGATTTACAATGGATTACTGAGAACGCAATAGCAAGTGTTGCAAAGAAAACTCGCGCACAGTCAGTCACCGCCGTTTTAATGGATCCAACTACTGGTGAAATTCTGGCATTGGCTACAGCCCCTACCTTTGATCCAAACAAATTTAACGTGACCAAGCCAAATTTATTGAAAATCCCTGCGATTGAAGAAGCGTACGAACCAGGTTCAACCGGGAAAGTTATGACATTTGCTGCAGCATTACAAGAAAAGCTAATCGGACCTACAACTATTTTTCAGATCCCAGATAAAATCAAAAGAGCAGACCGAATCTTCAATGACCACGAGCCACATCCAAAATGGAAATTAACTTCTACAGGGGTCTTGGCTAAGTCAAGCAACGTTGGAACAATAAAAATTGGTGAGAAAATGAGTGAAGAAACGCTCTATTCATATTTAACAAAATTTGGCATAGGGCAAAGAGTGAATATGGGATTACCTGGAGAAACCCCGGGAATTTTTAGCAAGGTAGACAAATGGTCTAGATCTACCGCGCCAACAGTGGCATTTGGTCAAGGTTATTCTCTTACTACGATTCAAGCGACCAGTGTTTTTGCAACAATTGCCAATGGGGGAGTTCGTGCTGTTCCTCATATTTTTGCAGGAACGAGCAACCAGAATGGTCATTACACACCTAAGGTAAATGACTCTGGAGTTCGAGTTGTTGATGAAGAAGTTGCTAAAACTTTAAGTGTGATGATGGAAAGTGTTGTAGAAGAGGGCGGAACGGCACCAAGCGCTCAGATTCCCGGATACAGAGTCGCCGGAAAAACTGGAACAGCTAACAGATTTAACGACAAGTGCGGTTGTTATAGCGGGTACACAGCTTCATTCATCGGATTTGCACCAGCGGAAAAACCCCGGTTCGTCATGAGCATTACGATCCAGGACCCTAAAGGAATTCATTGGGGTGGATATTTAGGTGGTCCGGTATTCAAAGAAGTTATCTCTTATGCACTCAAAAGTTATCAAATAGCACCTTCAGGAAAGCTAAGCGATCCCTACCCATTAGACGCCGCAACTTTAAAAAAGCGTGAAAAAATAATGGCTGCGGCAGAAGCCAAGGATTAAGAATTAAAATGCGATCCAATTTAATTTCTGAATACTCACTTTCATTGAGCGAAATTGCAGACTTAATCGGATCACCAGATGCAAATCTTGAAAAAATAAGTCTTTTGATAAAAGGGATCTCGCTTAATTCGAATGATGTAATTCAAGGAGATTTATTTGTAGCCCTTCCAGGAGAAAACTCCCATGGATCAAAATTTATTGATTCAGCAGTGGCTAACGGAGCGATTGCCGTGTTAACTGACAAATCAGCAATTGTTAATGCCGATATTCCAGTACTTCGTGTGAATAATCCAAGGTTATGGGTTGGAATTATTGCCGATAAATTCTATAGAAGCCCTTCTAGCGCTATAAACGTCTTTGGGATAACTGGAACAAATGGGAAAACAACAACTTCATATTTGTTGCAACAAATTTGGGATTTCAATAAGCGCAATTCTGGCTTGATAGGAACGATTGAAACGCGTATTGGCGATGAAATTTTTTCGACTAAAAGGACGACGCCAGAAGCTCCAGAATTGCAATCAATATTTGCAATCATGCGGGAAAGACATAATCTAAATGTTGTTATGGAAGTTTCCAGCCATGCACTTGCCCTCAATAGAGTTGAGGGAACAAAATTTTCGGTTGTGGCATTTACAAATCTAAGCCATGATCATTTAGATTTTCATGAAACCATGGAAAATTACTATCAAGCAAAAAGCCGTCTATTTAAATTTGGATTTTCAGAGAAGGCGATTATCAACATTGATGATTCTTGGGGCAAACGTTTATTTCAAGAAACAGAGATTGAAAAAATTTCAATATCTACTCATGATCAAAAAGCTAACTGGAAAATTATAGATACCTCTTTGGCCGACCCAAGTAGCTCTGGTAAATCTGTAGTTGAACTTACTATCGCTGGCCCTGGGGGAATCTTGCTTTCGATTGCGACACCGCTAATGGGAGATTACAACAGCGCAAATGTTTTAATGGCTCTCGCTCTTGCAGTAGAAAGTGGAATAGATCCATTATCTGCAGCAAATGCATTAAATAATGCAAAAGGTGCGCCAGGAAGAATGGAATCAATTGAATTAGGCCAGAGATTCAGCGCCGTAATTGATTATGCGCACACTCCAGACGCGGTAAGCGCTGCGCTAAAAGCCGTTCGAAGTTCCACAAAAGGCCGGATCATCGCGGTACTAGGGTGTGGCGGAGATAGGGATGAGAGAAAGCGTCCATTAATGGGACAAGCCTTGATTTCAGGAGCAGATTTAGCGATCTTCACGAGCGATAATCCAAGAAGCGAAGACCCGCTTTCAATTCTTAATCAGATGCACGAAGGTATGAAATTATTAGAGAATCATTTTGTAATTGTCGATAGAGGCGAGGCAATAAAATTTGCAGTGGATAACGCTGCGCAAGATGATTGCGTCCTAGTACTCGGCAAAGGTCATGAAACCGGGCAAGAGATCATGGGAACAATTTTACCTTTTGACGACAGAGTTGAATTAAAAAATGCTATTAGGTCCGCTAGGTCCACAAAATGATTCCTTTAACTATCTCTCAAATTTCGGAAGTAATCTCAGGAAAAATCGTAGGTAACGGAAATAAACTCATAACTGGATCAGCCTTTTTCGATTCCCGAGAAATTGTTTCAAATGGAATTTTCCTAGCCCTAAAAGGTGAACATGTAGATGGTCATGATTTTGCTATAAACGCCTTGGAAGGCGGAGCTGGAGTAATCATCTGCACTCGAGAGATTGGTTCGACTTGCATAGTGGTTTCAGATGTTGTCGAGGCAATAACAAAGTTAGCTGCATACGTGAGACAGAAGATTTCTGGAATGAAAGTTATTGCCATAACTGGTTCTCATGGCAAAACCACCACTAAAGATTTATCTAAACACCTATTGTCCATGATGGGAAAGACAGTTGCTCCTAGATCTTCATTTAATAATGATTTAGGTGTTCCAATCACAATTTTAGAATGTAGTGCTGATACAAAATTTTGCATACTAGAGATGGGCGCGCGCAATTTAGGTGACATCTCTAAATTGGAGCGCACGTTTCTTCCAGATATAGGCGTGGTACTCGGAGTTGGAAGTGCGCATATTGGGATTTTTGGTTCACGAGAAATAATTGCTACAGCGAAAAGTGAGATGGTAAAGAACCTAGAATCTTCAAAGATTGCGATTCTAGGTTCATACGATGAGCTAACAATTAACATGACTAAATTAACCAAAGCCAAAGTTATGACCTTCGGGGAGAATTCAAATAATGATGTAAGGGCAACTGACATAGAAATTAGAGAAGGTTTTGCTCATTTTGATTTAGTAACCGCTTTTGGCCGTGAAACTGTGGCTTTAAGACAAGCTGGAAGACATCAAGTTGCAAATGCTTTGGCTGCGGCAACTATAGCTACCGCATTGAAGATGCCTATCGACAAAATTAGCGCAGGACTCTCAACGGCCGACAGCTCAAGTAATTGGCGAATGGAATTACATGAAGTCGCAGGAAGATTAATAATTAATGATTCTTACAATGCTAACCCTGAAAGCATGTTTGCAGCCCTTGATTCATTACGACTTTTCGCGCAAGAGCGCGGAGGACGAGCCTGGGCATTATTAGGAAAAATGCATGAGCTTGGGGATTATTCAATAGCTGGCCACCGTGAGGTTACCCGTAAGGCTATCGACCTAGAAATTGACCATCTGGTGGCGATAGGCACAAAGGAATACCTAATGGAAAGCGAGTTAGGTTCGACTGAAATTTTGCTAGTTGAAAACATCGAAAGCGCAAGGGAAATAGCGACGGGAAGTGAAGCCGGAGATGTGATACTTGTCAAAGGTTCTAGAGCTGAGGGGTTAGAAAAATTAGTAGAACTGTTAATTGGGGACATAAATGACATGCCAACTGATAAAAGTGAAGGTTAAACACCGATGAAAGGAATATTACTTTCAGGTGCGCTTGCATTTTTATTTTCTCTATTTGCAACTCCCCTGGCGATAAAACTTTTAGTAAAAAAGAGTTATGGGCAATTTATAAGAGATGATGGACCAACGACTCATCACACAAAACGTGGCACCCCCACGATGGGCGGAACAGTAGTTATATTCTCGGTGATTCTTGCTTATTTTATTTCCCATTTGCTAACCGGTAGAGAGCCAACAGTTTCTGCACTATTAGTTTTAGGTCTAATGTCCGGTTTAGGTTTTGTTGGATTTTTGGATGACTGGCTTAAAGTTTCACGTCAGCGCTCTTTGGGATTACGTGCAAGATCAAAAATTTTTGGTCAAAGTGTATTTGCAATTGCATTCGCTTGGGCTGGTTTAAATTTTCCAGATGACACGGGGCTGACTCCAGTCTCATTGCACTTATCGACAGTTCGAGATACTTCACTAAAATTAGGGGCCGTCGCGGTCATCATTTGGGTGTTCTTGATGATAGTAGCCACAAGTAATGGCGTGAATTTAACTGATGGTTTAGATGGACTTGCTACTGGAGCATCAGTCATGAGTTTTATTGCATTTATATTAATTGGTGTTTGGGAGTTTGGACAAAGCTGTTCAGTATCACCTGGATTGAAATGTTATCAAGTACGTGATCCACTCGATTTGGCGGTTTTGTCAGCAGCCCTTGCAGGAGCAACTTTTGCTTTTCTTTGGTGGAATGCTAGCCCAGCCAAAATATTTATGGGCGATACTGGTTCGTTAGCTATAGGTGGAGCTTTAGCAGGTTTAGCCATAACTTTAAGAACTGAACTCTTGCTAGTTCTGATTGGTGGATTGTTCGCAATAATTACATTGTCTGTAATTTTGCAAGTTGGTTATTTTAAAGCGACCAAGGGAAAGCGGTTATTTCGCATGGCGCCCTTACAACACCATTTTGAATTATTGGGATGGGGCGAAGTAACAATTGTGATCCGTTTTTGGATAATCGCAGGACTTTGTGTTGCCGCAGGCCTTGGCTTGTTTTACGCTGATTGGGTAGTTGGCTAAATGAAACAAGAGATTTTGGTTGCTGGGCTTGGGGTAACCGGCGTAGCTACAGCCAAAGCTTTAGCCCAATTAGGAAAAAACATTTTAGTGTACGAGGAAAATTCCTCTGCCGCGATGCAAAGTAAAGCTGATGAACTTAGATTGATTGCAAATATTGATGTAACTTTTACACAACCCGAAAATTTGCCAAAGTTAATCATTACTTCTCCCGGATGGAAGCCAAATCATCCCGTATTGATCCATGCATTGAGTAGCGGTTGTGAAGTAATCAGTGAAGTCGAATATGCGTGGAGAATTGATCAAAAAAGCGCAAAACCCAAAACATGGGTCGGACTTACTGGAACTAATGGAAAAACGACAACTGTAGGAATGACTGAAGCAATCTTTAAAGCTGATGGCAAGAAAGCTGTGGCTTGTGGAAATATAGGTAAAACTGTCATTGAAGTGATTACAGGTGACGAAGTTGTTGATTACTTGATTCTCGAACTTTCTTCTTTTCAATTACATTGGTCAGAACAACTTCGTCTTCACAGTGCAGCAATTTTAAATATCGCAGATGATCATTTAGATTGGCATGGATCTTTCTCTGAGTATCTATCTGCTAAAAAACGCATAACAAAAGGCGCAAACCTCATTATAATAAATCGTGATGATCGGCATCTAAATAATCTTGAATTTAACAGTGACCAGAGAGTTGTTAAGTTCACACTCGATGCCCCACGCCCAGGTGAAATTGGTGTGGTTGAGGAACTGTTAGTTGATCGGGCTTTTGTCGACGACCCGCAAGAAGCAAGTGCTCTTGCTGAACTGTCTGACATAAACCCACAAGCACCTCATAATGTTGCAAACGCCCTAGCCGCCATGGCATTGGCACGAAGTTGCGGAGTAAACATAGATTCAATCGCACAGGGGCTGAGAAATTTTGCTCCAGGACATCATCGAATTGAAGAGGTAGAAAATTTAGATGGTGTTCGATGGATAAATGATTCGAAAGCGACCAATCCACATGCTGCTAACGCTTCATTAGCAGCGTTTACCTCGATTATTTGGATAGCAGGTGGGCTGGCAAAAGGTGCCGACATGGAAGATTTAGTTCAAAGCAAAGCCGGTAGATTAAAAGCAGTACTTCTGATTGGCACAGATCGGAATTTGATCTCAGACGCACTCTCTAAATACGCACCAAAAATTCCAAAATATCTGATCGATGGAGTTTCGCCTGAGCAACTCATGGATAACTTAGTGATTAAAGGAAAAGAATTAGCATCTAGTGGCGATGTTGTCCTTTTGGCGCCAGCATGCGCTTCTATGGATCAATTCACTTCATATGCCCATAGAGGAGATCTATTCACTGAGAAAGTCAAGCAACTTGTAGGAAGTAAAAAATGACAAAGAGCTCTAAGTCGGTTAATAAAAATATATTTTCCAATCCAACTGCTGCCTACAATTTACTTCTAGGTTCTGCTGGAGTTCTCATTGTTCTAGGATTAATCATGGTGCTATCCGCATCTGGGATTCGATCGTATTTTACTTCTGGATCTTCCTTTTCAATTGCTGGTAGACAATTTTTGTGGTTTTGTATCGGGATTATTCCAATGTGGTTAGCTTTTAAAATTCCATCGAAAGCATGGAAACGTTTAATCCCGGCTATGCTGATTGTGGTTTTTGGTCTTGAACTCGCAGTTTTTTTGCCTGGAATCGGAATTGAAATAAATGGAAATCGAAATTGGATAAACCTTGGATTATTCACGATCCAGCCGAGTGAAATTGCTAAATTTGCGATTACTATCTGGGCCGCTCAAGTACTTGCTCAGCTTGAAAAAGGTGCAATCAATCAACAACGTGCTGTTTATTCACTAATAATTGGGTTTGGCTTGATAAGTGCTCCAATACTCGCGGGCGGAGATTTAGGAACTACATTAATTCTTGCGGCAATCTTGATGGCGATGTTATTTTTGATTGGGATTAAATTCCGTCACCTTTTAGGTATTGGACTTATTGGAGCTGGGTTGTTGTTTGCAGTCTTGCTCACAAAACAATCCAGATTGGCAAGACTAAGTTCTTTTCTAGATCCATTCTCAGAAAGTAATTACCATGGACCGGGTTGGCAGCCTGCTCACAGCATTATGGCTCTGGCTTCTGGTGGTATTTTCGGAGTTGGCTTGGGGGGAAGTCGCCAGAAGTGGGGGAATCTCGGACCTGAAGCGCACACCGATTTTATTTTTGCAGTTATAGGTGAAGAGTTGGGCTTATTTGGGACAGTTCTAGTTTTGTTAGCATTTTTGGCTTTCATTTGGGCAGGCGTAAATATTGCAATTAAGACTAAAGATCCATTTAGTAGGTATGCAGCCGCAGGTATTGTTGCTTGGATAAGTGTTCAAGCAACAATTAACATCGCATCAGTCATAGGCATGTTTCCAGTTGTAGGTGTGCCATTACCTTTTATCTCTTATGGAGGGTCAGCCTTAATTAGCTCTATGTTGGCGTTGGGATTTCTGACCGGAGTGGCCAGACGAGAGCCTGGAGCAAAAGCGATATTAGATAAGCGACCACCGTTGTTTATTTTCAACCGAGGAAGTAAATGAAAATTGTAATTGCTGGAGGAGGAACAGCAGGTCATGTATTACCTGCTCTTGCAGTCGCGAATGAAATCAAAAACAGGATTAACCATGCTGAAATTGTTTTCATCGGCTCCAAAGGTGGCGCAGATGAAAAATTGATACCAGCGGAGAATTATCTAATTAAGTATTTACCGAAGGCAGATTTTCCTCGAAAAATAAACTTGAGTGCACTCGCTTTCATTCCCCGCTTTAGCACCGCATTAATTAAATCTGTTCTTTTATTGAGAGGAGCGAATGTCGCAATAGGTTTCGGGGGTTATGTAGCGACTCCTGTCTATATTGCTGCGCGAATTCTTAATATCCCAATCGCACTTCATGAAGCGAATTCAATTCCGGGTCTGGCAAATAGAGTAGGCCGCAAGTGGGCCAAAGTTGTCGCGGTTTTTAATCCTATTAAAGGCTGGGAAAACCAGCATGTTGTTGGGTTTCCGATGCGAGATAGCATTACTGAATCAGCAAAACTATCTGGACAAAAACTTGTTCTAGCCAAAGGAGAAGCTCGCAAAGAGTTGGAATTGCCATCAGAAGGTAGAGTTCTATTGGTGATGGGTGGCTCACTCGGATCACAGCAAATAAACAATGCTGTTATTGAGATCGTATCGGCTTTAAATCAAGCGAATATTTATGTTTTGCATTTAGTCGGTACAGGTAAAAGTACAACGACTGAGAGATTTGATTCAGCGAATTATCGACAAATTGCATACTTGGTAAATATGGAGTCAGCATATTTAGCAGCGGATTTTGTAATTTCAAGAGCTGGTGCTGGAACATGTGCAGAAATTGAAGCAATGGGATTACCAGCAATCTTTATTCCATTATCAATTGGAAATGGGGAGCAGATTGTAAATGCTGAAAAATTCCTAAATCACGGAAGTGCAAGAATTTTGCTGAACAACAATCTTACATCTGAGAAGTTACTGTCAATTGTTTTAGAGGTAAATGACTCTTTTGCTGAATTCTCAAAAGTTGCAGTTACAAATAAGAGCACTAAATTATGCGCTGCCTCCGACTTTGTTGACTTGATAGAGAAAGAAATTTTCCATTCCCCTAAAGGGAGAATTTAATGCTAAATGAGCCAGTGCATTTCATCGGCATCGGTGGTTCTGGCATGAGCGCAATTGCAAGAATACTTTTGGATCGCGGGATTGAAGTTTCAGGATCTGACGCAAAAGATTCTATTGTAATCGCCGGACTGCGGGCACTTGGGGCTAAAGTCGAAATCGGACACAACGCAAACAACATCTCTCAAGCGAAAACTGTCGTGATCTCTACGGCTATAAAGGCGAGCAATCCCGAATTGAAGGCGGCCTTACAAAGTGGAATACCAGTACTTTCTCGAGCGCAATCTTTGAATGAGTTAATGAAAGGCTACAGATCAGTTGCAGTAGCTGGCACTCATGGGAAAACTACAACTACTTCAATGTTGGCAGTGGCGATTCAAGAGTGCGGAGTGGACCCATCCTTTGCAATAGGGGGAACTCCAAATGATTCTAACTCCAATTCACATCACGGCACCGGTGATGTTTTCATAGCGGAAGCCGACGAATCGGACAGTTCATTTCTAGTTTATAACCCTCTGGGCGCAATTATTACAAATGTTGAAATTGACCATGTTGATCATTTTTCATCAAAAAAACAGTTGCATCAAACCTTTCTTGATTTTATTCATTCGACGAAAGAATTCTTAGTTATCTGCATAGATGATGATGGTGGAAGTGAGATTGCTAACTCAGCCAAAGAATTACGACTAAATGTAATTACGTATGGTGAATCCGAAAATGCACAGATGCGAATTTCTCATATATCGACATCAGCACTTGGCTCTTTTTTTAGAGTTACTTGGCAAGGAGTAGTGCTAGGCGAGGTTGCTTTAAATATTCCAGGTAAACATAATGTTCTCAATGCCACCGCAGCTCTCGGGGCAGGAATTGCTTTGGACTTGAATCCAAATCAGTTAATTCTTGGGCTATCTAAATTTCAAGGTGTTCGACGTAGATTTGAGTTAAAAGGGAAGATCAAAAATATTAGAGTTTTTGACGATTACGCTCATCATCCAACCGAAGTAAGTGCAACTATTGCAACAGCCAGAGATGTAGTTGAACAAGGGAAAATTATTGTAATTTTTCAGCCACACAGGTACTCACGCACTCTTGCTTTTGCCAGAGGATTTGCAGAATCTCTCGCAACTGCCGATCAGGTAATTTTACTAGATATATATGGTGCAGGTGAGGAGTCGATCCCAGGCGCCAGCAGTTCGGTAATTGCGAAGCAGATCCGAGATATTGGTACGAAAGTGGATTTCGAGCCCTCCATCGTTGCAGCTATTGAATTGGCTATAGCAGGGGCCAAGGCAAATGATTTGATCATCACCATGGGCGCTGGAGACGTTACTTCATTGGGGAAAGAGATACTTGCTCGGTTAGATGAAGCAGCTAAATCAGATGAATCGTAAAAAAACATACATTGTTGCCACCATAATTTTAGTCTCACTTTTGGCTTATCTTTTGGGGTGGTCAGGATTGATGACCGTAGATCAAATAAAAGTTTCCGGAGTTTCAAAAACCCAAAAAGTTTCAACTTTGACGGCGAAAAAAGTAATTAAATTAAGTGGCATAAAAATCGGACAACCCATAGCACGTGTCAACGCATCATCTGTAAAAAGAAAGTTACTCGCCCTTCCACAAGTTTTAGATGTGAATGTAAATCGCCAATTACCAAGTTCGGTATTAATTGAGTTAAAGATGCGAAAGGTAGAAATTGCAGTTACAGCTTCTGGTGGGGGATTTCTAGTTGGAGATGCTTCGGGAGTGACTTTTGCAAAGGTAAAAAAAGTGCCACGAGGGGTGCCTATCATTAAAACTTCTACCTCTAAGTTTTTGCTCAGCCAAACATTGCAGGTTTTCCAAACTCTGCCCACAAAGATCCAAAATCGAGTTATCTCTATCGATGCTAAAACCCGAGATTCAATAACTTTTAATTTGACTCGAGGAGTGCAAATCATTTGGGGCGGTTCCGAAGAGCAAGGTTTGAAAATAGAGGTTTTGAATCAGCTTTTAGCCGACCCAAACAATAAAAATGTCAAAAATTTCGATATCTCATCACCTTTAGCTCCAACGGTTAGATAAATACTTTCGCAAAAGAGCGCGACACAGAAAAAAAGATTTGCTAGGTGTTTGTAGCCAGAGCAATTCCCCCCTACCTTCAGGCAGGTTTTGCGAACTCGCTCACTCTCAACTAGAGATTGAGGTTTCGTTAAGGAGGGCTCCAAGTGGCTACACCACAAAATTATTTAGCTGTCATCAAAGTAGTAGGTATTGGTGGTGGCGGTGTAAATGCAGTTAATCGAATGATCGATGTCGGATTAAAAGGTGTCGAGTTTATTGCGATTAATACTGATGCCCAAGCATTGTTAATGAGTGATGCTGATGTGAAAT
>DDZI01000064.1:4058-10863 GCA_002346305.1 Actinobacteria bacterium UBA3012 | reverse complement strand
TGATGTGAAATTAGATATTGGTCGTGTAGTCACACGAGGACTAGGTGCAGGTGCTTCACCTGACATTGGTAGACAAGCCGCACAAGATCATGTTGATGAAATTACCGAAGTTTTGCGCGGTGCCGATATGGTTTTTGTAACTGCTGGTGAAGGTGGCGGAACTGGAACTGGTGGAGCTCCGATTATTGCGAAAATTGCGCGCGAGTTAGGTGCGCTAACAGTAGGTGTTGTCACTCGTCCATTTACTTTTGAAGGAAAGCGTCGCGCCTCTCAAGCAGACGAAGGAATTGCAGAGTTGCGTGCGGAAGTTGATACATTAATTGTGATTCCAAATGATCGTCTCTTGTCGATTTCAGATCGCAACATAACCGCACTTGAAGCTTTTAAAAGTGCCGATCAAGTTTTGCTAGCTGGAGTACAGGGCATCACAGATTTGATCACCACACCTGGCTTAATCAATCTAGATTTTGCAGATGTCCGCAGCGTTATGAAAGATGCCGGATCTGCATTAATGGGAATCGGATCAGCACGAGGCGAAGCACGTGCAACCCGTGCGGCTGAAATGGCGATAGCCAGCCCATTGCTGGAAGCATCAATAGATGGTGCTCATGGAGTGCTGCTTTCAATTGCTGGTGGGTCTGACTTAGGTTTGTTTGAGATTAGTGAAGCCGCAGAACTAGTTGCAGCCTCAGCTCATCCGGATGCAAATATTATTTATGGAACTGTTATTGATGACGCACTGGGGGATGAAGTTCGAGTAACCGTGATTGCTGCGGGATTTGAAGGGGGAGAACCCACCAAGATAATTTCACCTCCACCAACTGTTTCTGCAACTGCTCCTGTAGCGGTACCCTCAAGCAATGAAAAGAGTGACCCAATTGATATCGCTGCCTCTCTCACAACCGCTCCACCGCGTGAGCGTAAGCGGATTATCTTCGAAGAAGACGGAACAGTTGAAGAGTTGGATATCCCAGATTTCCTTAAGTAAATGAAGTTTTACTACACCGATAGAAATGGTGGCGCTAGTTCGGTTCCATTTGCGACCTTTAATTTGTCGCCAAATGTAGGCGATGATCCGGTAGCGGTTGCAAAAAATCGTGAAACTTTGGCAACTAAAGTTGAAGTCGCTCCTGCTAAATTATTTTTCATGGAGCAAGTCCATGGGAATGAGATTGCACTGATCGACAAAGATAGCGATCCGACCATCCATCCGACTGCCGATGCCCTGATAACAAGAGAGTTGAATTACGGACTAGCAGTATTATTTGCAGATTGCGCTCCACTTTTACTTTCCAGCAAGCAAGTTTCCGCAGCGGTTCATGTCGGTCGCAAAGGATTATTGGCAGATATCGTCGACAAAGTAGTTACTCAAATGAGAGACATGGGGGCAATTGGTATTAGTGCTCAAATTGGTCCCACAATTTGTGGAAAATGTTATGAGGTTTCTGAAGAAATGCGTGATGAAGCCGAAGACTTTATGCCGATAGCCGCCAGTCAGACCCGAAGATCCGCTCCGAGTATTGATATCCCAAAAGCGATAATCTCGATTTTATCTACTGCACAAATTCCAGGTAAGTGGAATGGCGTTTGTACTAATGAGGATCAATCTTTTTTCTCATACCGTCGAGATAGACTCACCGGCCGTCAAGCCGGAGTTGTGGTGCACGGAAGACGTTAATGTCTAGTAGTGCGAGACGGATTGAGATTTCTCAAAATTTAGCTGTGGTTGAGCGCGAGATTTGTCTTGCCGTTGAAAAAAGTAATAGAGATAGATCCGAGATAACCTTAATTGCGGTAACCAAAAATTTTCCAGTCAGTGATGTCGTACATCTTTATGATTTAGGGCTTCGAAATTTTGGAGAAAATCGAGATCAAGAAGCGCGTGCCAAAGTGGAAGAGTTTAAGAAATACGTTGCGGATTCTGAAAGCAGCGAAGACCAGGCCAATCAAGTTAAGTGGCATTTTCAAGGACAGTTACAACGTAACAAGTTGCGATCTATTGCCACCTGGGCTGATTTCATTCATTCACTTGACGAAGAAAGATATTTGTTGCCGCTTCAACAACTGTCCGTTGAGTTAGAAAAACCAATTTCGCTACTTTTACAACTCTCATTAGACCTGCCGATCCGACCAGATCGCGGGGGTGTACCACCGGAAGATTTAATTGGATTAGGAGCAAAGATTAAGGAGCATTCAGGTTTAAATCTTCAAGGATTAATGGCTGTAGCGCCATTAGATGTAGCGCCAGATTTGGCATTTAGTGCCTTACAAACCATCAGTGGGACTTTTCTAAAGGCTTTCACAGATGCAACCTGGGTATCGGCTGGGATGAGTGGTGATTTTGCTGCCGCTATTGCATCAGGTGCGACACATTTAAGGATTGGTAGTTCAATCCTCGGTTCACGCACTTAGGACAGGTATCGTTATATACATGTCGAGTCCGCTACGTAAAATGGCCCTGTACCTTGGACTTGTTGATGACGGAAGTGAAGCCGAAGAGAATTTCACACCTTCAACCGCTAAACCCGTGCCAGCATCTCGTCCTCGTCCAGTCATGCCAAAAATGCCAAATATGGGGAGTACTTCCCGTCGTTCTGTGGAGTTAGTTCACTCAGCACCACAAGCTCATCAACCGTCTGCACTTGCATTGGACCTTGATGCGCCAGTAGAAAAAATCGTAACTTTACATCCACGTAGCTACAACGATGCCAGAACAATCGGGGAGCACTACCGCGATTACACCCCGGTGATTATGAACTTAACGGAAATGGATGACGCAGACGCAAAACGTTTAGTTGATTTTGCAGCTGGTTTAGTTTTTGGCCATCGTGGGGTAATTGAGAAAGTCACCAAGAGCGTTTTCCTACTATCACCACCAAATGTAAAAGTTTCGCCTGAAGAGAAGGTGGCTGCCGCAGAGGCAAGCTTCTTTAATCAAAGCTGATGGGCGGGCTTGGCGTAATTCTTTACACAGTCCTGCAATTATTTATCGTCGCCTTAATCGCTCGCTTAGTTTTAGATTATGTCCAAATGTTTGCCAGAAATTGGCAACCAAAAGGCATAGCTTTAGTATTTGCTGAATTTGTATTTACAGTTACCGAGAAACCATTGGCATTTGTGCGGCAATTTGTACCACCCCTTCGCGTAGGGTCGGTCAGTATTGATCTCGCATTTATCTTGCTCTTTTTCGGCGTCCAACTTTTAATGCGGATCGTAATTCTCCTATAACCGCAATAGTTTTAATCCAAGTTCTAGCTCACCATCAGCGAAATTCAAAGAAGAGTCTTTTTCAACTTCCAAAGCTAAAACTTCGTCACAGATGAGTTTGATTCCGTTATCAAAGGCATTACTCACTTCTGCCGAGCCATTCCAGATCAATTTGATTCGATCTGAAACATCAAAGCCAGCATTTTTACGTTCTTCTTGAATTGCTCTAATAATCTCGCGGATAACACCTTCACGATGCAGTTCGGGTGTAATTGTTAAATCAAGAGCAACACTTTCACCATCGTGAGAAGCAACAGCCCAGCCGCTTCTGGGCGTTTCAGTAATAATTAAATCCTCTTCATCAACTTCAAAATTCAAATTATTACTCGAGATAATCTGTGGCAGACCAGTTCGCACCTTTGACACAATTTCAGCGGCATTTAGTTTTGATAAAGCAGTTGCAATCTCTTGTACATTTGCACCATATTTAGTGCCAAGTGTTCGGAAATTGGCCTTGATAGCATAATCAACAAGTTCACCATCTGCACTTGATAGATCTTCAATACGATGAACATTTAACTCGTCGGCAATTTCGCTTTGCAATTCGTGACTTAACCTGCCAAATCCAGAGATGAGTGCTCGACCCAGAGGTTGGCGAATTTTCACACCTGACTCAGCACGTGCGGCTCTGCCAAGTTCAACTAATCTTCGAGTTGCAGCAACCGAATAACCTAACTCGAGGTCAACTGCTTCTTTCTTGAAGATTGGCCAATCTGCCAAGTGAACTGACTCAACCTCATCTGGTTGTACAACTTTGATCACATCTTGCCAAACCTTTTCAGTTATGAACGGAACCATCGGCGCCATGATTAGAGTAAGTGCCTTGATGCAATGGTGCAAAGTTTCTAAAGCTTGCACGTCACCATCCCAAAATCTGCGACGAGAGCGTCTTACATACCAATTTGATAACTCATCAATAAATGTGGCCAATGCACGCCCAGCACTTTGTGAATCAAAATTTGTGAAAGAGCGATCACATTCATCAATGGTTTGATTGAGTTGTGAAATTATCCAACGGTCAAGAGTGTTTTCCGAATTTAAGACTCCTGTTGGTTTGAAATCTGCTGCTTTTCCATAAAGGGTAAGGAATGAAACAGTATTCCAGTAGGTTAATAAAGTCTTTCGGACTACATCGGAAATAGCATCATGACCGACGCGACGAGATGCCCAAGGTGAACCGGCGGCGAGCATGTACCAACGCACAGCGTCTGCTCCATGTTTATCCATCAATGGCATTGGCTCTAAAACATTCCCAAGATGCTTGCTCATTTTGCGACCATCTTTATCCAAGATATGCCCAAGGCAGAGCACAGTTTTGTAGGAGGATTTATCAAAAACCAGAGTTCCAATAGTCATCATTGTGTAGAACCAACCTCGAGTCTGATCGATCGCTTCACAAATAAAATCCGCTGGATAAGTTTTTTCAAAAGCTTCTACAGAGCCAGGCTTGTGCGGGTAACCCAATTGTGCAAATGGCATTGCGCCTGAGTCATACCAACAGTCGATTACTTCTGGGACTCGCTTCATTTGACCACCACATTGTTGGCAGTCAAAATAAATATCATCAACAAATGGTCGATGTGGATCTAATGCATCCAAATCATTGCCAGTTCGTGCGCTTAACTCTTTTCGGGATCCAATGCATTCAAGATGACCTTCTTCACATCTCCAGATTGGTAGTGGTGTGCCCCAATAGCGATTTCTGGATAATGCCCAGTCAATATTGTTTTCCAGCCAATCGCCATACCGACCACTTTTAATGGTTTCTGGATGCCAATCAGTGTTTGCGTTTTCACGCATCAAAGCCTCTTTGATTGCGGTAGTCCTGATGTACCAAGATGGTTGTGCGTAATACATCAATGGAGTGTGGCAACGCCAGCAATGTGGATAAGAGTGCTGATATTGAAGATGCTTGTAGAGAACTCCAAGTT
The DNA here is from genome assembly GCA_002346305.1 of Actinobacteria bacterium UBA3012. GTDB lineage: Bacteria > Actinomycetota > Actinomycetes > Nanopelagicales > Nanopelagicaceae > UBA3012. The sequence continues at coordinate 5,665 of DDZI01000064.1, read as the reverse complement.
TTTTCAACTCTTTTACTAATACTTTGTCACTATCTTTGAAAAACATGCCTCCAACAAGTGGGACATCATTTAAGAATTTTCCGTCCGCGGCAATTGGATTTATTACTGGCAAATTATATTTGCGACAAACAATTAAATCTTCCGCACCAAATGCGGGGGATTGATGAACTAATCCAGTTCCATCTTCGGTGGTGACGTAATCTGCTAGAACCACAAAATGAGCATCTGGTATTTCAACAAAATCAAAAGGTCGCTGATATTTTGTGTGCTCTAAATCTTTTCCAGAAATTTCCTCGATGACTTGAACATTGTCGCCAAGGATTTTAACTAGGGGTTCTGCTACTACATAGATTTCATTTTCTTCATTTTTCGCAACAAGATATTTAACTTCTGGATGCACTGCAATTGCGGTATTTGAAACCAAAGTCCATGGAGTTGTGGTCCAGACAAGCAATTTGGCATCGATCTCTGCCAAGTGACCAGAAGTAATTGGAAATGCGACAAATACTGATGGATCTGTGATGGTTTCATAACCTTGTGCGAGTTCATGATCAGATAATCCGGTTCCACAGCGGGGACAGTACGGAGCCACACGATGGTCTTGGACGAGAAGTCCTTTTTTCCAAATCTCACTGATCGACCACCAAACACTGTCTATATATTCAGGTGACATCGTCCAATATGCTTTTTCGAAATCAACCCAGAATCCCATGCGTTCGGTCATCTCAACAAAAGCACCAACATGTCGTTGCACGGATGTGCGACATTTTTCATTAAATTCTGCGACACCAAATTTTTCGATATCTGATTTACCGGTGAAACCTAATTCTTTTTCAACAGCAAGTTCGACTGGTAATCCGTGGCAATCCCATCCAGCAAATCGCGGGACAAACGCACCTTTCATTGTGTGAAAGCGTGGAAAGAGATCTTTAAATACGCGAGCTTCAATGTGATGAGTTCCAGGTAAACCATTTGCTGTTGGTGGACCTTCATAGAAAGTCCATTCCCGAGCGCCAGGAATGTCTCGGGCGGCAGTGCTCTTCGCAAAAATTTCGCCGGTACGCCAAAATTCTAAAATTTGATGTTCCATGGATGGTAAATCAATTTGGGCTGACAGAGCCGTGTAACTCGTTTGATTAAGGCTTTCTAGAGATTTACCTTTTTCCGCGTTCATCAGGCTCCTAGCTCCAAGATAGTTAAATCATGATCTATCTGGAGGGGCGCTCACTTTCGCGATCGCGGTACCACCCACCTTGTTCGCTAACCGCCTCGGGCAGGTTAGAAAACCACTTAACTCAACCGGTTCTACCTCATCAGCAATCTTGGGAATTTTCCCTCAATTCACTGATAAATCTTCCGAACGCTCCCAGGGTGATGGCCCTAATCAACACGCTTGACGCTAGTGAGTGCCAGCATCGGGGGGAGTCTAGCGAGTCGAACCGCTGGTAATGGCTGATTAGCCCAGACAGGACTAACCTGTGCCGCCATGGGCACAAATAAGCACGCAAATAAGAAGAGTAAGCCAGCGAAATCAGCGAAATCAGCTGTAAAAAAGGCTTCAGCTAAACCAGTTAAAAAGGCCCCGGCCAAACCAGTGAAAAAGGCCC
>DDZI01000064.1:396-3789 GCA_002346305.1 Actinobacteria bacterium UBA3012 | reverse complement strand
GCTAAAAAGGCCCCGGCCAAAAAGGTCCCTGCTAAAAAGGCTCCTGCTAAAAAAGCCACGGCCAAAAAAGCCCCAGCTAAACCAGTGAAAAAGGCTGCAGCGGTAAAAGCTCCGGGCAAGCCCTTTCCCAAAAAAGAGAATCCAGTACCAGCAGTAGTAGAGCCACCCAAAAATTTGCCGAAAAATGCAGCAGCTACAGCCGCCGCAGATGGATTTCAAAGAAGGTTAACTCTTCCACCGCCAGCAAAAATTGAAAAACGAACTTCTAAAGCTGGAACGTTAAAGCCATTGCGCGATATTCCGACCCCACTTGTTGCAGCAGCAACAGAAGCACCGTGGAGTAATTCAGAGTTAAAAGGGATGAAGGTCGAACTGTCGAAAGAGTTAATTCGATTGCGTCGTGAATTGGAGTTGGCCGAAGCACAAGCTGAAGATTTGTTGCAAGACTCTGGCGATGGCGCCGGAGATGACCAAGCCGATGCAGGTGCGAAAACTTTCGAACGCGAACACGAAATTTCACTTGTATACAACGCTAGAGATATGGTCATGCAAACTGAACATGCACTTGATCGAATAACTGCAGGCTCATATGGAAAATGTGAAGATTGTGGAAATCCAATTGGTAAAGCACGATTGCAAGTATTTCCTCGCGCAACACTTTGCATGATCTGCAAGCAAAAAGAGGAAAGACGTTAATCAATACTAAGATAAAAATTGTTAGTGGAACTGCCCTATTTATTTTTATCTTAGATTTAGCAACCAAAGTTTGGGCAACTAAAACACTTGAAGGAAAAGAGTCTCGGTCGATTATTGGAGATTTTTTGCGGCTGGAATTTGCTCGCAATTCCGGTGCTGCTTTCAGTGCATTTACTGAATTGACAATTGTTTTAACAATTCTTGCGATTGGCGCATTAGTTGCAATCATTTGGTATGTGCCAAAAATTTCACATCCACTTTGGGCCTTTGGGTTCGGTTCTCTAGCAGGTGGGATCAGTGGCAATTTGGCAGATCGATTGTTTAGAGCACCGGGATTCATGGAAGGAGCCGTTGTCGATTGGATTAGCTTGCCAAATTGGCCGTTATTCAACATTGCAGATTCATTTATAGTTACCTCGATGGCTTTGATGATTTTCCTATCATGGCGCGAAGTTCCAATTCGAACGGTCGTATCTAAAGATGAGTGAAACAGAAGTAAGAAGTATTAGCGCTCCAGAAGGTGTTGATGGAGAGCGTTTGGATAGTGCTGTCGCTCGGATGTTGGGATTTTCGCGGACTGCTGTTGCAGAAATGGCTGAAAAGGGCGCCATTAGCATTAATGGTCGAGAAGTAAATAAATCACATCGGGTTAGTACTGGAGATCTAATAGAAGTTGTTATTAGTACCGTTGTCCGAGTACCTCTTGAAATTATTGCTACCGATGTCCCAGAGCTTGAAATAATCTATGAGGACAGCGAGCTACTAATTATTGATAAACCAATAGGCGTTGCTGCTCATCCGAGTGTTGGATGGACCGGACCAACAATTGTTGGCGTGCTCGCCAGCCGAGGTGTTGCGCTCTCAACTTCAGGGCCGGCTGAAAGGCAAGGAATAGTTCACAGATTGGATGTTGGTACAACGGGCTTGATGGTTGTTGCAAAATCTGAGAATGCTTATTCAACTCTCAAGGAACAATTCCGTGCTCGCGAAGTTTCAAAAATTTATCACGCTGTTGTTCAGGGTCATCCAGATCCTTCTCGAGGAACAATTGATGCACCTATAAATCGCCACCCGCGTGAAGAATTCAAATTTGCAGTTGTCGCTGATGGAAAACCCAGCATCACTCATTATGAAACTGTCGAAGGCTTCCCTGGGGCAACCCTTGTAGAGATTGAATTAGAAACTGGCCGCACTCACCAAATTAGAGTTCACTTCGCGGCTTTGCGACATCCATTGGTAGGGGACCTGATGTACGGGGCAGATCCAACTCTGGCGAGCAGACTGGGATTGACCAGGCAATGGTTGCACGCGGTTCGGTTGAATTTTACTCACCCAGCAAGCGGGGAATCAGTCACTTTTACCTCTAAATATCCGGACGACTTGGAAGCCGCTCTTGGGCTTTTGCGGGTTGCCGGCACGCCAAAGCGATAATCTCAACCGTCGTGAGCACTCCAGCAAAGCAGCCTGAAAACTCTGAATTGATAGACCCTTCAAAACAATTTGTGCATTTACATGTTCATACCGAGTACTCAATGCTTGATGGAGCTGCCCGAGTAAAAGAGTTGGTGAAAGAGGTTGCGGTTTCTGGAGCGCCGGCGATCGCCATAACTGACCACGGAAATTTATTTGGCGCTTATGAATTTTACAAAGAGGCACAAAATGCCGGAGTTAAACCAATCATCGGCATAGAGGCATACGTTGCACCGGGATCACGTCATGAACGCAAACGCGTTAAGTGGGCCGAAGGTGGAGAAGATGATGTTTCGGGTGGTGGCGCTTATACCCATATGACAATTTTGGCCGAAAATAATGTGGGTCTACATAATTTGTTTAGATTATCTTCACTTGCATCCCTCGAAGGCTATTACTACAAACCTCGAATGGACCGCGAATTACTTTCACAATATGCAACAGGGCTGATCGCCACTACAGGTTGTCCCGGTGGTGAAATTCAAACGCGTTTAAGAATGGGCGCATATGCCGAAGCCAAGAGGGCAGCTGCAGATTATCAAGATATTTTTGGAAAAGAGAATTATTTTCTTGAATTAATGGATCACGGTATCTCCATTGAAAATCGAGTACGCGAAGATTTAATAAAATTGTCAAAAGATTTGAAATTACCCTTATTGGCCACTAATGACCTTCACTACACCTATGAAAAAGATAGCGTGGCACATGAAGCATTGTTATGCGTTCAGTCAGGTTCGACACTGGCTGATCCAAAGAGATTTAAATTCGAAAATGGCGAATTTTATTTAAAGACAGCTGCACAAATGCGTGAATTGTTTAAAGAAATTCCGGAATCTTGTGACAACACTTTACTAATTGCTGAACGTTGTGCAATAACTTTCCGTGAAGGTGAAAATCTTTTGCCTCAGTTCCCAGTACCAAAAGGGGAAACAGAGGAGTCCTGGTTAGCTAAAGAAGTAGCACGTGGCTTATTGATTCGTTTCCCTGGCGGAGTTCCAGAAGAACATAGGGCAAGAGCCGAGTTTGAAGTTTCAGTCATGTGCCAAATGGGATTCCCGGGATACTTTTTAGTGGTTGCAGATTTAGTTCGACATGCCCACGAACGGGGAATTCGAGTTGGCCCTGGCCGTGGATCGGCAGCCGGCTCTGTTGTTGCTTATGCGCTTGAGATAACTGGACTTGATCCGATTAAACATGGCTTACTTTTTGAGCGATTCCTAAATCCAG
>DDZI01000064.1:0-312 GCA_002346305.1 Actinobacteria bacterium UBA3012 | reverse complement strand
ATTGGGTTATCCATATGCAATCGGTGAACGGGTAACTAAAGCACTTCCTGCGGCGGTAATGGGTAAAGAGATCTCATTAGCTGGAGTCTTCAATCCTGATGATGATAGATATATCGAAGCCGGCGAAGTGCGTGCTCTGTACGATGCAGATCCAGATATTAAACGCGTGATTGATACTGCAAAAGGACTTGAAGGCTTAAAGCGGCAATGGGGAGTTCACGCAGCTGGCGTAATTTTAAGTAAAGAGCCGCTGCTTGATGTTATTCCAATTCAACGTCGCGAAGCCGATGGTTCCATTATTACTCAATTTGA
>DDZI01000085.1:15390-24585 GCA_002346305.1 Actinobacteria bacterium UBA3012 | reverse complement strand
CTTTTAGCGGGATTGCCAGATTTGGAACGCTTGGGTGGTGGGGCAACCTTTTGAGCGGGCATTGCACCTATCCCGCCCATTGCAGGCGGCAGATTTGCCGCTCCTCCCGAACCTGGCTGATTGCGCATCTGCTTCATCGCTTTTTGGGCGGCGGTAAATCGATCTAAGACATTGTTGACCTGAAAAACTTCCGTGCCGCTACCTCGGGCAATTCGAGCCCGTCTTGATCCATTAATAATTTTGGGTTCTTGGCGTTCAGTTGGTGTCATCGAATGAATTATCGCCTCTGCACGAGTGAGCTCATTCTCATCAATTGTAGCAATTTGTTTTTTCATGGCAGCACTTTGTGCACCGGGGAGCATTCCTAAAATTTTAGACATTGAGCCCATTTTTTTCATGGCCTGTAATTGCTCGAGAAAATCATCAAATGTAAATTTCTCACCGGACACAAATTTAGCTTCAAGCTTTTGTGCGCTATCTCCATCGAGTCCATCAAGTGCTTTCTTGGCTTGCTCCGCAAGAGTTGCAACATCGCCCATACCCAAAATGCGATTTGCCATTCGATCTGGATGGAATGGCTCAAACTCACTACTTTTTTCACCAGTAGATAAAAACATCACCGGTCTGCCTGTAACTGATGCTATTGAAAGTGCAGCACCACCTCTGGCATCTCCGTCCATCTTGGTGAGCACGATTCCATCGAAACCCACGCCATCAAGAAAGGCTTGTGCAGTAATTACTGCATCTTGGCCAATCATTGCATCCACAACGAAAAGTACTTCGTTAGGTGAAATCGCATCTCGAATATTTTTTGCTTGTTCCATCAACTCTTTATCAACACCAAGTCGTCCAGCGGTATCGACAATTACAAAGTTGTGTACTTTTTGTTTCGCAAATTCAATTCCAGCTTTTGCAACTTTTACTGGATCTCCAACACCGTTTCCGGGTTCTGGAGCAAAGACCGGAACTCCAACGGAGTTTCCAACAACCTGCAATTGATCTACCGCATTAGGTCTTTGTAAATCGCAGGCCACAAGTACTGGAGTGTTTCCTTCACTCTTTAGGTATGCGGCTAATTTTCCAGCCAAAGTAGTTTTTCCCGAACCTTGCAATCCAGCCAGCATAATTACCGTTGGCGCAACTTTCGCATAACGTAATCTGCGTGCACTTCCACCAAGAATCGAGACTAGCTCCTCGTGAACAATTGAAATTATCTGCTGCCCAGGATTTATACCTTTTTTATCTAGTGATATCTGCTCAAGTGATCGCGTTCGCACTTTTTCTACAAGTAATGAGACAACGGAGCCAGCCACATCAGCTTCAAGCAGTGCAACGCGAATCTCTTCGCAGGTTTCTTCGATATCTACTGGGTTAATTCGGCCACGATTACGAAGTCCGGTAAAAGTCTTAGTAAGTCGGTTGCTGAGCGAATCAAACATGGCTAGATCCTATTAGATCAAATTAGATTTTATTAGCGCGCAACTGCTGCTCAATACTTTGCGCAACCGCTAAAGCCCGCTTCGGGTCCAATGGCCGGCCATCAACTTCGGTTATATAAAGTGAATCACAGGCTTCCGCGCCTAGAGTAGAAACTATCGCTGCCCGGACATCTACCCCAGCTTCGGTGACCGCTTTACCAAGCAGATATAACAATCCCATTTGATCATGTGATCTCACATCCAAAACGGTTGCCTCTGTCGCACCATCATGAATCACTTCCACAATCGGCGGTGGTACCGGTATCGGTGAAGCTGACCTATAACTTGATGCACGTTCTTTCATCTTTTCAGCAATGTCTAGTTCCCCATTTAAAGTTTGTATTAATGATTGCTTTAGTGCGCTCTCTGAAATATCAGGTGCATAAACATCAGGTAACACCAACCACCGCATAACTGCAGAATTTGCAAAGGTGCGAGTTCTTGCAGATCGAACATTTAATCTGCTAATCGTTAAGAATCCAGCGACAATTGATAACAACCCTGGTCGATCTGGCGCAATGATTAATAGTTCGGTGATCTCATCGCGCTTGATAAGTGAAAGATGTATCTCGCCCGACTTAGCCAAGTCTTTTTCACTCTCAGAAAACTCTGGCTGTGGCGGAAGTCCAACTCCTGAGATTTGTTTTTTGACCCGATTCACTAGATCTGCAACCAATGATGCTTTCCAATTGCTCCAAGCGGTATTTCCGGTTGCTTGGCCATCAGAAATACTTAGTGCGTGTAAGAGTTCGATGGTCAGTGGATCACTGATCAATTCACAGACAGAGTTAATCGCGGTTGGGTCATCTAGATCCCGGCGGGTAGCCACTGTTGCAAGTAATAAGTGATGCATAACCAAAGTTTCAACAATAGATACGTCGTTTTCTGAAAATCCCATGCGTTGCAAAATTGGTTTAATAATTTCTGCGCCGATAATGCTGTGATCACCTGGCAAACCTTTCCCCATGTCATGCAAAAGCGCTGAAACTAATAACAAATCTGGTCGATGAACTTGTCTAGTCAAAAGACTTGCATGTAAAGCCGTTTCAACCATATGTCGATCTACTGTATGTCTATGCAGAGCATTTCGCTGTGGTAAAGATCTGATTCGATTCCACTCTGGGATTAAAATCTGCGTGAGTTCTGCTTGATCTAGCGCTTCCCAAACTTGCGCCATCGCGTTTCCCGCTCCAAGAAGAGCTACAAAATCCTCACGTGCTTCGCGTGGCCATGGCTCTGGAAAAGAGTTCAACTTTTCTTTAGCCAATTTACAACTATCAATTGAAAGTGGTACTCCTCTTTGGGCAGCCGAAGCTGCTGCACGTAGGAGAATTAATGGATCTATTTCTAAATCGCCGGTAATAACTACTTCGCCTCGATAAATCCCAACGCCTTTTGCGATCTCTGTTACATTTTCATCGTTGGATCCCCTGCCCTTGAATGAAAAAAGTTTTGCCGCAGGACGGTATTGATCAAAACGATGGAATACAGTTTCTGATAGGTAATCAACAGTTCTAGCTGATTGAGCAATATTCAGCATTAATTCATCAGCATCTTTATACCCGAGCAATTCAGCAACTTTATCTTGCTCAAAAAAACTTAATCGGTCGCTGCTCTTTCCGGTAATTGAATGCAATGCCTCTCTAGCGTTACTTAATGTTGATTCTGCTTTGGCGATTCGATCTAATTCCACAGTAACAAAATCAGTCTTTGCAATTCCACGTAAAGCGGTGATGTCCCGCAAGCCACCGCGCGATTCCTTCAAATCTGGTTCTAGAAGATAAGCAAGTTCGCCCGATCTTCGCGAGCGCTCTTGCGAGTATTTTCTTAATTCATTAATCCAACGTGCGCCATTCTTTCGCCAATCCATTAAGGCAACACTTTCAACTGTATCCACTAAATCACGATTTCCTGCTACCCAGCGAATATCTAACAAACCCAGAGCCACACGTCCGTCGGTATCTGCTATTTCTTTAACTTCACTTCTGGTTCGCACAGAATGATCTACTGAATAACCGCTATCCCAAAGAGGGTAAAGAATTTTCTCAACTGCTTTAGTTAAATCTGCTTCAGGAATATTTCCATTATGCAAAAAGAGTAAATCTAAATCTGAGCCAGGTGATAACTCTCCCCGCCCATATCCACCTACCGCAGCCAGCGCTAAAGAACCTCGACTTGAGATTGAAATATTTAAAAGCGCATCATTAAAAAGAGAAGCCAGATGGGCATCAGCTGAATATGAGCGTCCTCGACGCTCTCGTGTGCCCATCTGGCTAGACTCTCATTAATTGCTAGAGAGCGTCTACACCCTTCTCACCTGTTCTTACTCGAACTACTTGCTCAACAGGCACGGACCAAACTTTTCCATCGCCGATGGAACCTGACGAGGCCGCTTTAACGATTACGTCAATGACCGCTTCGTTCTCGCTACTGCTAACTAGTACTTCAAGGCGGACCTTTGGTACTAACTCAACTGTGTATTCGGCACCGCGATAAACCTCGGTGTGACCACGTTGACGGCCAAAACCACTAGCTTCAGAGACTGTCATCCCTTTTATGCCATGGGCTTGTAGAGCATTTTTCACATCATCTAATTTAAACGGCTTGATGATTGCAGTAATTAGATTCATATTTGCCATTAGAAGGAACCTCCTCTTGATGAGCCAACGTTTCCGATTTCATATGCCGATTCGGCGTGCACTGCTAAATCAATGCCCGTGATTTCCGCTTCTTGAGGAATTCGGAATCCCATAGTGACATCAATCAATTTAGCGATAATCAAAGTGACGATTAATGAATAAGCAAGCACCGCACCAGAAGCAATTGCTTGCTTAACTAATTGTCCACTGCCTCCTCCATAAAGTAAGCCATCTACTCCGGCTGGCGCTGCGGCTGTCGCAAAAATTCCTACAAGAAGCGAACCGGAAAGTCCACCAACTAAGTGAACACCTACAACATCTAGCGAGTCGTCATATCCAATTTTGTATTTCAGTCCAACTGCAAGTGAACAAAGCACACTTGAAATTGCACCGACAGCGATCGCACCCAATGGATCTACTGACGAACAAGCAGGTGTGATCGCCACTAAGCCTGCGACTACTCCAGATGCTGCGCCCAAACTCGTTGCATGGCCATCACGAATTTTTTCTACAGTTAACCAAGCCAGCATTGCTGCACCTGTTGCAACCAATGTATTTAGGAAAGTAATTCCGGCGGCAGCATTAGATGCAACGGCAGAACCAGCGTTAAATCCGAACCATCCGAACCACAGCAATCCGGCACCAACCATGACCAACGTTAGGTTGTGTGGTTTGAATGGCTCACGGCCAAAGCCAGCACGTTTTCCAATTACAAGTACAACCGCAAGAGCTGCGATGCCGGCGTTGATATGGACTGCAGTTCCACCTGCGAAGTCAATTGCACCAAGCTGATTTGCAATCCATCCTCCCGGATCGTTATCTCCGCTATCAAAGTCAAATACCCAGTGCGCAACTGGGAAGTAAACTAATGTTGGCCAGACGATTACGAAAACCACCCATGCGCTAAATTTTACCCGATCAGCGATGGCACCAGAAATAAGGGCTACAGTGAGGATTGCGAACATCGCCTGAAAAGCGATAAAGACAGTGGTTGGAATTGTTCCAAACAAAGAATCTGGGGCAATTAAACCCTTCAAGCCAATAAATTCGGTTGGATCACCAAGTAATCCATTTCCCAAATCTTTTCCAAATGTCATTGAGTATCCATACACGACCCAAATCACTGAGACAATGCCCATTGAAACAAAAGACATCATCATCATATTCAGCACACCCTTAGCACGGACCATTCCGCCATAAAAAAGTGCCAAACCTGGAGTCATAAGTAGAACTAATGCGGTGCTGGTGAGCATCCAAGCTGTGTCACCAGTGTTTAAAACTACTTCAGTCATAATTTTTCCTCACGTTCAGGTGGGATTAAATGAGAATCCGAATTGAGCCTCGGAGTTGGCACTCGCCGTTGAGTAAGGGAAGTATCTGGTTGCACTGTTTCGGGACATGACCAGTAAAGGTTTCCAAAAGATCACAAAATAGGCTGTTGTGTTACGGGCAGGTTAAACCGGCAACTAACTACGAATGAGAGATGCAATATAAGGAGCAGCCTCAAAGGGTTGCAGGTCGGAAATCCCCTCACCTATGCCCACGAACTTGATTGGAGCCCCAACTTCACGCTCGATCGCAAAAGCTATGCCACCTTTTGCCGATCCGTCTAACTTGGTCACAACCACCCCAGAGAGTCCTACGGCTTCGCCAAAAATCTTCGCTTGGGCTAACCCATTTTGTCCGGTGGTTCCATCAATAACTAATAGAACCTCGCCAACGGGGGTACGTTTTTCAATCACCCTGCGAATTTTAGATAGCTCATCCATTAAACCCGCCTTTGTGTGTAAACGTCCTGCAGTATCAATCAAAACAAAATCAGCGCCAATTTCAAATCCTTTGGCCACTGCATCAAAAGCTATAGCAGCTGGATCTGCGCCATCTTTGCCAGAAACTAAAGTTGCTCCAGCATTAACAGCCCAGGTACTTACCTGGCCAGTCGCGGCTGCACGAAATGTATCTGCCGCACCTATCACTACTTTATTGCCAGTGGTGACTAAGTAATGTGCCAGCTTTCCAACTGTGGTTGTTTTGCCAACTCCATTTACTCCAACAATTAAAATTACATTTGGGCTTTTATTCTTAAATAAATTTCTATCTCTTTCATTACCTAATAATTCCAGTAACCCCTCTTCCAGAGATACTTTTGAATTTTTCTTTAGTAACTCGACCAATTCGACGCTTAATTTTGGTCCAAGGTCACTTTGAATTAGTTGGTTTTCAATTTCATTCCAGTCAAGATCGGCATTCACGCCTGGTTCGCGCAACTTCGAAATTAAAGATGTGATTGCAGAAAACAGAGCCATAATTTAAGCGTTCTCGATTTCACGAATCCGCTGTGAAATTACTTGAGTGACGCCATCACCACGCATTGAAACCCCATAAAGTGAATCTGCAATCTCCATAGTGCGCTTCTGATGAGTAACAATAATTAATTGTGAAGATGAGCGAAGTTCAGCCAAAACTCCAAGTAATCTTCCTAAGTTTGTATCATCGAGTGCGGCTTCAACCTCATCCAAAACATAAAACGGACTAGGACGAGCTTTAAAGATTGCGATAAGAAGCGCGACTGCAGTTAAGGAACGCTCTCCACCGGATAGTAATGAAAGTCTCTTAACTCGTTTTCCAGGAGGTCTCGCCTCAACTTCAATTCCGGTTGTTAACAAATCTTCAGGATTAGTTAACAACAAGCGGCCTTCGCCACCAGGAAATAATCTTGGGAAAATTAAAGCAAATTGACGTGCAGTCTCTTCATAAGCCTCACGGAAGATGATTTCTACCCGCTCATCAACTTCACGGACAATTTCGAGCAAATCCCGTCTGGTTGCTTTCAAATCCTCTAATTGGTCCGTCAGATATTTCGATCTTTCTTCCAGAGCGGTGAACTCCTCGAGAGCAAGCGGATTAATCTTTCCTAATACCGCTAATGACCGCTCGGCTGCCGCTAAACGCTTTTCTTGTTGATCGCGACGGTATGGAATCATCTCGGTTGCGATCACTTGACCTTCATCGTCAAGAACAAATGTTGGAACTTCACGCTCAGGTCCATATTCAGCGAGATGGGTTTGCGCATCGATTGCAAACTCTTCGTAAACTTTTTCCTCTAACTGTTCGATACGTAACTTCTGCTCAGCTCTGGCAATTTCATCGCGATGCACGCTATCGGTTAGTGCTTCCATCTCAGATGTTAACTCACGGTTTCTTGCCCTTGCGGCTAGCAATTCACCCTCACGTGAAACTCTTTCATTTTCTAATTCAGTGCGCTCATTCATGGCTTTAGTAATTGAAACTTCAATTTGAATTAATGCTTCATAAGCAGTTTCGGCTATCGCTTGTGCCGTGATTGCTCCCTTGGCACGACTTTCACGACGAGCAATCGCTGTGACTTTTGAATCACGTTCAGCCTGGGCTGATTTTTCAAGTTGCTCTGCACGAGAAGCAGTAGATGTGGCTCTCTCTTCACTTGTGCGAAGAGCTAAACGGGATTCCATTTCAACACTTCGTGCAATTGCCACAGCTTCACGCTTGGTTTCAATTGCAGCAGTATCTGGTTCCGCGAAGTGAATCTGCTCAACTGGTTCATTTTCGAGCTGAGTCAATTGACTGCGGTGCTCTTCCAATGCTTTTTGGGCTTCAGTTATTGCCGTGGCTAATCTTTCGGCTTCTGCTGATGCTGCGCGAACATTTTGATTTGCTAAGCCCATTTGTTCGGCAAGTGCTGCCATATGCGCGTCTGATTCATTCAATTGAGCAATGCACTTTTCAAGATTTTCGCGTGCTGCTGCAGATTGAGTCTCTAAAGCACTTATTTCAAAACGAAGTCTTTCACCATTGTGCGTAAGTTCTCTGAGAGATTTTTCACTCTCGTCAATTACTGCTCGAAGTTCAATCAAACTAGACTCACTCTTTGATCCACCAACTACTAAGTCACGACCAAGAATGTCTCCGTCACGAGTCACTACACGCAATTCTGAATTGCTTTGCAATAACAGATGCGCAACTTGGAGGTTTTCTACAACAACTGTATTTGCAAGTACGTGAGATAACGAACGAACTAAGCGTTCACTTTTTATCAAGTCGATCGCACGGTAAGCCCCGTTAGGTAACGAAATTTCAGGTTGATTCAAGTTCGTTTCTGCTGATCCCATAACTAATATCTCGGCACGTCCACCTTGTTCGCGCTTAAGCAAAGTAAGCGCATCGATGGCATCAGATAAACGACCAACGACAACTGCATCTGAGAGGGAACCAAGTGCAGCTGTTATCGCACTTTCCCAGCCAGGTGAAATTTCAATCAGTGAAGCCACAGAGCCAAGAGCGTTTACCTCTGTAGAAGAATTTAGAAGTGCAGCGCCGCCATCTCTTGAATTAACACTTAACTTAAGCGCCTCGATGCGCGCTTCGACTGAGGATCTTGATCTTTCACTACTGCGCTCGTTATCCCGCACTTTTTCCAAATTTGCTTGTACTTGGTCTGAGATTTTTTTGGCTTCTTGATAGGCACTATCTAAATGCGCTTCACCAGCATCAAGTCCTGCAATTTCTGATTCACGTGTTGCAAACTCACGTTGCGCAGAACTCACGCGGTTCAAAGCTTCATCTCGGTTGCGAGTTAATCGTTCGATTTCCGCTTCGCCTGCTTGAATTCTTGAACGAAGTGAATTGACTCTACCTTCGCGTCTTGCACTTCCTTCGCGCGCATCTGCTGCTTGTCGCAATGCTGACGCTAATTCACTTTCTTGCGCCGATAAAGCGATCTCTGCATGTTGTAGTTCTAGTGAAGCTTTTTCTAAAGCGCTTTGTTGTAACAACATCCCATCGCGAATTTTTCCTTCTTCAGCACGAAGTTGTTTAGCTTCCAAATCCATTGCATCTGGATCAACCCCTGATGCCCGGATCTCTTCAGAGTCAGACAAGAAACGTGCTCGCTCTGTTGCTAAATTCGCTGTTCCACGAAAACGTTCACGCAAACTATTTAGTCGATAAAAATTCTCTTGGGACCTAACCAAAATTGGAGCTTCACGGAGTGATATTTCCTCTAATTCTTGCTCGCGTTTTCTAGTTCTATCCAATTCACT
>DDZI01000085.1:14909-15297 GCA_002346305.1 Actinobacteria bacterium UBA3012 | reverse complement strand
CTAGTTCTATCCAATTCACTTTCAACTTCGCCTCGGCGGCTACGTAAAACTGTTTCATCTTCTACATCTGCTGAAAGTGTTGACCGCAAAGTTAGTAAATCATCGGCAAGCACGCGTAATTTCGCGTCCCGCACATCAGCCTGAATAGTGGCTGCCCGTTTTGCTACTTCAGCCTGACGGCCAAGTGGTTTTAACTGCCTTCTCAATTCCGCTAACAAATCTTGGATTCTCGTAAAGTTTTGCTGCATTGCATCTAATTTACGAAGTGCTTTCTCTTTACGTTTTCTGTGCTTAAGAATTCCAGCCGCCTCCTCAATAAATGCCCGGCGCTCTTCTGGATTTGCAGACAAAATTGTGTCTAGCTGGCCTTGTCCAACAATCACATGCA
>DDZI01000085.1:1976-14848 GCA_002346305.1 Actinobacteria bacterium UBA3012 | reverse complement strand
CCTTGTCCAACAATCACATGCATTTCTCGGCCAATTCCGCTATCGCTTAACAATTCTTGAATATCTAATAAGCGCGAACTCTCACCATTGATTTGATATTCACTTGTGCCATTTCTAAAAAGAATTCTAGAAATTGTCACTTCAGTAAAATCAATTGGTAATGCGCCATCAGTGTTATCAATTGTTACGGCTACTTCTGCGCGACCAAGAGGTGCACGACCTGTGGTTCCTGCGAAAATAACATCTTCCATTTTTCCGCCGCGCAAACTTTTTGCGCCTTGTTCGCCCATAACCCATGTGAGCGCATCAATAATGTTGGACTTACCCGAACCATTTGGGCCGACTACGCAGGTAATGCCAGGCTCAAATTGCAAAGTGGTGGCAGAGGCGAAGGATTTAAAGCCTTTCAAGGTCAGGCTTTTCAAATACATCTACTGACCCCCTTTTTCTGTCCCATGCTCAAGAAATTCGGCTTACGCAGGGGCAAACCTACCCTTAGCCCAGATCTAACCATTGGATCTGGAGTATCTAGCCTGATTTTGGTTGACAGTTAGTGCAGAAATGGCTGTATCTGCCCATAAATCTGGCTTTAGTGATCAATCCACGGCATTTTGGCCGGGGGCAAGGGGTGCCGGTTTGACCATACGCGGCCAGGGAGCGATCGAAGTACCCACTTTCGCCATTTACGTTTACATACAAATCATCAAATGAGGTTCCTCCAGCTGCTATCGCCTGGCTCATAACCTCTTTGCATTTATCGATTATCTTCACAATTTGGGCTGACGTTAAATCTTTTCCGATCCGCTGAGGGTGGACTTTGGCTCTCCACAATGCTTCATCGGCGTAGATATTTCCGACCCCACTCATGACTCCTTGGTCAAGCAGTAATTTTTTAATTTCAGAGTTACTTTTTTTGATCTTTTCAACCACAAACTTTTGTTGATACTCAGGTTCAAAAACATCTGGGGCAACCTTCTTAACACTTTTTGGGATTCCATCTTCTAGATCATCCAAAGTCATGTGACCAAAAGTGCGTTGATCCACAAAATGAATCTCTTTATCAATTTCGGAGATTGATAACCTAATTCGTAAATGTCTATGAGGTGCTTCGTTACTACTTGGTAACAAGACTTGACCACTCATACCCAAGTGAATTATCAAAGCTTGATCATTATCTAGAAGTAACCACATATATTTTCCACGGCGATCGACTTTTACTATTTTTCGCCCTGGCAAAACTTTTCTTAAATCATATGTCGTGTTGTTTCTTACTGCCCGTTGATGCAGAATATCCACTTTGGAAATCTTCCATCCGATTACCCATTTTTCTAAGCCACTTCTTACTGTTTCAACTTCTGGCAACTCAGGCATTATTTATTTTATTCGCTCACGCTTAACAAAGTTTCGTATGCTTTAGTCGCTGCGATTTGTTCGGCTTCCCGCTTGCTTTTCCCCTGGCCTTCACCGGTTACTTTCCCAGAGATTAAAACCTGGGCAATGAAACTCTTGTCGTGATCAGGTCCGGATTCGGTGATTGTGTATTCCGGAGCATTCTTGCCTCGCGCTGCAACCAACTCTTGAAGTGCAGTCTTCCCATCAAGGCCTGCACCTTTATTTATCGCTTCATCAATTGCAGGATTTAGCAACATTAAAATTATCTGCTCGGCTTTTGTAAATCCTTCTGATAAATAAACCGCACCAATCAATGCTTCGAGTGTGTCAGCCAAAATCGAAGCTTTGTCGCGCCCAGCCGTTACTTCTTCACCTTTGCCAAGTCGAATATATTTTCCGAGTTCTAAATTACGTGCTACATCGGCGAGCGCTTTAGTGTTAACAATTCCAGATCGGAGTGGACTAAGTCGGCTTTCCGGCAAATCAGGAAACCTTTTATAAAGTTCATCAGTAACAATTAAGCCCAAAACACTATCGCCAAGAAATTCAAGTCTTTCATTTGTTGGCAATCCGCCTGCTTCGTATGCGAAGGAACGGTGAGTTAGTGCAACTTCAAGTAAATCTAAATCAATGTTTGCGCCGATTTTTGCGCAAAGCTGAGAGAGCATTAGACGTTAAGGACGTTGCGGTCCCGATAAGTGCCACATGTTGAGCATGCGATGTGTTGCAAACGAGGTTGGCGGCATTGTTCGCATTCAACTGTATTTGCAGCCGTGGTGAACCACTGACTGCGACGCATGCGAGTGCGGGCCCTTGATAACTTCCGCTTTGGTACTGGCATTGCCAACTCCTCTAAGAGATCTAGGGGGAAAGTATCCCCTAACTACTCCTTTTTCCGGAAATCGAGCAGATTCCCAAGGGCGCTCCAGCGGGGGTCGATCGCCTCGTGGGTATGGGCACCATCAGTTAAGCGCTCCCCACACTCTGGGCAGAGGCCAAGGCAGCTCTCGGAGCAGTGCGGAGCCAAAGGTAAATCTAGGCAGATCGCATCAACGATTGGTGCCAAGATATCGATCTGATCGTCACTTACTAAAAGTGGCAGATCATCATCCTCTTCCAAATCTGCCGGCGGCTCAAAATGAAATAACTCTTGAACTGTCGTAAATATCTCCAAACGAATTGGGTCTAAACATCTAACGCACTCCCCAGTTGCATCTGCCTCTATCTCCACGGTCAACAGCGCGCCGGTTGATACAGCTTCAACTCTTCCCAATATTGAAAACTCTGATCCAATTTCGCAGCCAATGATGTCGATCCCAATTCGCTCATTTAATGGAAAGAGTAAATCCACATCAATTTTTTCACCAGGATGGCGTTTTAACTCGCTTAAGCTAAGAATAAATTTTGGGTTAGGTGTAATCATTTAATTTCTCCGCAATTACTCTTTAAGATTCAGCTAATTGAGAAAGTACGTCATTCTCACTTGCGCCGGCGATTCGCTCGCGGCCCTTTGCAATTGCATCCATAGTTTTGGTCAAGATTACTTCAAGAGTAGCGAGCCTGGAATCAATATACGCATCTACTTCTTGACTCTTCTCATCGGCTGCAGTGTGCGCTTCATGTAAAACACGTTCTGCTTCAACCCGAGCCTCGATCACAATTTGTGTTTGCGCAATCATTTGAGCCACTTCTTCTCGCGCCATCTCCACTAGTTTTTCGGCACTTTCGCGACCTTGTTCGATTAATGAATCTCTATCGAGTAAAACTTGTTGCGCTGCTTCTAGGTCTGTCGGAAGCGATCCACGAACTTCATCAAGAATTCCCAACAACTCGCCGCGATGTACAACGCAAGATGCACTTAAAGGAACTGCGCGAGCTTCTTCAACCATAGTTATGGCATTTTGTAGTCGATCGAGTGAGTCCATTAGCGACCTGCCTTTCCATCTTCATTGTGGTCATTATTAGAACTACTCTTAATTTTTGCTAATCGTGTTTGCATCAAATCCAAAACCGTCTTTGGAAGATGTGCCGATACATCTCCGCCATAAGTTGCAATCTCTTTAACCAGTGATGATGATAAAAATGAGTACTGTGGTCTGGTTGCCATAAAGAGAGTTTCTACGCCAGCTAGCTCTTGGTTCATCTGAGCCATCTGTAATTCATAATCAAAATCGCTCACCGCACGCAAGCCTTTCACGATTGCCGAGATGGAATTTGCCCGACAATAATCAACTAGCAACCCACTCCAAGAATCCACAGTCACGTTTTTAAACCCCTTTACCGTTTCATTGATCATCTCAATGCGTTCGGCGACAGTAAACAATGAACTTTTCTCTCTATTGACCAAAACTGCAATTACAACTTCGTCGTAGATTTCACTTGCTCGTCCAATGATGTCTAAATGTCCATGTGTGATCGGATCAAAGGATCCGGGGCAAACTACGCGCTTCATAGGGACACGCTAGCGAAATAGACCAGTGCTTCGCCATATTTACGCTCTTTCGAAGCGGTAAATCCGGCTGGCCAAGCAAAGGGAGAATTTCTTGATGGGCGTTCTACCGCCACAATCGCTGCCGGAGCTAATAAAGAAGAGGATGCCAAAGCAGTCAATATATTTTCAATATCTTCATTTGAAAATTCGTAAGGTGGGTCAAGAAAAATCACATTAAAAGAATTTCCCGATGCTGACCTAATAAATGTATTTACCGCACCACCATGGGCTCTAAATTTTCCAAGTTCAACAATTCCTTTAGAAACAATTTCAAAATTGTCTCGGCAAACTTGCAGAGCTTGCGGATCTTTTTCAACACATTCAACAATTTCCGCGCCACGAGATAATGCTTCTAGGCCAACCGCTCCAGTGCCGGCAAATAAATCAAGAAAGGCAACTCCGTCCCAAGTTCCTAATTCGGAAGTAAGCGAAGAAAAAATTCCTTCTCGTGCGCGATCTGAAGTTGGTCTGGTGATATTTGCTGGCGTTAACAAATTTCGGCCACGGGCAGTACCAGCAATTATTCTCATTTTTTATTCACCTTGACTATGCCTTCTCAATAAAATCTGAACGTTCATCTGCTTCAAGTGCATTCAACTCTTCTCGTAAATGTGGCAACTTCTCAAGTTTAGGATCTTTGGCGATAATCTCAATCGCAATAGTCCGTGATTGATCGATTAATTGTTCGTCACGTAGGACTCGCAATAACCGCAGTGCTGATCTCGAACCAGATTGGGCAGTGCCCAGCACATCGCCTTCTCGGCGTTGATCCAGGTCGATCCGGGCTAACTCAAATCCATCAAGTGTCTGTGCAATTGCATCAAGTCGTTGATGGGCAACTGATTCAGCCTCACATTTAGTCACAAGTAAACACAAACCTGGCTTTTCTCCTCGGCCGATTCGTCCACGCAACTGGTGAAGTTGTGAAATGCCAAATCTATCCGCATCCATAATGACCATCACCGTTGCATTTGGAACATCTACTCCAACCTCAATTACTGTGGTTGCGACAAGTACATCAATTTCACCTGCAGAAAATTTCTGCATGGTTAAATCTTTTTCATCTGCACTTAGTTGTCCGTGTAACTTTGCAATTCGTACAGATTTAAGTGGCCCAGATGCCAATTGCTCAAAAAGTGCATCTACTGCATACATGCTTTGCTTATCTTCAGCCGTTACAACACCAAGCAAAGCATTTGTAATCAAATCTTCTTGTGATAACTCTTCACTTGCTTGCGCACTGATGCGAGGAGCGACGATATATGCCTGTGCACCTGTTTTTACTTCTTCGACAATTCGCGTCCACGCTCGCTCTAAATAATGTGGTTTATCGCTTTCATCCACTATATGAGTCGTTATTGCAGCACGACCTTTTGGCAACTCGCGCAAAGTAGAAATATCTAAATCTCCAAATACAGTCATCGCCACAGTTCTAGGTATAGGAGTTGCAGTCATCACCAATACGTGCGGAGGCAAATTACCTTTTGCTCTAAGCGCATCTCTTTGTTCAACTCCAAATCGATGTTGCTCATCGATTATTACTAATCCAAGATCAGCGAAATCAACACCTTCTGTCAGAAGCGCATGAGTTCCAATCACTATTCCTGCTGAACCATTCTTAATTTCGGCTAAGGCATTTTTTCGTTCGGCACTATTAAGTGAACCTGTTAACTTTGAAATACGTGTAGCCCTATCGCTTCCTCCAAGCATTCCTGCACTCGCCAAATCTCCCATCAATTTTGAAATCGACCGGAAATGTTGTTGCGCCAAAACTTCAGTAGGTGCCAGTAACGCAGCTTGTCCACCGCTATCGACAACCGTAAGAGCAGCGCGCAGTGCAACTATTGTTTTTCCAGATCCAACTTCTCCTTGCAATAGACGATGCATTGGATGGTCAGCATCCATATCACTTTGAATCTGTGCTGCTACTTCTTTTTGTCCATTTGTTAATTCAAAAGGTAGTTGGGCATCAAATAATTCAAGCAAACCTCCACTACGAACTAATCGTGGAGTAGCTTTCAATGATTTGTGTTGTTCGCGTCTTCGGGCCAATAAAAGCTGCAGAGATAAAGCTTCATCAAATATCAATCGCTTACGGGCTAAATCTGCATCTGATTGACTCTCGGGTAGGTGAATACCGTGTAGCGCTTCATTAAGTGTAGGCAATCCAAAACGTAACTCATCTGGCAGTGGTTCTGGTATTGCATCAAGCACATCTAGAACTGTCCTAATGCACTGTCCAATTTTCCAAGAAGGAAATTTTGAAGTTGCCGGATAAACCGGAAGAATTTTTCCAGCAAACTCTCCGGCGGCTTCTTCGCTTTCAACTCCATCTGGAATCAATAAATAATCTGGATGTGAGAGTTGTCTAACTCCTCGATAAACCGAGATTTTTCCAGCGAATAATCCTTCTCGATCAACACGTAAATCTTTCTCTCTCCAGGCTTGATTAAAAAAAGTTAAAGCTAGGCGACCTTTTCCGTCGGTGACGATTACTTCCAAAATCGAACCTTTTCTACCTCTTATTGCGCGAGTAGTCGCAGAATGAATTTTTGCCAAGATTGTTACTTCGTCGCCCTCTTTCAACTGATTTAGATCAGTTAACTCACCACGTAAAACATATCTTCTTGGATAATGGCGAAGTAAATCACCAATTGTCGTATAACCAAAAGTTGTATTCAACGCTTTTGCAGTTCGATCACCAAGTGATTTAGAGAGGCGGTCAGTTAATCCAGCCATATTTTTTCTACTCAACACCAATCAAAAGTGGATACCAGGCCTGTCCGCCTATATATGTTGTAACTTCAACTTGGCTGTGATTTTTTGCTAGATGTTTTTGTACTTCGTCTGCAAGCTCTTTTGGGGCGCTCTCGCCCATTACTAAAGTAATTAAATCTCCATCATGATCAAGCATCTGGTCCACACACTCAATCGAAACCTTAATTAAATCTGATCCGGTAACTATCGCTTCCCCATCTACCAAAGCCAGTACATCACCACTTCTAACTTCACCTAGGGCGGTGCTCATATCCCGTGGAGCACGTGCAATTGTTGCTGATCGCGTTTGCCTGGCTGCAGTTGTCATCTCGACAATTTCATCATCGTAATCAGCATCTTCATTATGAGTTGATATCGCAGATAACGCTTGAAGTGGTGATCGCGAAGATAGAACTGCGACTCGTACTCCAGCTCGGCGAATTGTTACTATCGCTTCCTGGGCTGATTTCCAACTTTGTGGATCAATTGGGATCAAAACTACTTCACGAGCACTTTCAGTTGCATCAACCCACTCTTGAGCAAGTACGCGACGCGAATTAAATGCATCGATTACTCCAACTCCAGATTCGCGCATTAATTCACTTAAACCTGGACCATTTGCAACGGTGATTAATTTTCGAGTTCCTACTTCTAAACTTTTTTCGTCGACACCCAATGAGGATGTAAGATGTGTAATTTTAATTTCAGAAGCTTTTCCAAACTGAGATGAAACTTCAATTATCTCTCCTGGAAAATCTGTATGGATATGAACTTTACAAAGTTGGCTATCCCCCACAACTAAAAGACTTTCACCTAATTTCGTAAGTCCTTTTTGCAAGTTAGAAATTTGATTATAATTTAGATCACGCATAGAAAACATAACTTCAAACTCACCATCACTCGCATGATTTACATTTGATGCATGAGCACGCTCTTTAACATTCGCGCTACTTGGAATTTGTGAAATCACTAAATCCGGATCCAACATAGATGCGAGTGCACCGTAAATTAATTCAACTCCATGTGCTCCGGCATCAATAGTTCCCATTGCATCTTGATGTGGCGGATTGTTTGCTGAATCCAATGTTGAGGCCCGAGCAGCGCGCCATGCATCAAGTGCAACTGCGCCATCGCGGCCAATCTCACCCACTCGTAATGCAACTGCATCTCTGGCTGCACGTGCTGTAGATAAAATTGTTCCCTCTTTTGGATTTGTAACAGCTTTTTGTGCAGCTTCGTGCGCCCGTGCAAATGCTTGTGGCAAACCATCACGAATCCCATCTGCAAATCCGCGAAAAATCTGACTCAAGATAACGCCGGAATTTCCTTGTGCCCCACCAAGTGCACCACGGGCCGCAGCATCGGCAACATCTCCCAACTCTTCTGAATCTTCGGCCCGCATGGCAGTCACTGCCGCCTCTAACGTTGCTTCAAGATTGGATCCGGTATCCGAATCGGCGACCGGGTAGAGGTTTTCCGCATTTAATTGAGCCCGCGATTGTGAAACTTCGCTCCATGCTCGTTCGAGCCAGGCGCGGAACCGGGGGGTATCTAACTCGCTCATCATGGCCAGATTACTCTGGATCCACTCCTCAATTGGCTCGAAGCCCCTCTTACCGGCTACCCTTACGCCGCTGCAGCAGTTAACGCAGCGTAAGAAATCAGCTGAAATTTAGGAGGCGATGATGGCTGCCAAGTGCGACATCTGTAGCAAAGGGCCAATCTGGGGGAATTCCATCTCCCACTCACATCGTCGTACCCGTCGTCGTTGGAATCCAAATATCCAGCGCGTTCGCACCATGATTAATGGCGTAACCCCAAAGCGTTTAAATGTCTGTGCCGCTTGCTTGAAAGCTGGAAAAGTTACTCGTTAATTACTGCTTCGCTTTTCAAAATGCTGCCATTTTTTCAAACTTATTGAACTACTTCCAATTGCTGTTCGCGCATCTGCAAACTCTCCTACTACCTCAACGCCTGATCCTTGAATAACTTCGCCAATTTGAAGTGCTCCTTCCGGAAGCGCTGCACTTGGCGGCAAAGTCGCAATAAAAAGATGTTCTTCTCCACTTGTTAATACCCAACTAATCGGATCAACTGCCAATTCAATTCCGACCTCAGACAGAGAAGATAAATCCAAATTATCAAGATTAATCCTCATGCCGATTCCGCTCGCTTCGCTGATTCTGGTTACATCAACTAATAATCCATCACTTAAATCGCACATTGCTGTTGCACCTGCAGAAATTAACGCATGAGCTTTCTTTCCATCTACTGAAGGTTGTAGATGTGCTTTCGTTATTTCTGGGAATAACGCTCTTTTGTCGGCTTTGAGTAAAGCCAAACCTGCAGCAGACGCACCGGGAAGGCCAGAGATAACTAAATGGTCTCCCACTTTTGCACCACTTCGATAGATAGGTTCACTTGTATTTCCTAGTGCGGTAATTGCAATTGTTATTTTTTCACCTCGAACAGTGTCGCCACCAATGACTTGTGCACCGACTTTCTTGGCTTCTTCTGCAATTCCACGGGCAAGGTCTAAAACCCAATCAACTTCTTCTTTCCCAGTTAGGGAAATTCCAACCAACAAAGAGTGTGGATCTCCACCCATCGCGTAAATGTCCGCGATATTCGCAACAGCTATCTTCGATCCAATTTGATGCGCCGTGGACCAATCGGTTTTAAAATGAACATCTTCAACAGCTAAATCCATTGTGGCTACAGTTGCTAATTCACTTGGTGCCAGAACTGCTCCATCATCGCCAATTCCAAAGAGCAAATTCTTTTGGTTTTTAAGATTTTGCACTTCTACAAAGATTTCACCCAAGGCGGCAATGAGCGCTCCCTCACCAATCTGCGCTACCTGCAGGCTCAAAGTGACCGCCTCCCCTTTTTCCCCTTTAACTGGCGTGTAAAAGTCGCTTACTTAATTGACTTTCGCCCTGAGCCTACTCCGCGCTACCCTCGGAACATTAGATACCTGCCAGTTAAGGAGTAGCCCATGTCAGTTCAGTCATACATTCTTATTCAAACTGAAGTTGGAAAAGCTGCTGGCGTTGCTAAAGCAGTTGGGGCAATTCCTGGAGTCAGTTTGGCTCAAGGTGTTGGCGGTCCATACGACGTCATCATGCGCGCCGAATCTGCATCAATGGAGGAGTTCGGACGCTTAATTCTTGCCAAAGTTCAAGCAGTTCCTGGCATCACTCGCACTCTTACCTGTCCAGTGGTTAACGAGTAATTACTTAACTTTCTTTTGGGCAAGTTTAATAAGTTCAGTGATTAAATTTTGATAAGTAATTCCACTTGCTTGCCATAACCTTGGATACATCGAAGTTGCGGTGAATCCAGGCATGGTATTTATCTCATTTAAGACCAAAGATCCGTCAGGTTTTAGAAAGAAATCAACTCTAGCCAAACCTTCTGCCCCAATTAAATTAAATGCTTGAATCGCATACGCTCTAATCTGGTTGGCAACTTCTTCTGGAATCTCAGCCGGAACAATCAACTTAGTGGCATCGTCCAAGTATTTTGCTTCAAAATCATAAAACTCATGGTTACCAAGAATCTTTATTTCACCTATTGCGGAAGCTTTAGACCCCAGCACTCCACACTCAACTTCTCGACCGGAAATCATTTCTTCAATCAAAACTTTATCGTCATGGGTAAGTGCATCATTTATCGCACCTTCGAGCTGGTTCCAATTTTTTACTTTTGCAACTCCCTGGCTTGATCCAGATCTGGAGGGCTTAACAAACAATGGAAGTTCAAACTCAACTTTAATCTCACTCACAATTCGGCTTTGTTGAACTTTCCAATCAGCAAGCAGCAAAATTTTCGTCTTGGTACTTGGGATTCCAGCGTCACTATAAATTTTGCGTGAAACTCCTTTATCAAACCCATCCCTAGATGCATTTTCCCCGGATCCAACATAAACAATTCCAACTTTATCTAAAATTAATTGCAAAGTTCCATCTTCGCCAAATGTTCCGTGAACGACAGGGAATGCTAAATCAATTTCTGCTTTAACTTCGGTTAATGAAATCTCGGGTGCATCCGTCGGCACAACTGGAAGTTCGTCTCCGTTTAATGAGATTAAGGATGGATCATCTTTTAAGCGTACCCATTTGCCTTCTTGGGTAATTCCAATAAGCGTTACTTCGAATAGCTCTCGATCGATAGCTTTCAGTAAGGAGGCCGCTGATAAGCAAGATACGGAATGTTCGCTGCTTGCTCCTCCGCAGATAACTCCAACTCTTAATTTAGCTTTTACTTGAGCCGAATCTCCCATGAGTCTGATTTTAATACTCAGAACGAGTTGTGCGGTTCATTAAACGTTTAACAACTTCGGCCGGTGGTAATGAATTTTGCACAACATCGACGACTGCTTCAACAATTGGCATATCAACTTGAAATTTCTTAGCGAGAGCAAGAACCGCAGGTGCTGAACTGACTCCCTCTGCAGTTGTTTTTGTGATGGCCCTAGCTTGGTCCATGGAAGATCCACGTCCTAGTAGTTCACCAACAGATCTATTTCGCGAAAGTGGTGAGGAGCAGGTAGCAACTAAGTCACCCATCCCTGCAAGACCAGCGAATGTTGATGGATCTGCACCCATCGCAACACCCAGCCTGGCAGTTTCAGCTAAGCCACGTGTAATCACGGTGGCTTTGGTGTTGTCACCCATGCCTAAACCAATTGCCATTCCAACTGCTAACGCCATTACGTTTTTAATTGAGCCAGCAAGTTCGCAGCCAATTACGTCCGTTGATGTGTAAGGTCGAAAGTACGGAGTGGCGCACATGTCTTGCAAGTGATGTGCATTTGTTTCATTGCTACATGCAATTACCGAAGCAGCTGGTTCGCGCTTAATAATTTCTCCAGCTAAATTTGGTCCAGTCAAGACTGATACGCGCTGCTCGTCAACACCCAAAACTTCTGTTGCTACCTGGCTCATTCTTTCCAGAGATCCAACTTCAATACCCTTTAACAAACTTAAAATAAATGCATCACTCGGGATTGATGATCCCCAATCACTTAAATTCTGTCGCAATGTTTGTGCTGGGATTGCGAGTACCACCACATCTGCATCTTTCAATATTTTTTGAGCATCAGTTGACGCAGTAATCGATTTTGGAAGCATATTGTCAGGATGAAATTTAAAGTTGTGATGATCAGTATTAATCTCTTCTATAGTTTTTGGTGATCTACCCCAAATCGAAACTTCATTTCCAGCATCAGCTGCAATTTGTGCGAAAGCCGTACCCCAAGAACCAGCACCTAGTATCGCTACTCTCATTTATCCGATCCTTTGCTTTTCTTTCTAAAGTTTCCAGTTGGGGGTAGAGAGGTGGTTCGTGGATCCAGCCTCTGTGCGGGCGCTTTTTCACCACGCAAGGTTTCCACCATACCGGTGATCGCATCCATTACATATGTGGTTGCTTCATTTAAAGCCTCAATGTCATCTTCCCGTCCGTACCAACGCGAGAAATCAAGCGGTGGGCCTGCTGTGACTTTGGTGAGTTTTCGTGGAAAAAGATAGGGGCGTTTTGAATATGGAGGAAGTAACTCTTGGGCCCCCCATTGCGCACATGGAATTACTGGGACTTTTGTCATGATTGCAAGTCGCGCAATACCAGTTTTACCTTTCATCGGCCAGATCCAAGGATCGCGCGTCAATGTGCCTTCAGGATAAACACCAAGCAAATGTCCGGCATTTAAAAAAGCAACTGCATGATGCAACGCAAACTTCGCATTTTCGGTCTCACGTTCAACTGGCACTTGCCCTGCACCGCGTAAAACGGTTCCGATGATTGGCAATTTAAAGAGTTCAGATTTTCCGAGAAATCTTGGAGCTCGTCCGTTTCCATATAAAAAATGTGCAAATACAAGTGGATCAAAGTATGAGATGTGATTTGAAACCACAATCGCTGCGCCCGTTTTGGGAATGTACTCAGCCCCACGCCACTCACGCTTTGAAATCAATTTTATTAAGGGAACAACTAATGTGGCCCCAAATTTAAACCAAGGAGTTACGCCAAGTGGGTAACCCTTTGGCGGTGGATATTTAATCTCACCCATATGGGCACCTTACTTCAACAAACCTAAAATAAGCCTTAAAAAAATCGGGGCCTAGGTGATTTCTCACCCAAGCCCCGATTTCGTTGATTCTATTTATAGCGCTTTAGCGACGCTTTTTAGCGGCTTTCTTAACTGCCTTCTTAGGAGCTTTCTTAGCTA